>JBBRVB010000164.1:0-8378 GCA_038247275.1 Chroococcales cyanobacterium
CTCGGCGGGATTACTAGATCCCTCCCAGATGGGCAATAAGATTGTCATCCTCGATGAATGCGTTTCCGACTTGAGCGATATGCTCACCAGCAAGCTCACAGCCGGACGGCGCAAGGATGGCACTGATTCGCGCCAAGTTCGATTGGCACATATTGAGGAGCTAGTTAAGAATTGTTACGGTGTCGTCGCGCTGGATGCTTACCTCAGTGATACCGAGCTGGATTTCTTGCGGAAGTTACGGCAGTTCGATTTCGTCCACAAGCTTGAGAATACCTACCGCAACCAGATGAACGTGCGGATGGTAAACCAAAAATCTACCGTCACCCGTGCGATTCTCGACGATGCCCTAACTGGAGCGAACCTGTTAATTACCGCTACTACCCAGAAACACTGCGAGAACCTCGAAAAGTCCCTGATCCGGATCGGTATTCCCGAAGCTAATATCTGTCGAATCGATGGTACAACCGATCGCGATGATACCGTCGGACTATTCTTTCGCAATCCCAAAGCTTACCTAGAGACGTACTCACCCCAAATCGTGATTCTCTCACCCACAGCGGAGAGTGGGATCAGTATCGATTTAGCTGGATATTTCAACACTCATTACCATTTCCATCTGGGAAATCTAGGGATTCTGTCCGGCTTACAATTCCTGGGCAGATATCGGGACTTTAGCGCACCCCGCGTTATTTACTGCGAAAGACAAGGACGCATTAATGATGGTAACTCTAGCTCATTTAGCAAATGGGTGAAAGATGAATTCGATCGTCAGGTACATGAAGACATGGATCTGGTGTTCATGCTGCTGGATAAAGGTGCCGCAGATGAGGCGATGAAGATCCTCACTAGCTATGCCAATAAAGAAGATATCTGGCTCAAACTCGCTCACCAATACAAAGCCAATCTCAATGAGGAGATGAAGCACTTACGCGAGCTATTCGTCGAAGCAATGGTAGCAGATGGTTATACAGTCACAATCGATCCTGAAGATGTCGATGGTTGCGATGATACCGACGATTTGATGGGTAGAGTCGAAGTCGAACGACGGGTGGTGCAGTCGCGGCGGATTTACGAGGCACCGGATATCGACAGACTTACATATGAGGAAATTAGAAATGATCCCAGTGCGAATGAATTAGATAGACTACTGGCAAATAAATATTACCTCACCCAACAACAGCTACCAGGGATTACCCAGACACTGAGTTATTCAGCCGAAATGATTCAGATGGTTAAGTACAACCATCCAGCCTTGATTAGAACGCTCGAAACCTATCATTACCTGCTCCATCCCGAATACGCCGAAATCAACCATTTAGCTGCTTGGCTGCCTGTCGCTGAGACTGGTTCTGTCTGGCTCCCAGACCAACTAAATCGTTCTTCATTGCCATTGATCAGGATCGGACGGGAATTGGGCTTGCACGACCTCATGGAGGGGGAGTTCGATGGAGGAGAGATTGCCGCAATTACCCAGCAGGTTGCTGATTCTAAACTTTATCAGTCCTGTTTAAAAATCAACGTCAATCCCAACCAGCCACACGATCCGTTTAAGTTATTCCGGCGCATTCTCAAGAAATTTGGACTTAAACTGGTCAAACTAAAGGATGACGAGTTCAAACTAGATGCTGTGGCAAATTCGATTCTGGCTTTTAAAGGTGCGCCTAAGTACGAATTACTCACCCCTGAACTAATAGAGCAAATAGCTAAACTCACAGGTGGAGAGTTTCTGAGCGACAACAAAACGATTCAAGATTTGGGCACAGCAATGGAAGCACTGGGAATGCACGATGGTTCGGGACGAATGCGGCTAGTTGCTGGTGCTGCTCGTTATCTAGGATTATCGGCAATCAGCCGCCGTTACCGGACAGTTAATGCCCAAGGTAAAAAGATCGTCACGCGGATGTACACCTTCGGTGGTACTCACAATCCGATCTCTGGTGCAATTCAACTCAGTCAAGTTTATCCCGGCACTCAACCCGTCGAAGTGAAACACATTTATGAATGCGTTACAAAACGATTGGAGCAACTAGCGACCTATCAACATGAGCGAGTGGAGGCGTGGCAGAATCCGCAAACCTCGCTCCCACAACAATTAACCACCCAGATCCACGTTGATGATTTTGCCAGTATTAATATTATTAACCTGCCAGAAGACCAACGTGGATCGCCAGAATTTCCCCTAAAAAATCTCCAATCTGTAGCACAAACGCTCCTCCATATCGGTCAAATGAATCTGCCAGAGTTAGAAAATACGTTGAAAGAGTATTTAGCGGTGACTAATCCGACCATCGCTCAAATTGCGCTGGAAATGGTCGAGAGTAAGTATCCACAGGTGTTCGATCGATTAAACCGAATGTGGTGAACGAAACTGCCATGTTAATCTTTTCTTAGCTTGCAGGGAGGAAACCTCCAACATCGCCTACCTGACGCGACGTTTTCGGGGGAAGCTTCCCCCTAAGAGCTTCGCTTACGAATCTACCCATCAGACAAATTAACGATCTGCGATTCTGGAGAGAGTGGGGGGTATAATTTAAGTACGTAAATTACAGGTAAACAGTGGAGAAGTCGATCGAGATTGAGGAACTAATCGACTCCCACAACACGCAGGAAGCAGAAGTTAAGCCTGAAGATCGGTATCGCTATAAATCCTCAACAGCTAGTCCTCGACAAGTAATGGAATTTTATCGACCTGGTAATTCGATATGACTCAAGCCAAAGCAATTCAACCAAAAATCCCCAAAGCTAAAGCCCTCGCCAAAGAAATCAAGCTTAAATGCGACCAACTGCCTAAAGGTAAATTCACACCAGATAAGAAGATCGAAATCCAACTAATCGATGAAGATGGGATAATTTACACAGCCAACGTCAGTCCCAAGAGTTACCGTCAAGCCGAAACCGAAGTCGCCGAATTTGAAAATTGGATGCTAGTCGTCTCTGGAAAATTGCAGATAACCGAGCAGGGGTGCAATATTCTGGGAGCGGGGATTAAGGTGTTCGAGTGGAAAGAAAATGTCCTTGAAGGCATCAAACGGACTAAAACAAAAGTAGCTCAAGCAAGAGTAGTTAAAAGAGAAATTTCAATTAAGTTCTCGACCGAATTTCCGAGAGCCGTACCGATGCCAAATAAGCAAGTCAAAGTCGAACTAATCGATGATGATGAGATTACCTATATCGCACCGATTAAAAGGAAGCATTGGCACACCGCCGAAACCGATGCTGCCGAACTCGAACATTGGATGGCGTTAGTTTTTGGAAAATTGAGTATTACCGAGCAAGGCTACAATATTTTGGATGCAACGATTAGAATTTTTGAAGAGAAAGCTAAAGTAACTACTTAATAAACTAGTATAAGCAGGGGATTTTCCAATTCACATCCTTAACTTGTTACCAATGAGGCAAAGTAAAGTTATGGATTGTTAATCACAGCTTCTAGTTCGGATAATCTGTTAATAATCTGTTGAAATTCTGTAGCTCTACCCAGCATCATGCCTTGCATCGCTTGATAATCTTTTCGTAAAACTTCCAACAACTCACCCGTTGGAGCTACACAAAAAGAACCTGGAATAGCCTCATCAAACTTTTTCCAAGCTGCATTGAAAAAGCTTAGTTTATGCTGGCGCACTCGCTCGCGTAGAGCGTGATTAATTACAGCTTGCTTGCCAATTTCCGAATCATAGATCTTAGCCACATCATAATAATGCCGCGATAATCTCTGTCGGTCGTTAGGCAGACGATTTTCATCCCGATATCCACAGGATAAGCCATGTAGAATAAACACTTTGTCCCAAAATGTCCGCTGGGCATCGATCGTAATCAGATTGGGCACTGAAAAATCCCAGTCAGTTAGAGTATTAGCAATTAAAGGTGAGATCGGATATTCTTGGTGAGGATCTACAGCGGAACGTCCACCGCCTTCTAATTTAACGATCGATTGCACATAATCATTATCATCTCGAAATAAGCTGGGATATGAGAAAAGTAAAGTCGAGCTATCTTCGCACTCAGGATCTACAACAATCGCACAATTACTTACTAACTTAGCAATAATTTGTTCTAAATCATCTTTAAGTTGCTGGGAAATATATGCACCAGTTTTTGATCTGATATCTTTAGATAACCTTTCCCGCTGCTTCTTCGACATAGTTGCAGGTTCGGTATCTAGATCGCGAGGAAATCCCAGATCTTCAGCAAAAATTGTAAAGTCTACATCTTCAGAAAATCGCTCGATTAGACCGTAAACTTTAGATAGAGAAGTGCCACCTTTAAATAAGATCCGTGGCCGATCTTTCGGCAAACCATTATATAGAAGATCCAAGATCCAACAAACCCAAAAGTCTTTCTCTACATAGCTTGCCAAAGTATCTAATCGTTCGGCTTCAGCTTCAAAAACATCAACACGATCTGCTACTGATAACTTGAGAAACCTTGGGAATTCCTGATTCATACAGCAACAGTGAGATCGCTACAAACTTGTCTAGCGATGGCTGCCATCCAAGCAGGTAAAAGGTTGACATCTTTAATCAAGTCTTGCTTCACATCATCTCCTAGCTTCATTCGCATCAAAGCGATCGTGTCTGGAGTAGAAGCGATCGCTTGATCTAACCACAAAACGGCGGCAACAAACTGTCCACCTGGACGATTTGCCCAGTTAATTATCTTGTGACTGACGTGCTGGAAATAAACATTCCGGTTGCCCACCTGCACCGTTTTAGTCTTACCGCTGCTGATATAGGACGATTTTGCAGGCACCGCATTAGTCAAGCCGAGATGATTGGCAAACATAATCCCATGAGGCATCACCTGAATTTTATCCCGTCTGCCGATCGCTTCAACCACTGCATCTAGCCTTGCAGGTGCAGCACCCTTTAAAATACCGCTTTGCCGTGGAAAATCGTATAAACCACGTCCGAGCCGCCGTAACTTACCGCTGGCTACCAATCTAGACAGTGCCCGATCGATCGCCGCACGACTACCCAAGCCGAGGAAATCTTTGGGCGTAAATACCCCATTTCCGCGACCTTGGACTCGGACTTTGCTCATAATTCGCTCGGCTGTACTTCTCATTGGTAATGAATTTAAGCCATCTCTCATGTCAGAATAATACTATATTTTCCGAGTCAGTAGCAAGGGTATATTTACGGTCTGTCTGCCCTAACTATTTTGCTCGGGAGTAAGCTTAATCCCCAAATTTAAAGCCGGATTGTTCAACCATCTATCCCCCACATGGGTATAAATCGCCGTAGTGCGCGGGTCGGCATGACCCAATAAATCCTGCACCTGCCGTAAAGATGCACCACTCTGAATCGCCAAGGTAGCCGCTGTATGCCGGAGTGAGTGAGCCGATAAAGTCCGTCCCTCACCATGTTTGATGTTGAGAGCTTTGAGATAGGTATCGACGATCTTTCTAATTCCCCGCCGCGACAGCCGAAAATCTTGCTCGTCCGCCTTTAAATTTCGAGGACGATAATAAAGATTAATGAACAGGGGCGTAATTCTTGCAATACTATAAGCCGCCTTCTTTCTGGCGAGTAAATAGCGGTCGAGTAAATCCACCAAGTCGGGAGTCAACGGCACGATCCGCTGTTGTTGTTTGCTCGTGACGGTAATCCCTGCGCCCATTGAACCGCGCACGATATCCTTGATGTCAGCCCGATGGACTTCCATCGTTCTCGCACCCTCTAAAGTCATAATCCCTAGCAAGAGTTGGTCGCGCAATGTCTTGAGCGATGTCGGTTTAGCTAAAGGAGCCTGGAGCAAAGCTTGTGCTTCTGCGGTAGTTAAATAAGTAATCCGTTCGGCAGGATCGCTGCGCTGTTTGGGCGGTTTAACGCCCCAGACGGGGTTGGAAATTAGCAGTCGATATTCCATCGCCGCGTCGTACATCCGACTGACGGCGACTAGTTTGAGACTGATGGTAGTGGGTTTATACTTCTGAGCAACGAGATGATGGCGGTAGATCTTAATCTGATCTCTGGTGACAGTCAGGGGTTGAAGCTGATTTGTCTCGCACCAGAGTAGATAGTAGCGGACTTCACACCAGTAAGTACGGATTGTTTCGGCACTAGCTCCGCCAGAGCCAACATCGAAGGTGAGGAAATTGGTAAACGCCGCCAGTAATTCATCGGCATTGAGAACGAATGGGGCTGCCGATGGGATGTTTGAGGGTGAGGTGGTAGCCGTTAAATTAAGGTCATCCAATGGGGCGAACTCGAACCTATCTCGATCCTAAAATTCTACTTGAATTTGGGGGGGAATTTAACGATCCGCTAAATCACTTTAGCGGAACATCTTGAAGTTATAGTCATTACGGAGGTTAGGTTTCAATCGGTCGCTAGCTTTTGGGGATTTTTAAGAAATTTAGACCAAATCGGCTAGTGTATTAGTAGCAATCGCTTGATATTTGTGGCGGTTATCATCGTAGCGATTGAGGGTGTTGAGATTGGCATGACGACTCAAGGATTGAGCGGCACGAATATTACCGTCACTGGCATCGAGATAGGCGGTAATGGCACTGTGTCTGATCCGATGGGGAGAAACTACCCGATCGATTCCAGCGGCTTTACTAAACTCTCGCACCAAGCGATAAATAGTGCTGCCGTCCAGCCTATGTCCCTTACTGCGTCGATCTAGGCTGGTGAATAGAGGGTCATCCGATCGATCATCGTCTCTGGCAGTCAACCATTGTGAGATCGCGGTGGTAGTTGCTGGAGATAGGTCGATCTGGCTTTTTTGAATCTTGCCCTTACCCAAAATCGATAATCGCCCCGATTTGTCAAAATCGCCCACATCCAAACTACAGACTTCATTCCGACGCAGGGCATTGTCCCAGAGTAAGCGCAGGATGGCATAGTCTCTGATGCCTTTGATGGTGCTGCGATCTGGGATTTGCAGCATTTCTCTAAACCCAGCTACAGCAATCCCTGTGGTATCGCCATAACTCTCGACTTTCAAGCAAGTAACATCGGCGAGATTAAAGTTACACTGCTCTACTTGACGGGCATAGTCCACGAAAGATTTTAGGGCTGAGAGCCGCACATTAATTGTGCTGGGGGCTAACTTCGTTTCGATGAGTTGTTGTCGGTATTGGAGAACTTGATAAACAGCTTCTGGCTGGTGTAGGGAGAGAAACTGATTCAAAAGCTGCTCTGATGCTTCGCAATCGTAGGTGCGACAACAGAAATCAGCGATCGCTTTACTGTAGTTTCTCCGAGTATTAGCGGAGATTTTCAGTCGGAGGAAATTAGCAAGAAGATCCGAAGAAGAACGAGTGACTTCAGGTGAGTAGGGTACTGGAATGGGTTTGGATATTGGCGATCTCATGGAATTAATATGCAAGCCAGAGAGCGACTTTACTTGTGATAGGTACTAGCATTTTAGCTCAAATTAAGAACGCGACAATGAATTTGTTAGTGCGCTAAAATGAAATAGACCGAATGTTTTAATCCAGACTGGAATGCGTGAAACAACTTATGATGTCGTGCTATATGGTGCCAGTGGCTTTGTGGGGAGGCAGACTGTCCGGTATTTTGCCGAGCGCGTTCGCCCTGATGAGGTGCGATGGGCGATTGCGGGTCGAGACCGCCAAAAGTTAGAATTAATAAAGGCAGAAGTTGGGATTGATGTCGATATTCTTGTAGCTGATAGCCAGGATCTGGCGGGAATCGATTCAATTGTTTCCCAGACGCGAGTACTGTTGAATACGGCGGGGCCATTTGCTTTGTATGGCGATGCAATCGTCGATGCTTGCGTCCGCTACTGTACCCATTATGTCGATATTACGGGTGAAACGCCGTGGGTGAAGGGATTAATCGATCGATATCACGTCCAAGCAGCCGCTGATGGGACGCGGATTATCCCCTGTTGTGGCTTTGATTCGGTACCCTCAGATTTAGGTGCCTATTTATTGGTGCGTCATTTACAGCGAGAATTGGGTGTTGGATGTACGGGGGTGAAGGCTTATTATCAGCTTGCTGGTGGTTTTAATGGGGGTACGTTGGCTAGTGGTTTGAACATTTACGAACGAGGTGAACTCAACCAAGTTAGCAACCCTTTCCTGCTCAATCCAATAGCATCAGCCCCTACAGATGTCGAGCGGCATCGAGATCCGATTTCGCCCGAATACGATCTAGATATTGAGACTTGGGTGGCACCATTTTTCATGGGCGCAGTGAATACTCGAATTGTCCGCCGCAGTTGTGCTTTATCAGCACAATGGGAAGAACCGTATGGGATGAATTTTCTGACTTTTCACGCTAAGTCTCTAATCCACGAAATAACAGAGGTTTCAGTCGATCGCGTGTTGTCAATAATCTGCACTTGTTGACAATATGTCACGAGAAAATAGGTATTTGGGATAGCAGTATGGCAAGCGATCTCTC
>JBBRVB010000165.1:0-8363 GCA_038247275.1 Chroococcales cyanobacterium
GGATTCCATGTTGGCGGCGATGCCTTGCTGGAAGGGATTGATCTTGTTGGCGATCGCGGTGTCAGGATCTTTGAGACCGTTACCAGTCAAGACACAAACGACGGTAGCATTGTTGGGTACGCGATCTTTGACTTTGAGCAATCCGGCGACAGCAGCGGCACTGGCGGGTTCGCAGAAGATCCCTTCTTTACTCCCCAACCAGCGATAGGCGGCGATGATTTCGGCATCGGTAACGGAGTTAAATTCACCATGACTGTCATCTTTGACGGTGACTGCTTTTTTCCAGTTCACGGGATTGCCAATGCGGATCGCCGTGGCGAGGGTTTCGGGATCTTTGACGCGGATACCACTGACTAGTGGTGCGGCACCAGCGGCTTGAAATCCCATCATTTTCGGAAGATTGCGACATTTACCATGCTGCTGGTATTGATTGAAGCCCATCCAGTAAGCCGTAATATTTCCACCATTGCCAACGGGGATACATAACCAGTCTGGAGCCTCACCGAGGGCATCGACTAGCTCGAATGCTGCGGTTTTTTGACCTTCGAGCCGATAGGGATTGACAGAATTGACGAGGGTAATCGGATACCGATCTGCCATGAGCTGCACGATATCGAGCGCATCATCAAAGTTGCCCTTAATCGCCAGGACTTCGGCACCATACAGTAATGCTTGAGCTAATTTTCCGAGCGCGACATAGCCATCGGGAATTAAGACATAGGCGCGCATCCCCCCCCGAATCGCATAGGCAGCAGCAGCGGCAGAAGTATTCCCCGTACTGGCACAAATTACCGCCTTGGCACCCGCTTCTTTGGCTTTGGTGATTGCCATCGTCATCCCTCGGTCTTTGAAGCTGCCTGTGGGATTTAGACCATCATACTTGACATATACTTTGACTCCCCGACCGATGGCTGCGGCGATTGTCGGCACGGGAATTAGGGGTGTGTTACCCTCACAGAGAGTCACCACCGGAGTAGTCGCCGTCACGGGTAGATACGCTCGATAGGTCTCAATTAATCCCGGCCAACCACGGTGGGTAACGGTTCCAGAATTGACTTCAATTTGGGTATCTAAGCTCATGATATGACTATAACCTAGTTAAACAATGATGGGCGACTCTTGATCTTTGAAGATCGCCGACTCTCGATGATTCTACTATTGAAGCATAATTCTGAGTGTTCTAGTGGCTCAGATCTCAACTCTCGATCGAATGTAAATAAATTCAATCGCAACTGACATACTACTCAGATCTTAATCCCATGTCTCCATCAACACCCCGTCCCCGCGCCTTGGTTGCCATTATCATTTACAAGTGTTTTACGATCGGATTATTAATCTGTGTGGCGATCGGCTTATTTTTGACATCTAAAGAACATGATAGCTTGTTCGCCTTTGCCCAGGAGTACATGATGACTGGCAAACGGGAAATTATCAAAGCAGGATTGCAGCAGGTGCTGAGTATACCAACGACTAAAATGCAAATGGGGGCGGTGGTGGCATTGGTTTATGCGGCGGTAAGTGGGATGGAAGCGATCGGGTTATGGTATCAACAAGCCTGGGCAATCATCCTGGTGGTGGGGATTGTGGGCATCACGATACCGGTGGAAATCTATGAAATTATCGACAAAGCCTCGATCGTCAAGTTTGTAGTCTTTGCCATCAATCTTGCCATGTTTGTCTATCTGCTCAGACACGCACTCGAAGAACGTAAAAAGCGGTTGGAGGAGCAGTAGAGGGAATACTCACATCTTGCATCAAAACATAGTTACTAGTGTTTTAGGGAATAGGGGATAGGGGATAGTGAAAATCTGCGGGTAAAATATGACTGAAACGAATAATGTCACCTAATGGTACGATTTCCATAGGAGAGGCTCGCGGGAACGCTAGTATATCGATCGGGAAAACCAGCCGCTGTCGATAAAATTTATTAGGCATCGATCGTGGCTGCCTCAAGTGATTTTTGCAATAATTAACTATGAAAAAAAGTCTCAAGGGCGATCGCACTTTATTACTGACCAGTATTTTACTATTTTTCATGCTAGCCGCAGGAATCATGAGTGGTATGGTGGGCTTTATTGCTGGACATGAGGCTCTCAAAGGCGTGACTCAACCAGATATTCGCCCCAGTAATAATAAAGGTGGCAATCGACAAAATATCAATACCAAAGGGTTGGAACTGATTAAAGAGCAAGAAGTAATTGCTAATATCAAAAAACAGATGGGCATCGAAGAACCTAAAAAAGATGCTCAACAAGCCAAAGATGCTAAAAAACGCGCTACTGCCTTTGAGAAAGCCGTAAAAAACGATCCCAAAACGGGGCTACCAATTGGTACGCTGCCGATCGTCACCGAAGATCAGGGGATTACAATGCAAATTAACTCGATCGCCACCAAAGGCAATAATGTCAAGCTCGAATTGACGTTAGTCAATCGTGGCAGTCAACCTGTGAACTTTGGACAAGGTATAATAAACGTCACCA
Source organism: Chroococcales cyanobacterium (assembly GCA_038247275.1). Taxonomy (GTDB): domain Bacteria; phylum Cyanobacteriota; class Cyanobacteriia; order Cyanobacteriales; family Chamaesiphonaceae; genus Chamaesiphon. The sequence goes on from JBBRVB010000165.1 coordinate 2,481, forward strand.
CCGATCGATCTCAAAGTGTCAACGCCAATATCAATGGGTTACCTAGTAGCCTAGCGGCTAATGGTCGAGAAACCAAAGTTATCCTGACTATTCCCAAAAATGCTCTCGATAAAGTGAAGAGTGTCTCGTTACAATTAACTGATGTAGATCGAAAACTGCAACTTGAAGCCGCTGGAATACCAGTGGGTAAGTAGGGGGTCGAGGGTCGGGGATAGGGGATAGAGTTAAAATAGTCCCCCAGTCCCCCAGTCCCTCATCCCAGCCTCCCCGTCCCCCAGTTTGCCCGTTCTCAACTCCCTATCATTCTTGAAATCCCGACAATGAACGATCCTCATCCACTTTTAGGTGGTTCAGACATTGGGTGGCGGCTGCTACTAGTCTTGGGTTTGATTGCGATCGATGCCTTTTTTGTCATTGCTGAATTTTCGATTTTGTCGGTGAGGCGATCGCGGATTACGCAATTAGTGGCGGCTGGTGACGCTCGCGCCAAGCAAGTTCAAGATCTGCAACGGGGGATCGAGCGGTTGCTCTCGACTACTCAAGTTGGCATTTCGCTATCTAGTTTGGCACTGGGTTGGATTGGCGAACGAGCTGTTGCTCAAATTTTTGTGCAGCAGTTTGATAATATTCCCCTGGCGCATTCGCTGGCGATACCATTCACCTTTGTGCTGCTGGCTTATCTCCAGATTGTATTTGGCGAACTAATTCCCAAATCCCTAGCGTTGATTTATGCCGAACAGATCGCCAGGTTCTTAGGTGCGCCTAGTTTGGCGATCTCGCGGATTTTTAGCCCGCTCATTTGGGTACTCGATCGATCGACCAAACTCTGTTTGCGGTTGGTAGGGATTAAAGAGCGGTATGATAGTCGCGATCGGGTGACTTTCAAAGAGCTACAAGCGATCGTCGCTACCGAACGCGAATCCAGCGGACTCGGGATCGAACAGCGCGAAGTTTTGACTAAAGTGCTGGCATTTGCCGACACGATCGCGACCGATGTGATGGTACCGAGTACCCAAATCGTTACTGTCCCGCAAACAGCCAGTTGTCAAACTCTGTTGATCAAAGTAGCTACTACTGGCTATTGCCGTTATCCGGTTACCGACACCTCGCTCAATAAAATTGTCGGTGTAGTCTCATTTAAAGATTTTGTCACCTTACTCGCTCAAGGCAAACCCGCCGGACAAATTCCGATCGCCCCGTGGATTCAACCAGTAGAATTTGTAACTGAATCAACACTGGTAAGTGTCGTCCTCCGACAGATGCAGCAATCCGACACCTATTTGACGATCGTCGTCGATGAATTTGGTAACACCGCTGGTTTGATTACCCGCCAGGATGCGATCGCCGAAATGATCGGCATGAAAGTTACATCAGATCGACCCACCCAATTATTTCAGAAACTCTCCGATGGGACATTTCTCGTCCAAGCTCAAATCAATCTCGAAGATCTCAACCACCAACTCAAGATCGCGCTTCCCCTCTCTGATGACTACCAAACCCTCGCCGGATTTTTGCTCAACAAATTACAACAATTTCCCCGTCCTGGCGAATCCTTGGATTATGGTGACTGGAATCTCACCGTGATCTCAACTGTCGGACCACGGATCGATCGAGTCCGAGTGAGGAAGGCTTTGGGGACTGTGCTCTAGGCTCACGATCTCGCGCCCCTGTTACGTCCACTTTTCGCTGTCTTGAAAAGGTGCTCTACTCGGGGAAACCCCTGTTCCCGCACTTTTCGCTGTCTTGAAAAGGTGCTCTACTTGCTGACTTTCGCAGGAAGTCTATTGTGAAAACCGCTCGATCCGATTGAATTCGCGATTGACGGCTTGCCAACGTTGTTGATTATGAGGATCGACTTTGAGTGCTGCTTTGAGATATGTTCGTGCTAAGGTAAACTGCGATCGTCGATTGACCAGATCTTGGGCGTATTTAAAATACACTTCCGATTGCTTTTTGGAGATGTCGCTACAGTTAGGAACGACTTTTGCAAGCATGTCCACGATCGAGACTGCTTTGGTAAAATTTTCTTGACGAATTAATTTTTCCAAGCTCTCAAATACTTCGATTTTGAGCTGTAAATCTTGGGGCGATAATGGTGGATCGACAACATAATTAACCCGCACGCCGTCTTTGGTATTCGTCGGCTCTGGGTCTGGATTTGAAGCATCGACCCGATCGGGTTCCGAGTGGACGGCAAGGAGTAATTGATAAGCTTGATTGAGACTATTAAATCGAGCGCGTGCTGTCGGATCGTGGGGGTTGAGATCTGGATGAATCTTTTTCGCCATCTGACGATAGATTGCTTTGATCTCCTCGATCGAGGCTGATGAATTTAGTCCCAATAATTCGTATGATTTTTCGATAGTAATATTATTGCTAATCATCCCGAAGTCTACTCGATCGCTACTCTATTATAATCGATCCTCTGCACATACCACCTCCGTCGATTTACTTATCCCAATCTATATAGCAATCTCAAAAGCAGAAAGGATGCTCATGGATCGTCTAGGATGACGCTAGCAGAAACTCAGTTGAAATATGTGATACTCGATCGATCGCTAGCATCAAGGTGGTAAAGATCTGCAAAAAGATCTTGACTACTGGAACAACTCGTGTAGAACCTTATATAATAGTAAAGAGATGTAAAGAAAGTTAACAAGTATTGCCAATGAATACTCTGCGTTACAGATCTCTGCTACCGAAACTAGCCACCATTGTCGCGATCGCGATGCTCACCTTGTGGGCGGTGGCGGCTGTCACCGGTGTCGCAATTGCCTATTACTACACTCCCGCCACGAATGGTGCCCACTCTTCACTCGAATACATCAATACCCAAGTGACCAATGGGTGGTTGATTAGAAGTTTGCACAGCATTGCTGGCAATGGGATCATCGCCGTCTCCCTCATCCAAATCATCATCATGTTTTTGTGTCGCCGGATGGTGGGCGGCTGGATTGTCGGCTGGATTTCGGGGATTTTCTTGACCCTGAGTACAATCGGGTTAGGTTGGACGGCGATGAATTTGGATTGGTCGCAATTGGGCTACTGGCGGTTCAAAATCGAGCTGTCAATTATTGAAAGTATCCCAGTCCTTGGTGGCTCCATCCGCCAGTTTCTATTGGGTGGTGATGGGATTAGCACGATTACCCTACAGCATTTATTTACAATTCACAGTTATTTACTATCGACAGTCGCACTGGTGTTGTCGCTCGTGCATTTGGCTGGTACCTTCATCAACTCCCGCACACCAGTAGAACTACCTGCGGATGCGGCACCTGATGTGCCACTCTATTTCCCACAAGCATCGGTACCTAGCGAAGCAGCCAGAAAATAAGACCTTAATTTGGATGTCTGCGATCGAGTAGTTGTCCGAGTGGGTATCGATTGCGTCATAAATTGTGGTGTGGTATGATGCCCATATCTGGAAAGGTGGCAGAGTGGTCGAATGCGTCCGACTTGAAATCGGATGAGGTGCAAGCTTCCGTGAGTTCGAATCTCACCCTTTCCGTTCTGAATCAGGCTTTGGGGGGGTTGGAGATAGATTTACCCCTAGAGCTTAAACTCTGTGAGATGTGATAGTATAAAAAAGCACATCGCTCGGTCATTAACAGTGTCGATCGACTCTAAAAATACTTATCGAGTCCAGAAATCAGCAAGAGAGGTAGCGACAGCCACCTCGGAATATGCGAATATCAATCGACTGGTAGCCGTTGCCGAATCTCAGGTTAGCTATCGAGTCGAACCATCGCCTACCGGCTGTCCCCAGCTACCAGCGGAGCTACAACTGCGATCGTATCAGCAGCAAGCGATCGACAATTGGTTCAAAAATCAAGGTCGTGGTACCCTCAAAATGGCGACAGGTAGCGGTAAGACAATTACTGCACTCGCGATCGCCCATCAATTATATCAACAAATCGGGCTGCAAGTCCTGATCGTCATCTGCCCATTTCGGCACCTGGTGACTCAGTGGGGGAGGGAGTGCGAAAAATTTCAGCTTGAGCCGATCCTCGCCTGTGAAAGCGTCCACAAATGGCAGAGTAAATTCTCATTCCAACTCGCCAGAATCCATACCAAGCAACAGCAGTTTCTGACGATCGTAACTACCAACGAAACCCTAATTACCCCTGGATTTCAATCCCAGCTCAAATACTTACCCGATCGAACCCTAATTATCGGCGACGAAGTGCATAACCTCGGTGCCAAAAAACGCGAATCCAGCCTCCCCCGCAACGTCGGCTTACGCCTTGCCCTCTCAGCTACCCCAGAACGCCACTACGACGACATCGGTACTCAAAATATCCTCGACTACTTTGGGGACATCTTACAGCCCGAATTTACCCTCAAAGACGCGATCGATTGTGGTGCGCTAGTTCACTACTTATACTATCCAATCTTAGTCGAATTGACTCCAGACGAGAGCGATCGCTACCTCAAACTCAGCCGCGCGATCGCTCGCAAACTCCTTTACAATCGGCAGGGGCGGAATGTCCACCACGACGAATTTGACACTCCAGAGTTGACTCCATTACTGATGCAGCGCGCTCGACTCGTCGGTGCGGCTGCCAACAAACTCATCGCCCTCAAAACCTTAATGCAGGCGCGCTTGGACACTAGTCACACCCTGTTTTACTGTGGCGATGGTAGTAGCGACAGCACCCAACAACTCGCCGCAGTTACCCACTTACTCGGTACCGAACTCGGCTACCGAGTGAACACATATACAGCCGCCACCTCCCTCCCAGATCGAGAGCAACTCCGCCAGCAATTTGAATCCGGCGCACTTCAGGGGCTAGTCGCCATTCGCTGCTTGGATGAAGGCATCGATATCCCCGCCATCAAACATGCGGTGATCCTCGCTAGCAGTACCAATCCGCGTCAATTTATCCAACGTCGGGGGCGAATTCTCCGCCCAGATCCGGGTAAGGATCGGGCGACTCTCTACGATCTAGTCGTATTGCCACCAGAGTTAGACAGGGATACCCTCGCCATCGAGCGAAATTTACTCAAAAAAGAACTCCTACGCTTGATTGAATTTGCCGATCTTGCCGACAATGCCGCCGCCGCTAGAACCCAATTACTCACGCTTCAAAAACGTTATGGATTGCTAGATATTTAATCGCACATCTTGCGTCGCAGCATAGTTACTGGTGTTTTAGGGGATCGGGAAAGTGCGATGGTGTGTTCCATCAGGCTCAGTAAGAAGCACATTCGTGGACGATCGCAAGTATAGCGATCGAATGCATTCGATCGCTATACTTGTGATTGGGATTTAGTCAAGATGGATATTGTGGCGGCTCAGAAATTTATTGACTGATTTGGAGAGCTTGGAGCTGACATAGGAGCGTGTCAACTTCTGCTTGGAGCTTGAGGAATTTTTCTTGCCTGTCGGCTGGATATAGAGCCTTGGTTAACTTGGCGATTTGCTGTTCGGACTCGGAATTAATAGATCCAACTGCACGATCGCCAGTAGCGGATCTGGAGGCAACTAGGGTTGATAAACTAGGAGACATAGCTTTGGATAGTTATTTATACTTACTCACACTCACGGCAATTGTATCCTGGATTCCACGATTTAAGGATTTTAAATGATGGATATTTCCGTATGGTTACCAATCCGCGCCGGGATCGATCGTGCCCAAGAAATGTGGATTCATTGTCTGTGACGGGGCAACGAGCGGATTGTTCCACGCTCAAGGTGCAGCCAAAATCGCTTGACAATCGCGATCGAGTCATTAATTCCAACTACTGAACAGACAAGTAGACTCGAAGACTAGTTATACCATTACCCATTAGACCTGTCTTTAATATAAATTTCAGGTAAAATAGTATTGTAAATACACTTTTCTTAGAGCGATCGATATCAACACCCTTTGAATATATTCA
>JBBRVB010000166.1:0-8288 GCA_038247275.1 Chroococcales cyanobacterium
AAAGGCATCCCGTCAGAGAATGAACCTTGACCGATTGGGTAGATCAAGAATACTGCGGTTGCTGCTGCGACAGGAGCAGAGTAAGCAACACAGATCCAAGGACGCATCCCGAGACGGTAGGAAAGTTCCCACTCACGACCCATGTAGCAGAAGATGCCAATTAAGAAGTGGAATACTACTAGTTGGTAAGGACCGCCGTTGTATAACCACTCATCTAGGGAAGCTGCTTCCCAGATTGGGTAGAAGTGAAGACCAATTGCATTAGATGAAGGAATCACAGCACCGGAGATGATGTTGTTACCGAACATTAATGAACCTGCGACTGGCTCACGGATTCCGTCGATGTCCACTGGGGGAGCTGCGATGAAAGCGATGATGAAGCAGATTGTTGCAGAAAGAAGTGTAGGAACCATCAATACACCGAACCAACCGATATAAATCCGGTTTTCAGTGGAGGCGATCCAGCTACAAAATCTTTCCCATACATTTGCGCTTTCGCGACGTTGTAAGGTAGTGGTCATTTGTTTATGATTGCGATAAATTTTCTAGGTGCGGTGTTGATTGCTCAACCCCTATGCATCTAATATTAGAGGATTTATTTCTATTTGTAAAGGGGGTTAACAATCTCTTAACATTTAAGGGCGATCGAAACTAGTTAGATTTTGAGGTATTCTGGCTAGGGATCGATGACTCACCCAGATCCGGGGCGGTATTCCGCTCGATCTGACAACCGCTAGATGAGAAACTTTACATTCACTCATTTATCCCGGTGGCCAAGTCATCGATCGCTTGCCCAGCAAGTGTAAATGGAGATGAAACACTGTCTGACCGCCATCTTCGCCTGTATTGATGACCACCCGATAGCCTTTTTCTAATCCTTCCTGAGTGGCTACTCTCTTGACTGTTAACAACAGATGACCGAGTAAAGCGGCATCTGGATCGGTAGCTTCATCGATCGAGACGATCGCCCGTTTGGGGATAATCAGGATATGAACTGGTGCCTGGGGATGGACATCACGGAAGGCGAGGGCAAGATCGTCTTCATATACAATTTCAGCCGGAATCTCCCTGCGGATGATTTTACTAAAGATAGTGTCACTCATAAAATCTCATAATTGGTACGATGCTCTCAACCATCATATTTACAGATTGAGAGGCGATCGCACCAGTACTCATCCAGCTAGACAGCAGCTTTTGCAGTTGGTTGTAACAAACTAACCAGATGACCGTCAGGAGTACGGATCGCAGCTACTTTACCAAAAGAAGGTTCGCGCACCCGCCCTTCGAGACTGGCACCTAGTTGTTCGAGGGTCGCGATCGCACTTTGAATATCATCGACATGAAAGCTTAAAATCGGCGAGGAGCCACTATCAGCATTTGATTCTGCTGCGTGGAGCGCGATTGTTGTCCCATTGGCATCTAACTCTGCCCAGCCAGGGCTAGACATTTTGACTGGTAGTCCCAAGCCTTCGCTGTAGAACTTCAGCGATGTAGGGATACTCTTGACCATCAACATAATGTGCTTAAATTCAGCCGCCATAACTTTTTCGCGATTTAAGGTGGGTCTAGGTCTAGTATAAATGCCCTTTCATTAGCAGTGGGGCATTGAAATCGATCGGCTAATGTTCATCCAGTACAGATATGGAAGCATCTGTTACCTGTGCCAGCCTACTAGGAGCGAGAGTATCCATCTCGATCGCGAGTCAAAGTGTAAAGTTATATTTACAATCGTCCACCTCAAACAGGTGTAGATCGAGTTTTATCGTCAAGATTTGTGTAAATAAATCGCGAGAAAGTAAAATAGCGGACTCCAAATGTGAACAAGTGTTAACTTTTTCTTTGCAAATTGTGTCGGATGAGGCTGGAAAGCCTCACCCGTTGGTGATTGTCTGCTAGAACTACTAAAGAGCGTTATCTGAGTGGTTGCATCAGCAGCCGACACTACACCAAGCGAACGAGCATCCACTCAGATATCTTCCCCACATCTACGTCAAAATCTATCCCGTAGGAGCAATACCGAATGTTCACTAACGTCAAGTCCACCATTAGACATATCGCTCCCGCTGAGATTCGGGGCAGACAGTTATTAAAGGTGGTCTATGTCGTCCTAGAGCCACAGTATCAGAGTGCGATCTCTGCTGCTGTGAATGCAATTAACGACCACAACCCCAAAGTCGCAATCGAAATTAGTGGCTATCTTCTAGAAGAACTCCGCGATCCTACCAACTACGCCGCTCTACAAGAGGATGTCTCTCGCGCCAATATCTTCATCGCTTCACTGATTTTTATTGAAGATTTGGCTGACAAACTCGTGGCAGCGGTCGAACCTTATCGCGATAGCCTGGATGTGGCGGTGATCTTCCCCTCGATGCCCGCAGTGATGCGCTTGAATAAGATGGGCAGTTTCTCGCTGGCTACTTTGGGTCAATCCAAAAGCGCGATCGGCGAATTCATGAAGAAGCGCAAAGCCAAAGCTGGCGCGGGTAGCTTCCAAGATGGAATGCTCAAGTTATTGAATACGCTCCCGAATATTCTCAAGTATCTACCGATCGAAAAAGCCCAGGATGCGCGCAACTTTATGTTGAGCTTCCAGTATTGGCTCGGTGGTACGCCGGAGAATTTGGAAAACTTCTTGTTGATGTTAGCGGATCGATATGTCTTAAAAGAAGACGATACGCTCAATTCGACAGCTTCAGCAGGGGAAATTAAGTATCAAGATCCCGTTACATTCCCCGACATGGGGATCTGGCATCCCCTTGCGCCGCAGATGTTCGAGGATGTGAAGGAGTATCTCAACTGGTTCAATAGTCGTCGGGATATCTCTACCGAACGCAAAGACCCTAATGCACCTTGTATCGGCTTAGTATTGCAACGTACTCACATCGTTACTGGCGATGCGGCGCATTATGTCGCGATGGTGCAGGAACTTGAAGCAATGGGCGCACGGGTAATTCCGGTGTTCGCAGGTGGTTTAGATTTCTCCAAGCCTCTAGAAGCCTACTTCTTCGACCCGATCGCCAAAACAGAAGCGATCGTCGATGCAGTGATTTCTCTGACCGGATTTGCCCTCGTTGGTGGCCCTGCCCGACAAGACCATCCCAAGGCGATCGACATGCTCAAACGGTTGAATCGTCCTTACATGGTGGCGTTACCATTAGTGTTCCAAACCACTGAAGAGTGGGAACAGAGCGACTTAGGACTCCACCCGATTCAAGTTGCGCTCCAGATTGCCATTCCCGAACTAGACGGTGCGATCGAGCCGATTATTCTATCAGGTCGCGACGGGACTACCGGACGCGCGATCGCGCTCCAAGACCGGATTGAAGCGATCGCGGGACGGGCGATGAAATGGGCAAATCTCCGCCGCAAGCCCAAAGTCACCAAGAAAGTTGCGATCACTGTCTTTAGTTTCCCACCAGATAAAGGAAACGTTGGTACCGCTGCCTATTTAGACGTATTTGGTTCGATCTTTGAAGTCATGCAGGGCATGAAAAAAGATGGCTACGATGTTCAGGATTTACCTGCATCGTCTAAAGAGCTGCTCGAAGCGGTGATTCACGACGCGCAAGCTCAATATAATAGTCCCGAACTCAACGTTGCTTACCGGATGTCAGTGCCCGAATATGAAGCACTCACTCCTTACTCTGAAAAACTCCACGAAAGCTGGGGACCACCACCAGGGAACCTCAATAGTGACGGTCAAAATCTAGTTATTTACGGCAAGCATTTCGGCAATATCTTCATCGGTGTCCAGCCGACCTTCGGTTATGAAGGCGACCCGATGCGGTTATTATTCTCCCGTTCTGCGAGTCCGCACCACGGATTTGCGGCTTATTATACTTACCTCGAAAAAGTCTGGGAAGCAGATGCGGTACTCCACTTCGGTACCCACGGTTCCTTAGAATTTATGCCTGGTAAGCAAATGGGGATGTCGAATGAGTGTTTCCCCGATAGTTTGATTGGGAATATTCCGAACCTCTACTACTACGCTGCCAATAATCCTAGCGAAGCAACAATTGCCAAGCGTCGTTCCTACGCCGAAACTATTTCCTACCTCACGCCTCCTGCTGAAAATGCTGGACTTTACCGAGGCTTACAGGAACTCGGCGAACTCGTTGGTTCTTACCAATCGCTGCGCGATAGCGGTCGCGGTGTCCAAATTGTCAATACAATTATGGACAAAGCGCGGATTTGTAACCTCGACAAAGATGTCGAACTTCCAGACATCGATGCTGGGACGATGGAAATCGCAGCACGAGATAACGTCGTCGGGGCTGTCTACAGCCGCCTGATGGAAATCGAATCCCGCCTCCTCCCATGTGGATTGCACGTCATTGGTAAACCACCAACAGCCGAAGAAGCCGTTGCGACACTAGTAAATATCGCATCACTCGATCGTGAAGAAGAAGGACTCAAAGGTCTACCTCGGATTATCACCGAAAGTATCGGACGCAATCTCGAAGAGGTTTATCAAAATAACGATCGCGGCATCCTCGAAGATGTCCAACTGTTGCAAGATATCACCCAAGCCATCCGTGAAGCCGTAACTGCGATCGTTACCCCCAAAATTAACGATGAAGGTCGGATCTCTATTGTCGCCAAGTTGAACTTATTCAACATGGGACCAAAAGAAGCTTGGGTCGAATCCCTCTACGCGTCTGGCTACAAGCAAGTCAACCTCGAAGAAATCAAACCCCTGTTCGCCTACCTCGAATTCTGCCTCAAACAGGTTTGTGCAGATAACGAACTCGCCGCACTCCTCCAAGGATTGGGTGGTGAATACGTCCTTCCAGGGCCAGGTGGCGACCCGATTCGCAACCCCGATGTCTTGCCCACAGGTAAGAACATGCACGCCCTCGACCCCCAATCCATCCCCACCGAAGCCGCAGTTAAATCGGCAAAAGTGGTCGTGGATCGGTTACTCGATCGGCAAATGCGCGAAAATAACGGTAAATATCCCGAAACGATCGCGTGTGTCCTCTGGGGAACTGATAACATCAAAACCTACGGCGAATCCCTCGCTCAAATCATGTGGATGGTCGGTGTCAAACCCGTACCCGATGCCCTCGGTCGGATCAACAAACTCCAAATGATCTCCCTTGAAGAACTCGGTCGTCCTCGGATTGACGTGGTGATCAACTGTTCTGGTGTCTTCCGCGACCTATTCATCAACCAGATGAACCTCCTCGACCAAGCCGTGAAAATGGCCGCCGAAGCCGATGAACCCTTAGAGATGAACTTCATCCGCAAACACGCATTAGCCCAAGCTGAAGAGATGGGGATTAACCTCCGTCAAGCCGCTACCCGCGTCTTCTCCAACGCATCTGGCTCCTACTCCTCCAACGTCAACCTCGCCGTTGAAAATGGCACCTGGGACAACGAAGGTGAATTGCAAGAGATGTACCTCAACCGCAAATCTTTCGCCTTCAACTCCGATAACCCCGGCGTGATGGATAATGCTCGCGAGATTTTTGAAACCACCCTCAAAACCGCCGAAGTCACCTTCCAGAACCTCGATTCCTCAGAAATCAGTCTGACCGACGTATCCCACTACTACGACTCAGATCCCACCAAAATCGTCGCCAAGCTCCGGGATGATGGCAAAATGCCCTCCTCCTTCATCGCCGACACTACTACCGCTAACGCTCAAGTTCGCAGCCTCTCAGAGACTGTTCGCCTCGACGCACGTACCAAGTTACTCAATCCTAAATGGTATGAGGGAATGCTCTCCCACGGTTATGAAGGTGTCCGCGAACTCTCCAAACGGTTGGTGAATACCAGCGGTTGGAGTGCAACAGCCGGAGCGGTGGATAACTGGGTATATGAGGAAACCAATGATACTTTCATCAAGGATGAGGAGATGTGTAAGCGGTTGATGGATCTCAATCCTAATTCGTTCCGTAAGATCGTCTCGACCCTGTTGGAAGTCAATGGGCGCGGTTATTGGGAAACGAGTGCAGAGAATCTCGATAAGCTCCGCGACTTGTATCAAGAAGTCGAAGACCGGATTGAGGGTGTTGAGTAATTAACTCAGGCTGAAGAATGACCCCTGTAGCTAAACCTACAGGGGTTTTACATAGATAAGTAAGTCGATGATTTGATTACACTGTGTGAGTGAGGATATTTTTAAGATCTTCAGAACTAATTACATCTTGGTTTTCTTTTAGTATTGTCAACAAGAAATTCCACGCTTCTGGACTGTCTTCCTTTACTTCTTTAAGCACATCTATATTAATAAATCGATCTAGAATTTTTATTCCTTCTTTACTTCTTGAATAAGATATTCCCTTGTGTGTATTGTGATTATGCAATAGCCCAAGATATTGATTTATGTAAAATGACAAACATTGCTGAATAGCAGTATCTACTACTAGTTTGTCTGTCCACACACTCAGAAGAGTTTCAGCCCAACGCTCGGGAATTTCATTTTGATTATCGAATCTTAATAGATTCATTGTCGCAAAATTGTTAGAACAAAGAGAAGTAATTAGTTCTGTTGCAAATTTATTTTGATCTTCTGCCGTTCTAGAATCTGCAATGCTCCACATATCACATGAGCGGAGAACATTAAGTACTGGATTTACTGCATAACCATTTCTAGTTTTTAATGCTTTTCTAGTTTCTTCAAAAATTGCAATCCCAAATGTATTAGAAAATCTATCTTTCCCTAGTTCCTCTAAATACAGATAATGCTGCTTGATAAGTTGATCTATCGGAACCATCTCTGGAGCTTCATTCAATAAAGCTGCTGCAAGAGGTATAACATCTGAATAGCTTAAAAATTTAGCAAAAATCAAACTAGATGAAGTCCAATCACGTTGCGATGAACTTTTAGATAATAAGTTATGAATAATTACTTTTATTAAATTATGTGTTCTGTCTGACAATAAGTTAAAACATTCTGGATAGCATAGTATAGCTTCTAATATCTCTTGATTTAGTTTTTCACTATTATCACTTAGATATGTATCCCAACTAGAAGTGATTTGCTCTAGCAACTCCCTAGATTCTAATTGTTTGCTTCCATAGTCCCATGAATTAATTATAAAGCATAAAATATTAGTTTTGTGGCTTTCATTATCAGGACTATCAAGATCTACAAATAGTTGCTTAATGAGTCTTGGGATTTGCCTTAAGTTAATAAGTCTTAATTTTTGCAAAACTTCATCTCTGTTAGTTTCAAAGGATGTTGATGGTTTACTATAGAAATAGTTAGCCTCCTTGAGAGATGCTATTAGCTGATTAACATAAAATACACCCAATTGAGCAGGTTGAGATAGTACGACATCATATAAAGTCCTAATAAAATAACGAACTTCCTCCGGTGTTGGATCGAATAATGTTCCTACATCATCAAATGAAGGATGAGCATAGCGATTTCTAGTTTCATGCAGCCTTTCAAGAGTACCTGCCTCATAAACACTAAGCATACCAACAGATTTTGCGTTGGTAATCAGTTCTTGCTCCCAATTTTTATGATCTTCAATCTTAGGCTTTAGAGTTTTCCATACTTTAAGCGCAGTAGGCTCTCTTTGTTCTACTAGGATCTCAAATTTTTTAACGAGATCGAACATGGCTGCGACCCATACAGAAATAATGGCACTGCGGTAGTTACCGACTGCATAGCTTTTAATCGACTCCGCTAAATATTTTTTGATTTGTGGATTATTAACATTTACTAGTATTTCATCAAAGTCAAGCATTATTTTTATTTAAAAAGTGGGATACTGTCGTCTCACTCAAAGAAAAAGCAGTATACTTTATTTTTGTACTCCAAACATAATCACTTGCACCTCTCTTGCTCTTTCATTTGCATATCTATATGATTCTATTAGCTTCTCTAACTGTTCTTTGGTCTCCACTTGTACATAAGGCGCAACAAAACCCTGTCTGCCAATACATGCGCCTGGGTATGGCCCTCCTATATTAATTAATAAACTATTAATACCTGTGATCTGCATCGCACCTCTTTTTATTTCACCTTTCAGTCTCTCATACTCTTCATTTACTCCTTTCAATCTCTCATATTCATAGTAATTACGTTCCAATGCATCAATATACATCTAAATGCTATCTATAGGTAATCTTATGAAATTTTTATCCGTCATTCTTATTCCTGGTATCCAATATCTTATATACCAAGTAGATCCTTCCAATACTAGTTTTCCTGATACCCCTGATTCTCTATATTGCGGTAGATACTCTTCGTAACTTCCTTTATTACTCATTCTGTATGCCCTTCCTTAGTATTTAAAGATGATAGTAAAAAGCAAAAATTTCCAATCAAT
>JBBRVB010000167.1:0-8245 GCA_038247275.1 Chroococcales cyanobacterium
AACTGTCAACTGTCAACTGTTAAGGATGGATTCACGCATCAACCATTTTGGAGAAACAAATGGATAACGCTCATATTGCTCCAGGCGAAGTTCCAGACTTATCGCGACGACAACTGCTCAACTTCATTACTGGCGGGACGATCGCCGTAACGATTGGTTCAGCCTTAGTGCCGATCTGGAAATTCTTCGTACCGCCAGTAGAATCAACTGGAACTGGCGGGGCGGTGATTGCCAAAGATATTTTAGGTAATCCGATTCCCGCCTCTCAAATTCTCGCTGAACCGCCAGGAACTCGCGCCCTCGTTGCAGGATTAAAAGCCGAACCTACTTATCTAATTGTCAACGAAGATAACGCGATCGACTCGATCGCGATTCTCGATAATTGCACCCATCTAGGTTGCACCTTTCCCTGGAATGGTTTGGACAATCAATTTCAATGTCCCTGTCATGGTTCCCGCTATGCGCCCGATGGTAGCGTTGTCAGAGGTCCCGCGCCTCTACCCCTGAAGATTTTCCATGTTGCCGTCGTTGATAATCGCATTGTGATTTCACCGTGGACAGAAATAGACCCCCGCACTGGAGCAAAACCCTGGTGGGTTTAAGGAGATTCCTGATGATGAAGTATTTTTTCCGTTTAGCAATCGGGTTACTAGCAATCTCGGTTTGGTTGATGCCCCAATCTGTCTGGGCTGCAACTGCTCCGAGTGAATTAGCCAAAGCAGTAGAATCGATCGAAAACCTCGATCTGATGCGGTCTGGGTTAGCTTCTACCCTAGAAGGACAAACCGATCTGCCAACCATGCAAACCATGAAAGAAGTCTGCGCTCCGGTGGGAAGACAGGCGGTGCAATTAAGTAAAGAGAATGGCTGGCAAGTTAAACAAATTGCTAGCAAATATCGCAATCCCCACCATGCGCCTGATAATCTGCACTCCAAAATCGCTCTAGCTAAATTCGAGCAAACCCCCGAACTGATCGGCTTTTGGGATCGCGAATCGATCGATGGACAAGATGGTAGTCGCTATTATCGTCGCATCAATATCGAAGCCAGTTGTCTGGCGTGTCATGGTGGAAAAGCCAATCGCCCCCAGTTCGTCACCGAAAAATACCCACAAGATTTGGCTTATGACTTCAAAGTTGGGGATTTACGAGGTATGTACGCCGTATTTATACCCGATCTTCAACAAGCACTGCAAAGCAATCCAATCGATCGATAACCGATGGGCAGGGGATTTAAGCCCCTGCCTAAAAACTTCGCTCTCTTGATTCGCTGCTTGGTGCGCTAAACCCTCGGGGAACCCGAGGAACGCGCATCCGCAAACCGTCGGCAGAGCCGACGAGCGCGAATCGCTGTCAACTGTCAACTGTCAACTGTCAACTGTTAAAGAGGAATCATTATGAGCTGTCGAATTCGTCAATTTTTTTCCTGGTTCCTATTAGTTGGAGTCATTTTATTAAGCATTCTCCTGGGGTGGGGAGTCCTCAATCCGCCCAGCGCAGCCGCAGCGATTCGACAATTAGAAGAATCACCAGGGCAAATGGTTTACCAATCTCGGCAAACACTCAAAGACCAACATGGTCACACCTGGCAAGCGATCGCCTTCAAGCGGATTTTAACCGATGGCAAAGCTAGTTTCGATCTGCGATTGGTGGGGTTCCCTGGAGTAGTAGAAATCGATCGTGACCAACCCCTCACCTTAACTGACTCCTTGGGAACAACCCTCACCGCTCCAGATAATTCGAGCAATATGTTTGCGGACAAAAACCAGTCCCAACCCCATGAAGGACAATACAACCTTCAGCCTGTACTCGCCGAATTACCGACAGCAATTCCGATCGAATTAACCATTCCAACTACAGGCAATGAACCCGTGAGCCTCTCTGTTTCACCATCTGTAGTTCAAGAATGGCAAACCGTAGCTAACCAGGAGTAAAAACTGATGAATCAACCGGATTGTCCAACCTGTCAACCCTCTCTCATCGAGCGTTGGGGACTGGCTTTGTTAGGCGTGGCAGTGGTCTTGACAATCGCACCCAAGCTGGTTAGTGCCCAAGCCAATGCCCAACTGAATGCTCGAACTCGGCAGGCGATGGTCGATGCTATTAATGATGAGTATCACGCCCGTGCTCTTTACTCAACCGCGATCGAGAAGTTTGGTTTAGTGCGTCCCTTTAGTAATATTGTCCAGGCAGAAGATCGACACGTCTCGTTATGGCAGACATTGTTTCAGCAATATGGATTGCCCATTCCCACCGATAAATTTGCTGGAAAAATGAGCGTTCCCAGTACCCTCTCAGTAGCCTGTCAGCAAGGAGTCAAAGCGGAGATTGCCAACGTCGCTATGTACGATCGCTTCTTGGATTTTGTCCAGCAACCCGATCTCCGTGCTGCATTTCGCCAACTACGTCGGGTTTCTCAGGAAAGACATCTTCCGGCATTTCAACGCTGTGCCAGCCGCTAACTTTCGACAACGACTGTACTTCACCAGGCTGGGAACCGCTATACCTATCGATCGCATGTTAAAAAACTAATTCCTTGGCTTGATTAACTTTGCGAGGAAGGAGATAGCGTGCTGAATCAAGGTTACGGTTTTATCGCCTGGTAAGTTTTGAACCCACCACTCAGGTTATAGGCATTAAACCCATTGAGACGGAGGGCGCGGGTGGCATAGTAGCCGCGTTGTCCGACTTGACAGTAAGCCCAAATCTCTCGATCGGGGTTGAGTTCGTGCATTCGATCGCGCAATTGCGGGAGCGGAATATTGACTGCCCCCTCCACATGCCCTGCGGTAAACTCATCGACATTGCGAACATCTAGAAGTAATCCATCGTGCAAGTCTGCGAGGTCTTGCCAATGAACCAAGGGTGCATCCCCGCCGATCGCATTTGCCGCAATCATCCCCGCTATATTTACAGGGTCTTTGGCGGCTCCAAATTGGGGCGCGTAACAGAGTTCTGCTTCTTCGAGATCGAACACCGTCGCTCCGGTTTGTAGTGCCATCGCGATGACATCGATGCGTTTGTCTGCGCCTTCTTCGCCCACAGCCTGTGCTCCCAATATCCGCCCATCCTGATTTGAAAATAGGAGTTTCAGCGCAATAGATTTGACGTTGGGATAGTAACTGGCGTGTTGTCCTGGATGCAGATAAACTTTGCCATAGTCCCATCCCAAACGGTGCAGATTTTTTTCGTTGACTCCAGTAGCGGCGATCGCCAGTCCAAAAACGCCACAGACCGAAGTTCCCTGCACTCCCCTAAAGGTCGCATCGCGTCCGCAAATCACATCAGCCGCAATGCGACCTTGACGATTCGCGGGTCCCGCGAGGGAAATCACCGTCCACTCGCCCGTCACAAAGTCTTTGACTTCCACTACATCCCCCACCGCCCAGATGGTTGGATCGCTAGTCTGCATCCGCTCATTGACACGAATCCCACCGCGATCGCCAAGATCTAGCCCTGCTGCTTTTGCCAGGGTGGATTCAGGACGCACGCCAATTCCCAGGATGACCAAATCGGCAGTATAGGATGCGCCGGATTGGGTAGAGACACAAATTCCACCTTTGACAGCGGGTGCAAACTTGGCAACGCTATCCCCCAGATGGACTGTGACCTGGTGCGATTTCAATCGTTCATATACCGGAGCTAGCATCTCTGGATCGAGGGGTGCCATGATCTGTGATTTCGATTCAATCAGCGTTACCGCAATACCTCGATGCACCAAATTTTCGGCCATTTCCAACCCAATGAATCCGCCGCCAACTACCACAGCCAGTTTTACCTGATGCTCGGCAATCCACTCGCGAATCCGACGGCTATCTGGGATCGTTCGCAGCGAAAAGATGCCGGGTAAATCGATGCCTGGTAATGGTGGGCGGATGGGAGCCGCACCTGGAGCTAAAACCAGCGCATCATAGGATTCTCGATCTACCTCACCCGTTTGGCGATTTTTGACCGTGATTTGCATGGCATCGCGATCGATCGCCATCACTTCATGCTCTAATCGCACCTCAATGTTGAATCGCTGCCGAAACAGTTCGGCACTAGCAACGAGTAGCTTTTTCTCATCTGTAATGACATCGCCCACATAGTAGGGCAACCCGCAATTGGCAAAGGAAACAAACGACCCTCGCTCAAACATGATAATTTCAGCCGTTTCAGAAAGGCGGCGGGCACGAGCAGCACAGGATGCACCCCCAGCAACGCCTCCCACAATCAAAATCCGTTTTGGGTCTGCGATCATAAATCAATCTCCGCTCCAATTAGAAATATGCCAATCCAGGGAATATGAGTGTTAAAAATTTTTTACCCAGTTAGGGAAGGCTTTGCCAACGCCAAAGTTATCGCGCCTGCTCCTCTAAACCAAGTCTTGAATGTACCAACATTTGCGTACCGATCGGTTGATGAACGAGATCGGCGATGACGAGGCATTTGACCTTGAATAAGAAAAAAATATTACCTAATTCATTACTAAGTGTCTCAAAATTCCCCTGACCTTTAGCAACAATCAGGTCGGCATTCGCAAATCGATCGCGAAGTTCCTGATTACAGTCTGTTAGGATCGTGCCTGGAGCGTCTGAACCATTGTCGATAACCGCTACAACTCGATCGAGTCCCACCGTTAGCGCATCGATCGGCGTGGCATCATTGATGACGGGCGCACCACGAACTACAACCGTCACCCGTTCTGGCAAAATTTGTTCGATTAGCAGTCGATCGAAGGCAATTTCGCCTGCATTATCAGCCAAATACAAGATTGATTTCGCTGTAGCGATCTCGTCGCGAAACCTGTCCTGTTCTCAACAAAATGGTTCTATCAGGGCGTGATGCACCGCTTGCCGCACATCCGCCTCTGTCAGATTGCCATTACTGCCCATATCAATCACGTTTCCGGCGATCGCCAGACGGGCTGCCATCAGCAATGGATCGCGGGCAGAATTGACCTCATCTCTAAGTTTCGGTATCAACTCCATCGCGATCCGATTTTGCCAGTTTTTAGCCTCACGATAAGGGTCATCCACCCCTGCGATCTCCCGTAACCGCCGATGAATCCGTTGCGCCATCGCTGGAGGTGATTGATTTAAGTCCATCTCTCCAGTCCAATTCAGCACATCACGAAGGATTTCCTCATGGACAGATGGATTGGTGGAAATCAGTCTGGCGGCATCTAGGGCTTGGCGCAAGAGGCAGGGAATACAATCTAATGAGGTCTTCATGCTGCTTTTAATGAGTCTGGAAGTACCAATCTCCGCTCCAATATATTAATCCTGAGAGATTAGCCCCCCAGCAGCTTTCCATCCGGCAAAGCTTGGTGGAAAACCCTGGACATTATCATAATTGAGCAGGTGCAACGTCATTACCCCCATCGCCGATCGATAGCCCGTGGAACAGTACAGCACCACAGGGCGATCGGTCGGAATTTTGTTGACATTGCGAGCCAACGTCTGGAGTGGAATATTGGTTGCGCCAGGAATATGACCAGCGCGATACTCTCCAGGCTCTCGGACATCCACCAATAATGGTTGACTTTTTGCCATCAAACTTTTTAACTCTTCAACTTTACCGATCGTGTAATATCCATCTGGTATCGTCATCAAATATCGATCGACGGCTGATTCTAATCGCGGAAATCCTTCAGCCGTTGCAGCGACGGAAGTGGCAATTTCCGCTGCCATCAAGTCTGTTTCCAGGCTGAAAAAGAGGCTCAGTGACAAAATTAGTCCGAACAGTAGAGTTCGGATTGACTCCTTAAATTTCATGAATTTCTCCTTGTGATTACTATTTATACCGCACTGTTCATTTCAGACATATTGCTTAAAATCTTGTGGACAATTTGCACTCCTGTCACGGCTTTCCAGCTAAATAATCCCGTCACCACTAGGTTCGCAATTGAACATTGCGAACCTAGTCATGCTTGCGATCGTAACTAATCAGATTCACTGAATCACCAGATGAAAATATAGCTATGTTAAAAAAGTATGACAGTACCTTGTGAGGATCTTGTGAGTAGTTTAATCCGCATATCCGTGTAAACTCCCTTACTTAGTCTATTTCACATTGCCGATCGACTGGAAGTGTGACTATGCAGGTCGTACCCATGCCAACCTCACTGATAATATCAATTCGACCTTGATGTAAGTCCACGCATTTTTTGACAACAACCAAACCCAATCCGGTGCCGGAAATGGTGCGGACATTTTTACCGCGATAAAATGGTTCAAATAATCGATCTCGATCGACTGCGGGAATCCCAATCCCCCGATCTTGGACTTTAATTGTGATATTCTCCAACTGAAATTCTAAGAAGAAGTCAATATTCCCACCTTGAGGGGAATATTTAATCGCATTTGACAGTAAATTGGCGAGGATCGATCTCAATAACTTTTCGTCAATACAGGCAGAAATAGATTCACCTTGACAGGTAAATGAGATTGGATATTGTTGCCCTGCATTGAGTTGCATTTCCTCAACAAAATTACGGCAATGTAATTCTAAATTGAGCTGTTGAGGATTAAATGCCAGTTTTCCTGTTTCAGCTCGATTGATAGTGAGAATATCATCGAGTAATTGCACCATATTTCGCACTGAGTCTTGAATTCGATGGAGGTTTCGCAATCTCTTATCGGTATTTTCCCAGTTTACCTGAGAATTTTCGAGTAGTTGGGCGGCAGCGAGTGCGGTACTCAGCGGAGTCCGAAATTCATGGGATGCCATTGAGAAAAAACGGGTTTTCAAGATGCTGAGTTCTTGCTCTCGCTCTAGTGCTAATCTAATTTCATCAAGTTGTTTGCGCCTAGTAGTCTCTCGCTGAACGGCAATCCAATGAGTATAAAAACCATTTCGATCGGCAACAGGTACGAGACTAAATTCATTCCAGAATTCCGAACCATCTTTGCGATAATTGATTACTTCTACCGTAATTGATTCCCACTTTGAAAGTGCGAGTCGCACTTTATCTAATTCAGCTCGATCGGTTTTTGGCCCTTGTAAAATACGCGGAGTTTTCCCTAATACTTCCTGGGGTTGATAACCAGTCACTGCGGTAAATGCTTGATTCACATACAGAATGCGTGGCCCACCCGAAGCGATCGGTTCTGCTTCCGTAATAATCACGGCATCGTTAGTATTAATTACCACCGATTGGAGTAAGCGTAATTGTTCTGTCTGAATTTTTTGGGCGGTAACGTCAGTAATTACTGCTACAATTCCACTAATTTGTCCGGCGCGATCGCGCCAGGGTGCTGCCGAAAATACAATGTCGATCGGCATCCCATTTTTTTGCTGTTGGCGAAACTCTAAGCGGGGGTAAATAGTTCCTTGCAAAACACTGCTTTGTAGCGTCGTATAATCGTCTAAATTTAGTGGGTTTGGTCGATCGAGTACTTCTGCTTCCGTCCAGCCAAACATCTCCTCAGCAGCAGGGTTCCAGAGTTTGACTAGTCCAACTCGATCGAGCATCACAATCGCCCGTGGTGAGGCTGTGACCAAGGCTTCAAGAGTATTGTTGGTATGCCTTAGTACCACTTCAGTCCGCTGACGTTCGACAATTTCAGATTGTAGGGAGATATTTGTTAGTGCTAATTCGGCAGTACGTTGTTCTACCCGCTGTTCGAGTTGGGCATTGAGTTGTTGGAGCCGATCGTACAATTCTGACTGTTGCAGAGCGATCGCCACTTGAGTGGCTAGTTGTTTCATCAACTCGACTTCCCATGCCTCCCAGGTACGATCTTGACTACATTGATGAGCGATTAATAAGCCCCAGAGATAGGGCACACCTGGATCTGTGGGGATCTCACTGTGGCGACGTTCTTGGACGATCGGTACTACCAATTTTGCCCGAACCCCAAACTGTTTGACAAAATCTGCCAAACACGGCTCAATTGCCGATCGATCTACATTAGAAATTGTCCGAATTTTGCCCTGGGAGTAAGCCTGATGATACTCTGGGGGAAAGACTTCGGCGGGGAATGTTTGCCCTAAAATCCTTGGGTAAGGTGCTAATACTGTCTCATAAATCGCACAACCAGTCCCATCAGTATTGATGCGATAAATTAAGACTCGATCGGCTTGAAGAAAGCGTTGTACTTCTTCAACTGTGGTCGCCAATACCTCATCCAATTTTAAGGACTGGCGAATTTGCAAAGCAATCTGATTTACCAATCGTTCCCGATCTGTTTGTTGTCGCAGTAGCCTCTCGGCATGTTGTCTGCGAGTAATTTCCTGACTTAAATACCAGCAAATAGCGATCG
>JBBRVB010000168.1:0-8239 GCA_038247275.1 Chroococcales cyanobacterium
ACGATCGCGTTTAAAGTACTCAAATATCGGCGTAAAGAAAGTCTCCAGATCGTTGATGTGCATTCTTTCGGTGTAAACCTGCGCCAGACGAGTTTGAGCGGGACAGCCAGCCAACCACACCTGATAACTTTCGGGAAAACTACCGACGAAGCCGACTTCCGCCATATAGGGACGCGCACAACCATTGGGGCATCCTGTCATCCGAATGACGAATTGCTCATCAGGTAAGCCTAATTTGGTCAGGAGGGCACGGAACCGCTCATTGACACTGGGGGCTATCCGCTCGGATTCAGTGACTGCTAGACCGCAGGTAGGCAGGGCTGGGCAAGCCATCGAGTAGCGGACGAGGGTATCAAGCTTGAGTGGATCTGGTTCGATACCATTGTCAATCAGGATTTTGTCGATCGCCGCTTTATCGGCTGGATCGATATCATAGATCAGCACGTTCTGATGGGGAGTCACGCGCATCGGGATTTGATACGTCTGCACGATTTCTCTCAACGCGGTGCGAAGTTTGAAATCGCCTTCGTCTTTAATCCGTCCGTTGACAACTGAGATCCCCAAGAATACCTTGCCGTCGCCCTGTTCGTGCCAACCTAAGAAATCGATATATTTAAAGGCGGGAAGTTGCTTGAGTGGTTCGACTTTTTTGCCGTAATATTCTTCCACTTTGGCGGTAAATTTAGCTACACCCCAATCGTTAATTAGGTACTTCATCCGAGCGTGACGACGATTGGTACGATCGCCATAATCGCGCTGAGTAGACACGATCGCTTTGACTAAATCGTAGATATCATCTTTAGGTACATAGCCAATTGGATCGGCGATCCGGGCGAATGTTTCTTCTTTGTTATGGGTACGTCCTAATCCGCCGCCAGCGTAGACATTAAAGCCTAAGACTTCACCTTTGTCATCAGAAATAATTACCAAACCTAAATCTTGCGAGAAGAGATCGATCGAGTTATCGCCGGGAACTGTTACCGCAATTTTAAATTTGCGGGGCAGATACTGCATCCCATACAGCGGTTCGACATCGCCAGGGAAGATTGTATCATTGGTATCGGTTGCTAATGCTGCTTTGACTTCGGGTGCAGGTTCGCCACTGATGGCTTTTTCTCCATCTAGCCAGATCTCGTAATATGCACCTGTATGGGGCGTGAGCAGATCGGCGATCCGATCGGCATACTCCCAAGCATGGACGTATTCTGGCTTGTTTTTGAAGGGTGCTGGGGGTGCCATCACGTTGCGGTTCAAGTCACCACAGGCACCGAGGGTAGAACCCATGTTTTGAACGATCGCGGCGATGGCTGGCTTGAGATTTTGCTTAAGGATGCCGTGCATCTGGAAACCCTGACGGGTAGTCGCGCGGATGGTTTCGTTCCCATAGTCGCTCGCCAATCGATCGAGTGCCAAGTACAATTGGGGTGGAATAAACCCGCCTGGATTACGGGTGCGGAGCATCATCTGATAATCTTTTTCGGCACCTTTGACGCGGTTGTCGCGATTATCTTGTTGATAGGAGCCGTGAAACTTGAGGATCTGAATTGCGTCCTCAGTGAAATAATTTGTATCGAGGAGTAGCTCGCTGGCAACAGGTTCCCGCAGATAGTTACTATCTGTCTTTAAGTGTTCTACTTTGGCGAGCTTTTTGGGAGCGGAAGTGTTAACCATACTGAGTTTAAAGATCCTTGCAGGCGAAAATCTAGCTTATAGCAATCCTAATAATTAAGATCTATAGTCTGTTTATTCTAACGTTTGCGTTGAGATGGTTCAAAGCGAAAATTTCTTAATTTAGCCGCTATTCGTTCGCGTAGCGTACCGTAGGTAATCGGATTTTAACACTCGCAGGCTGGCTTATACTGAGGTAATCAAATCTCAACAGTTGAGGATCGATGTCAGACACCCCAGATCTCCGGAGGTACGCACCCGCAACCGAACGCAATCGCGAACCGATTCTTACAGTTTTGCGCCAAGTATTACCCCTCACAGGCACGATTCTAGAAATTTCTAGCGGTACTGGCGAACATGCGGTTTGTATGGCTCCCCACCTCGCGCCGCGCTATTGGCTACCCTCAGATCCCAATCCCGATGCGAGAGCCAGTATCGCGGCATGGCAACAGTCCGCGTCGTGCGATAATATATATCCCCCGATCGATCTCGATGCCAGTAGTTCTGAATGGTTGGTAGAATCAAGAGAGCCAATTACCGCGATCGTGAATATTAACATGATTCATATTGCGCCAAAATCGGCTTACTTGGGGCTATTTGCTGGCGCAAAACGCGTTCTGCCGATCGATGGGATCTTGTATCTGTATGGCCCGTTCAAGCAAGCTGGAGTCCATACAGCACCCAGTAATGCTGCGTTTGATGAGAGTCTCCGCAGTCAGAATCCAGCCTGGGGTGTGCGAGATTTAGAAGAAATAACTGCTGTCGCCGCAAGTCATAATTTATCACTTCAACAAGTCTATCCAATGCCAGCGAATAATCTCTCAGTTGTCTTTAAAGTAGTTGAATAATATCTGACTTCGGCGGAGATCTACCCATCCCGCACTACGGGCACCCCTCCTTGGAGGGGATTTTCTACCCCAATCCTCCTGCCCTTTATAAGGGGAGGGAGACGGAAAGCTCCCTTTCTAAGGGGTTGGAGGTAAATCCCCTCCTCGGAGGGGCGAATTAGCCGTAAGGCTGATTCGGGGTGGGTAAATCTCCGCAGCATCTCTAAAATCCCAACATCTCCATTCCCCTCAAATGTCCAATACCGACTTCCTCGCACATCTCAACCCCTCCCAACGGCGTTCCGTCGAGCATTATTGCGGAGCCTTACTCGTAGTCGCAGGTGCTGGTAGTGGTAAAACTCGCGCCCTTACCTATCGAATTGCTAATCTCATTCGCACCCACCATGTCGATCCCTCGCATATTTTAGCAGTTACATTTACCAATAAAGCTGCTAAAGAAATGCGATCGCGGATCGAGATCTTATTTGCCCAGCAACAGGCGGAATTAAAATTTGGCAAGCCGTGGGGGGCATTGGATGAGTATCAACAAACTCAAATGCGATCGCACGTCTACAAGACGATTATTAAAGACTTATGGATTGGGACATTTCACGGTTTATTTAGCAAGGTGCTCCGATATGATATCGAAAAATATCAAGACGAGAAGGGGCGGACTTGGAATAAAAGTTTTTCGATCTTTGATGATGCTGACTGTCAAGGATTAGTTAAGCAAATTGTCATCAAACAGTTAGATCTGGACGATAAGAAGTTTGAGCCACGCGCTGTGCGGTATGCGATAAGTACTGCCAAAAATCAGGGTTTGTCACCTGATGAATATAGTCGAGAGCAAAATGACTATCGCGGGCGGGTAATTGCGGATGTATACAAGCATTATCAAGATGCGCTGTGTGCTAATAATGCGCTCGATTTTGACGATTTATTATTAGTGCCCGTGCATCTATTTCGCCAAAATGCTCAAGTTTTAGATTATTGGCATCGAAAATTTAGACATATATTAGTCGATGAGTATCAAGATACCAATCGAACTCAATACGATTTGATTCAACTTTTAGTTACTAATGGTATCGATAGTAAAACTTTCGATGCTTGGGAACATCGATCGATCTTTGTTGTCGGTGATGCAGATCAATCTATTTACTCCTTTCGCGCGGCAGACTTCACGATCTTGATGAATTTTCAAGATGATTTCGGTGATAGTAAGGCAGATGATATCACCGAAACAATGGTGAAACTAGAAGAAAACTATCGATCGCGCGAAAATATTTTAGCAGCCGCCAATCATCTGATTCAACACAACACCCAACGGATCGACAAGGTTCTAATTGCTACGCGTGGTGAAGGCGAACCAATCTTTTTATATAAAGCAGATAATGAAATTGATGAAGCTGAGTTTATAGTCAGTCAGATTCGGAAATTATTACGCGAAAATCCCGAACTAAACTATGGTAACTTTGCCGCATTATACCGCACCAACGCTCAGTCTCGACCGATCGAGGATGCTTTTGTGCGAGCGCAAGTCCCATATACAATCGTGGGTGGACTGAAGTTTTACGATCGGCGTGAAGTCAAGGATATGATTGCTTATTTACGAGCAATTGCCAATCCCAGCGATACAGTTAGTTTGCTCCGCGTAATCAATACCCCTAGAAGAGGAGTCGGACAAACTACGATCGATAATCTTCAAAATGCCGCTCATCAATTAGGCGTACCGCTCTGGGAAATCCTTAATGATGATACTTCAGTCAAAACAGTCGCCGGACGATCGTCCAAAGGTGTGCTGACTTTTGCCCAAATTATTAATAAGTGGCGCAGCGAAGCCGAGACTCGTCCCGTTGTCGATATCGTTACGGGGATTATTGAAGATACTGGTTATGTTCATGAACTCCAAACTCAAGGAACAGATGAAGCCCTCGAACGGATTCAAAATATCCAAGAATTAGTCAACGCAACAATTCAGTTTCAGGAAGAAAATGAGACACCCACGCTCGAAGCATATTTAAGTAGTGCAGCATTAAGTTCCGATTTAGACAATCTCCAAGAAGGCAAAGAAGCCGTCTCGCTGATGACACTACATGCCTCCAAAGGACTAGAATTTCCGATCGTCTTTCTCGTCGGCTTAGAAGCAGGATTATTCCCCAGTTTTCGATCGCTCAACGATCCGATGGCTGTCGAAGAAGAGCGCAGGTTGTGCTATGTGGGCATTACCCGCGCCCAAGAAATGTTATATCTATCCCATGCGCGGGAACGCCGCTTATATGGCTCCAGAGAACCCGCAATTCGATCGCAATTTATCGGCGAATTACCACCCGAATTACTCAATACCAATCTACGCGGTAAATCTCAAGCTCAATCGATCGCCAGAACTAGCTCAAAAGAGCCTAAAACCGTCGGTAATGCTACTAGCCAAACAACAGGGTGGCGCGTCGGAGATCGGGTGATTCACCGCAGTTTTGGAGTCGGTCAAATTTCTCATGTATTTGGCACTGGGAATAAGCAATCTGTCGCAATTAAGTTTCCAAATCTCGGTCAAAAAATTATCGATCCGAAAATTGTTGGACTCCAAAAGATTGAGTGATACATCTGGACGATCGGTTCTAGCGATCGCAAATCAGCGCACAGTGATTGCGGATCGAGATCCAGTCAAGTTCGGACGGGAATCGATTGACATCCGCTCATTTATCACATCATCAAAATGCCTGAAGCCTAGTTAGAGATTAATGTTCACCCTCATCGATCTCGATTCTCTGGCTCCGGTTCCCGCGATGCCAATCCCGATCGCAGAGATCGGAGATGAGGGCGATCTGCCAAATTACCGAAAGTTTAGATTCAAGATGTTGACAAACGCCGTAACTCATGCGAATATTAGAGACGTGGTTAAAACACCTAATGCGGGTGTAGCTCAGTGGTAGAGCGCAACCTTGCCAAGGTTGATGTCGCGCGTTCGAATCGCGTCTCCCGCTTAAATATCCGAAACATATCTTTTTAGATCTTTTATTTAAGATAGACTATAAAAAGTCTCCTCGATTGAGGAGACTTTTTTGTATGTGATGAACATCACATCAGTCATCGCTGTGTGATGTTCACCGGATTGAGACGGATTACCAGAAACCTTGTGACACCTCCTCAACAACAGAAAATCCACTTAGATCGAGAATATCCTTGTCCGTGCTATCTGCATGGCAAACTCCAGCCGATTGTGCTGACAGAAGCCTTTGGCTGCGATCGCTGCCATCGCCTCTTTGTGCTGCAAGCAGATGGTTTGACGATCGAGGAATTAGCAACTATATATCCTTACAAACGCCGATATTATTGGAATGGCAAACGGTTACAAATACTCAGATCGTTACCAAAAGTCCGATTTTGGTCGGCTAGACCAGATAGTTTGGCAATTTGGATTCAATCGCTAGGTGCGATCGGGCTACTACTGGTAATATTTCAACTATATTTTCGATCGATCGTCACTAGTCCACTCCTTAATCTTGTAATATCAATAGCGATTGCTATTATTGTCCTCATCGTCATTACGCTCTGGTTATTCGACCAAGGTTAAGAACCTCTTTTATGGAACATGCGAATGCCAAACCCAGCCTAGCTAGCGTATTATCTCAGTCTATTCAAGCCGGACAGCACCTTGCGCTCACTACTAGCAAGCAGCGAGGACAGGCGATCGGATCGATGGCGACCGCCTTACGAGAGGCTTTTCAAGATATTCTGGAAGCCAATACCTTGGATCTAGAAGCAAGTCGAGAACGGGGAATTTCCGATTTGCTGCTGGAGTGGTTAAAACTTACTCCCGAACGGCTGCAACGATACATCGATTTACTGTACCGGTTGGGCGAGTTGTCATCAATGTATGGCAACCCCGATCCCGGTGAGCAAGTAGGAAATCGTCATAGTTATAGCCAAGTCAAACCGCTGGGGACGATCGCTTTTATCTACGAAGCATTACCAGAGCTGGGGGCGATTGCCGCTGGGATGAGTCTCAAGACGGGTAATAGTATCATCCTGCGCGGCGGGATGGAGGCACAACAGACTAATCTGGCGATCGCCCTCGCACTCAGAACAGGTCTAGAACAGACCGATTTACCACCAAACGCTATCCAGATCATCGACTCGACCCCGAGCCTGTTATACGAGCTATTAACCCACACTCAGCAGGTAAATTTAGCCATCTGTTATGGTAGACCGAGTTTGATCCATCAAGTCACACAACAGGCAACAGTCTCGATCCTACCAGCGGCAATCGGCAATTGCTATTTATATTGGGGCGCAAATGGCAGTCTGGAGCTAGTCCGTCATGCGATTTGCGATAGTCACATTGGCGAACCAGATGCTGTCAATGCGATCGAGAAAGTATTAATCCATATAGATCGATCTTCCACGTCGTTGACGACACTCTGGAAAAGTTTAAAAGAGAGCGGTTTTCAACTCCACGGCGATCGCGAGTTGGTCTCTAACCATAGCGAATATCTACAATTAGCCAACGAGGATGAATGGGATCGACCATACTTACGCAAAATTATCGCCTTTAAATCAGTTAAAAGCGTGGAGGAGGCGATCGTCACGATCGATCGCGATAGTAGCGGACACGCCGATTGTATCGTCACCGATTCCTACTCAGAAACCCAACAATTTGTAGCTGGGGTCAATAGTGCTTGCGTCTATATCAATGCTTCACCGCGCTTTTACCATCACCAACGAGGTTGCGACCGAATCTGGCTGGGAATGTCAAATTATCCAGGCGGACAGCGCGGGAAGATCGGCTTGGCGGCTTTGATCGCGACGCAACAAGTGACAATGGGTTAAATTAATTAATAATTAATAGTTAATAATTATTAATTAAGTAGTCGATCGTGATGGCAGTCGCCATATCCGTTAGGGCACAAACCCGATTTTTCAAAAAAAGTGGTTTGCACTGGCGATCGAGCTTAACGACGCGGGCGAGGTGCCGGAATGTTGGGACTCTCGTCGCTACCATTGCGACGTTCTTCACCGTCTACTGATTTTCGGGTCGGCTTAACTCTGGGGGGACGATTTTCCACCGGAGTATTGCTACTGGCATTGTCTTGCAGCTCATCTGAGTCTCGATACTTAGAACTGCTATTGCCATAAATATCTAAATGGACAGATTGACCGACGGCGGTGGCGGCTGCTTGGAGAATGATGCGAACTGCCTGAATATTTCGGCCACCTCGACCAAAAGCACTGCCTTGGTCGGCACTGGCGATCGCGACCCGAATCCAGACGCGTTGGCGATTGATTGTATACTCACAATCGACACCGATCGCGTCTGCGGCACTCAAGAACGGTTGGAATAAGAATTTCACCAGTTGCCCGTAGTCTGGCACCTGAGGTTGAGGGGTCGAAAATGTCACGTTGCTTTGATACCTTTTTGTTCGAGAATGTTCGCTTTTTCCAAGAGCCGGCGCACTGTTTCGGTAGGCTGGGCACCTTGTTGGAGTCTTTTGACGATTGCTTCGGTATCGAGCCGAACTTCGTCAGTTCTGGGGTTGTAGAAGCCTAATTCTTCAAGGGGGCGACCGTCGCGTCTAGTCGTACTTTGCATCGCGACCAACCGGTAGCTAGCTTCCCGCTTTTTACCAAATCTTTTGAGCCGTATTTTAATCATGTTGAAGCAGTTTAGCTGGTAATATTGGTGAGTTAGATGATTGACCCACAGCCTTCCAATCATAGCACAGCAATGTCAGATTTTTAGGAGACCA
>JBBRVB010000169.1:0-8224 GCA_038247275.1 Chroococcales cyanobacterium
ATTGCGGCAGTTGGAGCGGCTACTCTTTCGGGCTTGGTGTGGTTGGTTGTGTCGCCCGTCAAATTCAGAGCGAGACGAGCAATACAATCGATCGCAATTTGTCAGTGTAGTGGCGATGGTCGAACAAGCATTGAGTAGTACGCCAGGAGCCTACTTTTTAGAGCAATTTAGCACGGCAGATATCATCTTCACGCCATACGTCGAACGGATGAATGCTAGCTTATACTACTATAAAGGCTATTCCCTGCGGGAGGACAATCCGCGCTTGAGTGACTGGTTTGATGCGATGGAAAGCCGCGCCACCTATCGTGGTACTCAAAGTGACTTTCATACTCACGTTCACGATTTACCACCCCAAATGGGCGGCTGTTATGAAAATGGCACACCCCAGATGCTGATGAATAAAGCACGGGTAGATAATGGCCCTTGGGATGGATTGCCAGATGTGACTTTTGCCGAGCCGGAATCTGCTCGTGCTGAAGCTCTCTACCGGACAATTAAGCATCACGACAATATAATTCGAGTCAACCCTGCCGATGATAAATTGGTAGATGAAGCTTTGCGTTGTGCCCTGACAAACATGATGCTGGATGTCGTATGTGTGCCACCACCAGGATCGGATGCTGCACTGCGCTATATCCGCGATCGAATTAATGTCCCCCGCGATATGTCGATCTACGCCGCCAAGCGATTGAGAACGGCTCTAGAGGCAACTGCGGCACTGGTTGGCGAGACTCAAGGCGTACCCATTCCCTTCAATCATCGCCGCGATCAAAATCCCGCCGATTTTGCGAAGACATAAACCATGCACCCCAAGTAGCAATCATAAATTCACGCAGCGGGCGATCGATAACACGATAAAAACTTGTTGCATCATCTAGACTCGATTGCGATAACCG
The DNA here is from genome assembly GCA_038247275.1 of Chroococcales cyanobacterium. Taxonomy (GTDB): domain Bacteria; phylum Cyanobacteriota; class Cyanobacteriia; order Cyanobacteriales; family Chamaesiphonaceae; genus Chamaesiphon. Next base: position 900 of record JBBRVB010000169.1, read on the forward strand.
CACGCTTCGCGAACGACGGAGTGTAAAGGCTGGGATGACTTTCATGCAAGTTTAATTCTTTTTCTGAATCCAGCTAAATAACTGTGCGACTGTGAGTTTAATCGATTTAGCAAATTCAGGTACTGGTAGCATGGTCGTAGGATCATCGATCGTCTGAAAAGTTTGATTTGCCCCCATAATAAATACAGATCGATCTGTAGGATCGATTAGCCATCCCATCTGTGTCCCATAAGCCAGACAATGACTGATGTTTTTGAGGACTTTAGTGGTGCTTTGTGCTGGGGAGAGGATTTCAATCGTCCAGTCGGGCGGAATACTGAAGACATTTTCAATATCGCCGTTTTCGTCATAAGGAATTCTAGCATCTTCAAAAATAGCTACGTCAGGAACGATTGCCCGCCCCCCAAAAGTACAACGTAATTCTGGAAAAGCTTGAGCGATACCTGGATCGTTGAGCATTGGATCGATTGTCAGTAGTAATTTTTTCTGAATGACGCTGTGTTGACCTTGAGGCATTGGTTTTTGGATGATTTCACCGTCGATATATTCACTGGCGGGCTTAGTATCTGGTAAAGCCAAAAACTCTTCAAGGGTAATTTGTCTAATTGGGGTCTGAACCATTTGTGAAATGCTCCAAAAGTCTTACTTGATATTATGCCTCAATGCTCGATCCCTAGTCTAATTTGAAGTTAGACTGGCTGTATTAGTCGATCGAGTGATGACGATCGATTAAAGATTATTCGAGTATTATCGGTCAATCCGGTAATGAGAAATTAGGGAAGATTGCGGTAGATATGGACTTTGAAAGTTTTGGCGATCGCAAGACAGAATTAGAAAATGTAGCTAGGGATGGCTTTTCAATATGGCATCTGATTGGGATCGAGAACTATATATAAAAGCCTGTCGATTCGCCGCGCAAGCACATCGGGAACAACTCGTACCAGGTAGCGACTTACCATATCTGCTGCATTTGAATCTGGTGAGTATGGAAATCCTAGCTGCGCTGAGTACCGAGTCTGGGCATGATGGCGATCTGGCTGTACAGTGTGCCCTACTGCACGATGCGATCGAAGATACCGATACCAGTTACGAGCAGATCGTCGCGATGTTTGGTACCAGAGTTGCCGATGGGGTAGCTGCTTTGAGTAAAAATCCAGATCTAGACAAATCTCAGCAACTAGTAGATAGTCTAAATCGCATCAAACAGCAACCGATCGAGATTTGGATGGTAAAATTAGCCGATCGAATTACCAATCTCCAGCCGCCGCCATTGCATTGGACGCAGGCGAAGATACTCAAATATCGAGATGAGGCAATCGAAATCCACACTCACCTCCAAGCGGCTAGTCCCTTTCTAGCATCGAGATTGGTCGAAAAGATCCAAAATTATCAAGTTTCTAAACCGATCGATCCCCGAACGCCGTAAGATAAATAGATTGGATAAATCTCAAAGATCGGCAAAATAGATTGTGAAAGCGATTACCTTACTCGGTTCTACTGGCTCGATCGGGACTCAAACGCTAGATATCGTCGAACATAACCCTGACAAATTTCGGATCGTTGGATTGGCAGCGGGGAGTAATGTGGAGCTATTGGCGCGGCAAGTACGTCAGTTTCGTCCCGAAATTGTGGCGATTGGGAATGAAGCCAAGTTAACTGAGTTCAAAGACGCAATTTCCGATCTGGATTATCGTCCAATTGTCGTCGCTGGCGCACAGGGCACGATCGAAGTCGCTGGTTATGGCGACGCTCAAAGCGTCGTGACTGGGATTGTCGGATGTGCGGGACTGTTGCCGACTATTGCCGCGATTAAGGCTGGTAAAGATATCGCCCTGGCTAATAAAGAAACCCTGATCGCTGGGGGGCCAGTCGTGCTACCTTTAGTCGAGAAACATGGGGTCAAATTACTCCCCGCCGACTCCGAACATTCGGCAATTTTTCAATGTTTGCAAGGTGTTCCGGCAGGTGGCTTGCGGCGAATTATTTTGACTGCTTCGGGTGGTGCTTTCCGCGATCTCCCAGCGGAAAAATTAGCCTCAGTCAAGGTTGCTGACGCGCTCAAGCATCCGAATTGGTCGATGGGACAAAAAATCACCATTGACTCAGCTACGCTGATGAACAAGGGTTTAGAGGTGATTGAGGCGCATTATTTATTTGGGCTGGGTTATGAACATATTGAGATTGTCGTCCATCCTCAGAGTATTATTCACTCGCTGATCGAAGTTCAGGATACCTCTGTACTCGCCCAGTTGGGTTGGCCGGATATGCGATTACCATTACTATACGCGCTATCTTGGCCCGATCGAATCTATACCAATTGGGAAAAATTCGATCTCGTCAAAGCTGGCGATCTGACCTTTAGAGCACCCGATCGTCAAAAATATCCCTGTATCGGATTAGCCTATGCTGCGGGTGAAGCTGGCGGTTCGATGCCAGCGGTACTTAATGCCGCCAACGAGCAAGCTGTGGCACTATTCCTAGCCGAAAAAATCCACTTCCTGGATATTCCCAAAACGATCGAACAAGTCTGTGACAAACATCGTGTCGATTTTAGCTTGACTCCTAGTCTAGACGATATTATCGCTGCCGATGTGTGGGCAAGACAAATCGCGATCGAACTTAGTCAATAAATGTGGTGAGGGCGATCCAGAGCAGCCCTCACTCCCAACCCCTCGGTCTCGATCGCTGATTGGCGCGCTAAACCGTTGCAGGTTGGGGTTTGTTTCTGTGCTTGTTGGTGCTGCTGCTAGTCGTCTCATTAACTTCAAGCGGCACGAATTCAATGTGATTGAGTAAGGTCGTGACGAAGGCAAATAATAAGAAGGGTAAGGATAAAACTAAAATTAACCCGACTGTTGCTAATGCGTACATCTGGCGGGTAGTACTCCACAGGGATAAAGCAGAAGCAAGACTAATAAAAATTACCATTAACCAGATAACGATCTGCCCATAGATATCACTAAAGGTCAGAGTACAGTTCATGCGATATCTTTGCTTTTCCATTTGTGGCTACCAAACATATTAGTACTACTTTCAGCATAGATCTTTCGTTACACAATCCTAACTTTTTCAATCAATCGATATGAATTGTCATAGATGTTTACAGTTTGGAGATGGGAGATGGGAGTTGGTAGAGGGTAAAGGGTAGCACGATTTCATCAGCACATTTATTAGTCAGACAGCCAATTTAACGAAGAACAGGGGTTGAAATCCCCCAGACTCACAACCCAATCATCAATTAATTTAACGGCGTTGCCGATCGAAGGTAGTATGTTTCTTTTTTCGTTTCCTCCCATCTACCATCTACCATCTACCATCTACCCAACAATAAATTGAGTCAAAGTAGCCAGTAACTCTTGCTCTTTAAATGGCTTGGAGAAGTAAGCACTCGCGCCGAGATTCATGGCGATTTTGCGGTGCTTTTCGCCGCTGCGAGAGGTCAGCATCAGGACAGGGATGTTTTTGAGATTGGAGATCCCTTTGACAGTGGCGAGGAAGCCGTAGCCATCCATCCGAGGCATTTCGACATCGCAGACTACGGCTTGGACTTGAATACCCGCTTGGAGCTTTTCGATCGCTTCTTGACCATCTTTGGCTTGCTCGACGAGATAGCCAGCTTTTTCGAGGGTGAGGGCGACAAAGCGGCGGACATTGATCGAGTCATCGACGATCAGGACGCGCGATTTTTGGATGGGGGCAGCTGGTGTGGGGGTGTTGGAGTCATCAGTGCTAAAGTTGAGCGGATTCGTCCGCAGACCATTAGCAACCGCCAAATCGCCGTCAATCCAGCGGACAAACTCGATCGCATCCAGGAGGGGTACGATCCGACCATCGCCGAGAATCGTACAGCCAGTGAAGCCGGGAGGCATTTTGATATTGCCTTGGGGTTGGCGAATGGTGACTTCTTGCTCGCCCCAGAATTTATCGATTTCGACAGCGACCAGATCCTGTCCTTGGTCGATCATCAAGACGGTGGGACAGTTGATGGTGGGAAGGGTATTGGTTGCCAATTGGGGGCTAAAGTTGGGAATCTTCAGATATTGGGTGGGTTGAATCAACCGGACGGTGAAATTTTCCCATTGGAGCATCTGTTGTCCGGCAGTACTGATGACTTGTTCGGGATTGAGTAAGATGATTTCTTCGACGATGTTACTCGGAATTGCCAGCCAGAGTCCATTGACTTCCACAATGAGAACGCGGACGACGGAGAGGGTAAAGGGCACGGTAATCGTGAAGGTACTACCTTTGCCGAGTTTGGTATCGACGAAGATATCGCCGCGTAACGATCGAATGTTGGTACGCACGACATCCATCCCTACGCCGCGTCCAGATAGATCGGTGAGCTTGTCGGCGGTACTAAAGCCGGGTTCAAAAATCAGATCGATCAGTTCGCTATCTTTGAAATTGGCGATTTCTTTATCGTCAATCCCCATCTTTTTGACTTTGGCGCGGATTTTGTCGAGGTCTATGCCGCCACCATCATCTTTGATAGTGATGACGGTTTGATTACCACGATAAGTGGCACTGATTTCGATCTTGCCGGCATCGGGCTTGTCATGGGCACGGCGGACAGCACTGGGTTCGATGCCATGATCGAAGGCGTTGCGAAGCAGGTGCATTAAGGGATCGTTGAGAGCTTCGAGGACGCTCCGCTCGATGAGGGTAGTACCGCCTTTGAGCTGGAGATCGATCGGTTTGGCATGTTCGATCGACATGTTCCGAATGGCGCGGGGAAAGCGATTGAACAGTTCGGAGATCGGCCGCATCCGTATTTGCGTCAAGCCAGTTTGCAGTTGTTTGGCGGTGCGATTGAGGTCGCGATTGGTGCGTTCGGTATCGTTGAGTTGGAGATCGAGGTCGGTCGTCAGTTCTTCGATTTGAACGATCGTGTCCATCACTTCCTGGGATAAGAGATGGTGTTCGTCATAGCGATCGAATTCAAGCAGATCTAGCTCACTGGTATAATTACTCGATAAACTATTAACTTCTTGAATCCAAGTTTCCTCGGGATCTTGCGGTCTTTCGACTGCTACATTACCGGAGGCTTCTCTGAGCTGGAAGTTGGACTGTTCGAGTTGTTTGACTTTGGCTTGGAGATTGACAACTAGTTGGCGGAGTCCTTGGAGATGGAGATTTAAGCCATTGCGATCGATCGTCAGTTCGCCAAATAAGTCTCCAATTTCTTCGAGCTGCTTGGTAGCAACGCGGATCGTTTGTTCGACTTGGGTAGTCGCTTTGGAGCTGGCGGCGGCATGTTCGCGGTCGGCGGGAATGTCGTTAATTAGTTCGGGTGCCGCATCGAGCGCAGTGAATAAAGCTGCGGCTTCGAGATCGAGCGCACTTGATTGGGGCTTAGATGGGAGTCTGAAGATTGCTGAAGTTGCTTCAGGTAGATCTTCCGCTAGAAAGCCAGATAAGGCGGACAATAACTCGGGCGCATCGGTGTCCATCGAGAGATCGCCACTGAGATCCAACATTTCAAACGCATCGACAATCTCTTCATCTGGATCGGGAACTACCGTAGTCTGGAGGTGGAAGTCCTCAATTTCGGCATCTGGGTCGGGAACTACCGTAGTTTGGAGATGTAAATCATTGGAATCTTGGGAGTTGGTGGCAACTTCGTCTAGTTCATCACTCTTGGTAATCGTCGAGAATGGTCGTGGTGTCAGTGCGCCAAAATCGGGATGGGGATTGGCTAATGTCTCTAAATCATTGGCACTGGTATTGTCCCCAAACAACATCGCGTATTCACTCCTCGTCCCATCATCACCACCAAGACCGCTGATGGTCAGGGGTGAATTGAGTGTAAAATCTTGGAGGTCGAGCGAGTCATAGGGATTTGAGGTCTCTGTACCCATGCCAAACGGCTGGACATAGGGAGTTGGTACGATAACTGGTGTGGCAAGACCGCCAAACTGGGTCGCAGCATCGATATCGTTATTCGATTCAGGAATTGTTTCGGCTTCGCTAATTGCCATGATGCCCGAACCGGGTAACTCGATCTCAGCGGGGAGATTGCCTGTTTGACCGATTAAGACCATTGCTTGAGTGCGTCGCCATCCGGCTAGAGCTAGTGCCGCGATCGCCCGAATCCGGTGCGGTTGGGACTTGAGGTGGATCAGTACCGACTCGCACAACCGACTCAAGGCTGGCAGTTCGACCATTTCTGCCAAGCCGCCCAATTCCTCGGCACTGATGACTAATTCGTCATACAAACTACTAGAACTGTCGCTATTGACAGAAACTTCTAATTGTGCTAAAGAACGTTCGACTTCTGATTCAAATAAAAAAGTGAGGATATCTTCACCCGATTCAGCAGCGAACATATTGGCTTCATCTGCCGGATTGAAGTCACCCAGTCGTGCGCGGAGCCGATCGAAGATCGGCTCGACCTGAGTCTTTAACCAGTCCCGATCGGCATCTTGACCCTGACGATTGAGCGCGACAATTTGGCGCAGCTTATCGATCGTGCCGAGCATTAATGTTTCGATCTCCGCATCCGGTGGAGCCGACTTACCATATTGGACGATCTTAAAATAGTCCTCTAGATGGTGCCCCAACCCCGCCAGGGTCGTGTAGCCCATCATCCCCGCGCCACCCTTGATCGAGTGGGCTGCCCGCAGCAGTCCATCCAACTGCTTGCCAGTCACTTTACCAGTACCCAGTCCCAGCAGTCCTGATTCGATCGTATCTAAATAATCTGTCGCTTCGTCCAAAAATTGGAGTTTGACTTGTTGTTCTTGATCTGAAGTAATCATTCTAGGGTTGGGGTTTAGTAAGGCTCTAGGGCGGAGGGAGGCTTTAGGCTTTAGGCTTTAGGCTTTAGAGAGAAGGCTTTGGGCTTTAGGCTTTAGGCTTTAGATCTGAGGATTATTTTGTGGAAGTAAGTTTGGAGTTGTTGGACGCTTGCGTCCTTCCTAATTTCAAAACCCAAAGCCTTTTTCCCAAAGCCTAAAGCCTAAAATCTTCCTCCCCCTAAAGCCCAAAGCCTAAAGCCTAATCCCTAATTCCGATCGGCATTAACTTTAAACTTACCTACCGAAGCCTGTAGAGCTTGGGCAATGGTAACTGTTTGTTTGAGGGAGGTAGATACTTGTTTGGAGGAGTCGGAGGTTTGCTCGGAGATGAGCGCGACGGCGGCCATATCGACTTTTACTGCTTGGGAGGTTTCCACCTGATCGATGGTGGCTGTCGAGATCGATTGGAGGAAAGTATCCATTTGATTGGACAGGGCGATAATCTGTTTCAAGCTGGTTTTGGTTTGCTCGACTGATTGGGTACCTTCAACTACCTGAGTGGTGCTGAGTTCCATTGCTTGAGCCACC
>JBBRVB010000170.1:0-8189 GCA_038247275.1 Chroococcales cyanobacterium
TACAGCAAGATTTACCGTATATTGCTGACTATCGACTAACGAGGGAATCCAGCCATAAGAGCGATATGGGCTTAGAACAAGCCCGCGCACTATACTGGGAAATTTTAACTAACGATCTAGGAGACGATATGGATTCAGACAATCAAATACCAAAAAGGGCGAGACTTTATCGAGATGTTGCTGCTCTAACTGGTTTAGGTTATGCTTTCGCTCAATCTCTAGAAAGTACTGCTAAAAGCTTGATGGATGTAGATGACGCAGAACGTGAAGTAAGTAAGTTAATTGAGAAAGTCGATGATGCGATTGCTTTTGGCTATTATGCAACTTTAGGTGATGAAAAGAAAACTAGCGTTCAGGCGAGACTATACCATAACCCAGACAGCGATTTTATCTATGCTCAAGCCAAATGGCTTTTAGGTGAATTAGTGATTATCGATCGCGAATGCAAAGATGAAAAAGGAAAACACTATTTACAACTTTATGCAGATGACATCTCACGGTTTTATCAATATTTTGCAACATCCAAAGACTATGCCCAAGAAAAAGATTGGAAAGAGCTAACTTATAATCTCAAACTGTCTCTCTATACACGTTTCCCCGAACTAGTTCGTAAAATAAAATCTACAGGCGATAAAAAATAATGGCTACTGGACTTGAACATAATGAAAATCCTCGCTTACACTTTGATATTTACGCCATCTTAGAAGGTTCGCAAGAACTTTATCTAGGTCATGAAGTACAGGTCAATGTTAACTTAGTCGAAATTGTCAAACTCAGTACGACTGATGGTAGATCGATCGAGAAGTGCTATATTTCACCAACAAAGCGTCGAGGTGTCGAGCGGAGGTGTTTAATTTGGGCACCTGTTAAAAGTGGTGTGCTATTGGGCGATAGGGAAAGCTGTGGCATTCCTGCAACTTGTGCATTACCTAAATGTCCGATTTGTTCTACCTATGGTGGTTTAATTGCAGGTAAAAAGACTTTAATCGGTCGAGTAACTCACGGTGGTGGAGTGGCAATTCAGGATATTTATCCAGTAGAAAAGCAACGCGCTATGCACCCTTCTAGGATTGCCAGCCCTGCTACTGGTAAAGATGAAACACCGATTCCTTTCAAACGCCAATATAACCAACCTGGCATTCTTTACCCAGTTTATAATCATGGCTTGAGTATTACCGATCGAGAATTTTCTTCAGTTGCATACGCTTTTCTAGATGCCTTACCTAGAATTGGATCGGGAAATCCTAAAGGGATTGCCCTTGCTGAGAATCCTACAACTAAGATGCCTTTATTAGTTGTCGATCGATATTTAAGTCCTAGAGGTAAACGCCCAATTATCTCACCCTCTATTACCGATCCAGAGAAAGCAATTGAAGACTTTATCAGGTTAGCCGGAAATTCAGAAGGTAATACTAATCATATCCAATCATCTAACTTCGATCGCTGGATTGGTGATGTGGCTTTAGAGAAATTGCAAGAATATTCCAGTAACTTTGTCGATAACGTTTTACAGGCGTAACCTATGTACTGCCTCAAATTTACCATTCAACCTACGGCAGCGATGACTTTTCGCATCCTGCCAGGTTCCATCCTCAATATCGCTACATATCCCTTTGTTCCACCTACCACCCTATCTGGATTCTTACGCAGATTGGGGATGATGAGTGTTGGCGAAGAGCTGCCCGAAACTCGTGTCAATAATGACAATCCGCCAACTTATACGTTACCTCCCCGTTATATCGCTCTTGGTGCTTACCCGTCTAGAGGGGAAGGGAAAATGCACGGCATCCACCGCACTTATCGCAAAGGGATGGATAAATTTGGTCACGATGCCTTTTCTCGCATCTATCAAAGTGACAACAAAGAAAATTTCCAACTGCATACTTGGGAATACTTCATTGCTGATGAGTTAGAAGGCTATATCGTTGCTGATTCACTCGATGGTTTAGAACACTTCCAGGAACTAAAGAATCGCGGTTGCAAACTTGGGAAAGAAGGCTTTGCCATCGTTACCGAAATATCTCAACAACCGATCGAATTAGAACACAAATCGATCGCGGCTCACCCTTCAACCATCGTACCAATGGAAGATCTACTACAAGGTGGGCAATTTCTAAGCGGTTGCGATATCTATAATCTCTATCGCTATCAGTGGACATCTAATTCTCAATCGATATCCAATCGAGCGGGGTTTCTAGACAGTAATCCTACAGAAGTAGACGGATTTATCCCCTTTGTCTCTGCCTATTTCCCTCAACCTGCCTATCATTTACCTGAGTTGGATTATTATACCAACAATCATGACATCAATATTCCTGTCTCTTTGGTTAATCTACTCCAAGATACTGTAAATGTCTAAAAGAAAAACCCAACGTCCTTTTATATTTGGTCGCCTTTTCTTCCCTGGTGAGCCAACTGCCGCTCCTAAGCTATTACACTTACAACCTCTTGGCGATCATGTTGGCAACGTTCGACGGTTAGTGAAGCAGTGGGCAAAATTCCCTAAAGTTCCAGGTTCACCCGAACGAGTTTTGAAGTCTGCTGATATACATGATATGGGCAAACCTCAACGCTTCTCCATTAGAGTAGAAACGAGTCCAAAAGGTAAATTCAAAAAATATCTTTACTCATTCAGTGGACATCGATTTCTTGCTGATAGTCCAGATCTTTGGGCACAAACATTAGCCAGAGGTCATCATGATTTTTCGGTTAAGGATATCAGTCGTGATGTTTACAACCTCAAAAAAGAAGAGTCATACAAGGAAATTCTCGATCTAGATCCGCTTGCCTATGCACATGAACTCTATATTTTAGAAATGTGCGATCAAATCGAAGCCGAACTTGCCTGTCGAGTTATCGGTGATGAGAAGCAAGCTAACTCTCGTACTTTTATGGATTGTACGATTCAAAAGGGTGAAGATGATCAAACTTACTTGCTCGATCCTTGGGTATTTAAGGACGCATCATTAGATCTCACGTTCAAATACTGGACAAAGAATCTCTCTTTAGAAGAGCAGCAGCAACTAGAATCTTTACAAGAAAAAGGTTTCGACTCAAAACTTGGTAGTGCTCTAGACAAAATAGTTAAAGATTGGTGGCATTCTCAGGAAAAAAATCCCGCACTTGAAGCACAAAAGATAACTCTTAGACCACTGCTGCAAGAAAATTCTGAAGATTCTAATAATATATCTATTTATCAAAAATTAGGAGGGTTCGATCCTAATCCAATGCAAGTGGAAATGTATCGAGCGATCGCAGAAAGCGAGCATCCTGCGGCATTACTCAAGAGTTCGACAGCTTCTGGCAAGACTGAAGCTGTCTTGTTTCCCGCATTGGCTAAAGGTTATCGACTCATTCTGCCCCTACCAGCTAAAAGCCTATTGGAAGATCAGAAACAAAGGATCGAGAAATATCTAATCAAATTCTCGGCATTACCAGAAAATAAAGATCGAGAAATATCCTTAGTTATCGATACTGGTTCGCAGATGTACAGATATGTGTACATAAATGGAGAAGATATTACGGAGAGTCTCAAGATTAACTCACGTCGGCATCTCTATAAAGGTGATGTTATTCTCACGACGATCGATAAGTTCTTGTATCGTTACTTCTCCTTTGGAGATAAACAAAAATCATTTATTTTCCCATTAAGGATTCATCTTCAGAATACCTTAATCTGTTTTGATGAAGCACATAGTTATGATGAGATCGCTTTCACTAACTTTCGGAGTCTAGTTCGATCGTTATATGAAGCTGGTAGATCGCTCGTACTGATGACTGCAACTATGCCTCCTGAATATGTAGCTTTCTTTGATTATTTAGAGAGAATCGATTACATCGATAATCAAGATAATGTTGCTAAACTCATCGATTTTCAAAAGCAGACTCTATCCCAGCCATATTTAGGTAAGCGAGATTTTGTTTGGAAAGAAGTAAGTCGCGATTCAGAAGCTCCTGAAGGCTTCCGAACTGAGTTTGCAAGTCTAATCATGGAAGAATGGCATTCAAAGCCAAATAGACGTATTCTCGCCGTAGTGGAGACTGTTAAAGATGCTGCGGCTGTTTATCAACAACTCAAGCAGGAGTTAAGTATTGTAGAGTCTGCCAAACGGTTTCTATTTCTCTATCATGGGCGAATTGCCGATCGAGATAGACCAGAACTATATCAAGCTATTCAGGAACGAGATCGGGATGAGAAACCATATATTTTAGTGACAACTAGAGCGATTGAAGTTGGCTGCGATCTCAATGCCGAAATCTTAATTTCTCAAGTCTGTCCGCCTGAAAATCTCATTCAAAGAGCCGGACGTTGCAACCGTAGAGGTAATGTTTCAGACGCAAAAGTTATTCTAGTTGGCAATGAAATTCCTGAATTTGCCAATACTTTAGATGATGATGCCTGGAAAGACTATCAAGACGTATTAAGATCGCTTACTTCGTTCGATACCAAAGCGATCGCCAAGTGTATTTCTAGATCGCAGCATATTGATGATTACCGAGTTGTCGAGCTATTTTCAATGCTGCATGACTATGTTTATGGTGCAGATCTTACCTGCCAACCACTACATGAAAAAGGTCTAATTATTACTCGCAGTTGGGAGCCGTCTGTCACGCTTGAGTTCCAAGATCGACAAGCAGACAAGCATACTATCTCTGTGCCGATTGCTAGATTAGCGAATAAAGGAGAGAAGTATGCTCATACTCATGTTGAAGAGCGTAAATATAATCCAGAAACAACCAAATGGGATGAGGTTCCGCTTCGAGGTGGGATAGCTTACAGCAAAGACATTACTGTCAAAATTAGCTCGTCAGTCGATGGTGCCGATTTTGATATGTTACTTCCAGATTATAAGTATGATGCTGAGTTAGGTTTTGTGGAATTACCTCAAGTTTTCTCTGGCAAGTGGACTGATGGTACTCAGGTAAAACTTAAATATGAGGATGGTAAACACAAAGCAATTCTCTCCTACACTCAATCACTCGATTCGTAAGCCGGAAATTAGCAAAATCAACAACTGCAACCATTGGTTGCAGAAATTGCTCGAACCCATAAAATTACTATCCTCGATGTTCTTGCTTCAGAGTCTGTGCCAACGAGATTCGCAGTTGTTCCGGTTTATCCTCACCCAAATTCACAACTCGTACCATTGGTGCGAGAACTCGTTCAACTTATCACCTCATGCCCCATAGTCTCGTCCTAAATCTCATCCCACGATCGCCAATATACCCCGACTTCCTGACTGGGCGACATATCCACGCCCTCTTCCTTACCCTCGTGAGTGCCGTCAACCAAGAACTTGGCGACGCACTCCACGAAGTCAAAACAGATAAATCCTTCAGCCTCAGCCCACTCCAAACCCAGCCGGGGAGATCGAATCTCACCCTTCAATATCAACACTCTAAACCAATTCCCGCCAGAACATCCTGCTGGTGGCGAATTTCCCTCTTAGACGATCGATTATTCGGGCAACTCACCAAACTCTGGCTAAATCTCAATCCCCAACACTCCTGGCATCTAGGTTCGGCAGATTTGACGATTACCAGCATCCAGGGCACCCCCCAATCGACTCAACCTTGGGCAAATGCCTGTAGCTATCAAGAGCTATTCGATCGAGCCTCAGATAGTAATCGTACACTCCGACTAGCTTTTACTACCCCGACTAGTTTCCGTCAGGGTAAATATGATAGTGCCCTACCAACGCGAGAATGTGTATTTAATTCCCTCCATTCACGATGGCTTAAATATAGTGGGATCGAATTAGCAGACTTCTCAATTGAGTCAATCTTCCCCAGTGCATTCGATATCCGCACCGAAGTCTCAAATGACTATATCGGTAAATTCATCGGTACCGTCGGCGATGTTAAATATCAAATCATGGGCGATGTTACTCCATTGCAGATTAAGCAACTCAACGCCCTCGCAGATTTCGCCCTATACGCTGGAGTCGGGCGGAAAACACCGATGGGGATGGGAATGGCGAGGCGGTTATGACAACTGAAATCGATTACATTTCAATCGCATCCCTGAATCAATACAACTATTGTCCTCACCGTTGCTGGCGAATGTTCTGTGCTGGTGAATTTGTCGATAATCAGTACACGATCGAGGGCACCAGTTTACACGATCGCGTTCATACTCTCGGCGATAGTCATCGGGAAGAAACTTGGCAAGTCCGAGCAATTTGGCTTAAATCCGATCGCTATGGCTTAATTGGCAAAGCCGATCTAATCGAAGAACAAGATGGTCGCATTTATCCAGTGGAATATAAGCGCAGTGCGAGAGGTGAGTTTGCCAATGACGAACTACAAGTTTGCGCCCAGGCTCTATGTTTAGAAGAAATGACCGGACAACAGATCGATCGCGGCTATGTCTATTATTTCCAATCTCATCAACGGCAATTCGTCGAACTCACGCCAACTTTACGATCGATGACGATGCAATCGATCGCCTCAGTTCGTGAACTTCTCAGCACAGGCAAAATGCCTAAACCCATTTACACCCCTCGCTGTCAAGGCTGTAGCCTCCAATCCCAATGCCTCCCCAAAGCAGCCAATAAAGTCACCAAGTATCGAGAAGATTAAGGTTCTTTATCCCTATCCCCTATCCCCTAATCTCTATGGGCACAGTTTACGTTACACAACAAGACTCATTCGTGGGTAAAACCGACGAACGATTACACGTCAGATTCGAGAAAAACCTCCTCCTAGATGTCCCGCTCATTAAAATTGAGGGACTGGTAATCATGGGTCGAGCGACAGTTTCACCAGCTTTGCTGATTGAATTACTGGAACGAAAAATTCCCCTGACTTTTTTGACTAGGACGGGCAAATATTTAGGCAGTCTAGAACCACCTTTAACCAAAAATATCTTCATTCGATCGGCACAATGGGCAGCGGCGCGGGATGGTGGATCGAAAGCAACTCATGTCGTCCAAGGTTTCGTGCGCGGTAAACTCAAAAATTATCGCATCGCCCTACTCCGCGCCCAGCGAGAGCATGAGGATACCGAGCTAGCAGCGGCGATAACCCGATTGGACAACGCGATCGAGCCAATCGATCGAACGGATCGGATCGACTCCTTGCGAGGCTTAGAAGGGGCGGGGAGTGCAGCTTATTTTGGGAGTTTCGACAAGTTAATTCGGGCGGATGGATTTAGCTTTGAATCTCGCCGTCGTCGTCCGCCAACAGATCCGGTGAACGCGCTGTTGAGTTTTGGCTATTCGCTGTTGGCGCATGACATCCAGAGTGCGGTGAATATTGTCGGTTTCGATCCTTATCTGGGTTATCTGCATACCGAGCGGTATGGGCGACCATCTTTGGCTTTGGATCTGATGGAGGAGTTTCGTCCGCTGGTTGTCGATGCGATGGTGTTGACAGCTTTAAATCGCAAGGCTTTAGTGGTGGGTGATTTCACTACAGAGCCATTGAGTAAGGCTGTTTCCTTGTCTGATGAGGGTCGCCGGACTTTCTTGAGAGCTTACGAGCAAAAAAAGCAGTCGAAGTTCAAGCATCCAGTCCTACAAAAGCAGTGTACTTACCAAGAAGCCTTTGAAATTCAAGCGCGGCTGCTAGGAAAATACCTGATGTCGGAAACTGATAAATATCCACCACTGATTCTGAAATAAATATTATGTTTATGGTGATTTCTTATGATATTTCCGAGGATAAGCGACGCACGAAAATTCACAAGATGCTCAAGTCTTATGGGCAATGGATGCAGTACAGTGTATTTGAGTGTGATGTAACGGATAGCCAGTATGCGAAGTTGAGGGCACGATTGAGCAAGATGATTAAGCCGGAGGAGGATAGTATTCGGTTCTATTTTCTCTGTGCTTGTTGTCAACCCAAAGTGGAACGGATTGGGGGTGAAGAGGTGCGGGATGAGACGATCTTCTTTGCTTGATGCGCGGATGGGTAGGTGTTGGAAATAGATTTTAGAAAAAATAGCTGGATACTTTGGTGTGTATGGGTTTCGCGGATAGTTGATGAAAATCGATCCGCGCAGTGGCTGAATGTATTGATGGTAATGGGTTTTAGGCTCGATCTGATGATTCGATTTTTAGGTAGTAGTGGATTTGAGTGGTATGATCGGGTAGGTTCGCGATTTTGCACCTTGAAAGCCAAATATACTAACGTTTTCAGGCTCCCGCCATCGGAACCGACCCCAAACCCTTACAGGGATTGAAACA
>JBBRVB010000171.1:0-8172 GCA_038247275.1 Chroococcales cyanobacterium
AATTTAAAAACACCCAACAAGCCGCCTTTCAAGCCGAACGAACTGCTTGGGAAGCTGCTGGAGAATTTACCAGGCAAGCAATTGAACCAGAGATCTCTATTCCGACACCAACATTAGATCTACCACCCGACTGTGTACCAATTACCGCTCACTTAACTGCTAATGTGTGGCAGGTTTTAGTCAAGCCAGGAGATATTGTCCAGACAGGAGATAAATTAGTAATTCTTGAAGCGATGAAAATGGAAATGACGATCGAGGCTGAGGAATCGGGATCGATCGAGTCTGTCTATTGTACGCCCGGACAAATGGTATCTACCGGACAAATACTATTAGCTTTTAGAACGAGCTAGTTTGATAGTACCAAATGAAATACCGTCGGCACCGAATAGTGGGACAAGGTTGATATTCATTCAATGTTTGCTTGTACTTTTCACCTTTTACCGATCTTAGTCGATACCTACTGATTTCGATAGGTCATAATGCTCGATCGAGTCCCACATCTTATTTAACCCGTAAAGAATAGCCAAATCACTAGACTTAGAGCTTCCGTAGTCACAAATACAAAACTCGCTCGATCGAGATCCTACTGTGAGTAGATAGCCTCACACTATTTTAGGCATTCTATGAGTCATCACTATCCGGTCATTATCATTGGTGGCGGACAAGCAGGACTGTCCGTGAGTTATTGTCTCAAACAACGCGGCATCGAGCACATTATCTTTGAGAAGCATACCATCGGGCATGAATGGCGATCGCGGCGGTGGGATAGTTTTTGCTTGGTGACTCCCAATTGGCAATGTCAACTTCCTGGCTATCCCTATCCTGGCAACGATCCCGATGGATTTATGCCCAAGGATGAGATCGTCACATATCTCGAAGGCTATGCGGCTAGCTTCAATCCACCGCTGAAAGAAGGGGTGACGGTAACTAAAGTTAGCCAGATGGAGGGGGTATTTGCCGTCAGTACCTCGATCGGTGAGTATACATGCGATCGAGTCATTATTGCTGTCAGTGGCTACCATACGCCCAAAATCCCTCGTCTGGCGGAACGTTTATCCGATTCGATCCATCAAATTCACTCTTCTACTTACAAAAATCCTGAATCCTTACCCGCAGGGAGCGTATTAGTAGTGGGTACGGGACAATCTGGTTGTCAGATTGCTGAGGATCTACATCTGGCGGGGACGCAAGTACATTTATGTGTTGGTGGCGCACCTCGCGCTCCCAGACTGTATCGAGGTAAAGATGCGGTAGAATGGCTCGATAAAATGGGTTATTACGATCTATCGATTGACGAACATCCTAAGAAAGAAACGGCGCGAAGTAATACCAATCATTATCTCACTGGACGTGATGGCGGACGCGAAATCGACTTACGGAAATTTGCGCTTTCAGGAATGAAATTGCATGGACGATTGCGATCGATTGGTGATGGTAAACTGGAGTTTCAGGACGACTTGCAGCACAATCTCGATCGAGCGGATGCAGTTGCTGAAAATATCAAACAAAATATCGACAAGTTTATCGAAAAAGAACAGATTGATGCGCCCACCGAACCACCATATACTCCAGTTTGGCAACCGCATAATTCGGAATTAAGTTTGGATTTAGTCGCCGCTAATATTCAGACGGTAATTTGGTCTACAGGCTTTCAGACGGATTTTAGCTGGATCGATATTCCTGTCTTCAATGGTAATGGTTATCCCAGCCACGATCGCGGGATCGCTAGTATCCCTGGCTGTTACTTTATTGGCTTACCTTGGCTGCATACTTGGGGTTCGGCACGATTTTCTGGTGTAGCTCGTGATGCCAATTATATTGCCGAACATATTACTCTCAGAGCGAAGGTGTCTACTAGTAGTAGTCCTTGGAGTGTCGTGAATGAATTTTTACTCGGTTCGTAGTCTAGGCTACAATCTTTCTCAAAACCTAGCGATTTAGATAGGTAAAGATCGATTTTGGAGATATTTTGGCGATCGACAACTTACTAACTATCCATACTGTTAGACATTATCACTCCGTATATATTAATACAAAATTGGCACTCGATCGAGCGTTAATGTGGCATCAATCTTGACCAGCAGAAACGGAGCAGATCGTCATGCCAGAAGTTACTATCCCAGCCCATAAGACTGGTGATTTCCTTGTTGATTATGAAGAAAAAGTCTTCCCCGATGTCCAAGCTGAACCTGGTGAGAAAGCATTAGTTACATTTCACACGGTGGCATTTGAAGGATCGATCGGGCTGGTAAATTTATTACAAGCTAGTCGATTGAAAAAGAAGGGCTTTGAGACTTCGATATTACTCTACGGCCCTGGTGTGACACTGGGTTTACAACGGGGTTTTCCCAAGTTAGGCGACGAAGCATTTCCAGGACATCAAAACTTCACTGCACGAATTACCAAATTCATTAGCGAGGGGGGCAAGGTGTATTGTTGTCGGTTTGCATTGCAAGCTCTGTATGGACATGGGGAGGCTTCTTTAATTCCAGGGATTATTCCGATTAATCCGTTGGATGTCTTGGATATCGTGCTGATGCACCGGAAAGAAGGGGCGTTTATTCTCGATACTTGGACGTTGTAACCAATCGATCGTTTAAGATTTTTAATAATTAATCGTCGATCGCAAACACAGACCTGTAGGGGCAGGTTTATGCAGTTAATTATTGCTGTAACAATCGCGATCGAGCAAACTCGCTCTCATCGACTATCAACCTCCAGATCATTTCTTCACGAAGTAGATGAAACGGTTATCAGGCTGCTAGTAGGGTTGGGCGGGTTTATTCAAAATTTCGAGGATTTAGCGATAATTTATAGCATCAATCCGCTCCTATGGATGGCGCGATGATTTTGGATTGATTATAGAGGAGAGATTTGTGGATTTTACACGCAAAGTTCGGGCCGCCGCCGTCCAAATTAGTCCGGTCTTATTCAGTCGTGAGGGCACAACTGAAAAAGTGTTGGCAGCGATCGATAAAGCCGCCCAAATGGGCGCAGAACTCGTGGTTTTCCCTGAAACATTAATTCCTTACTATCCTTACTTTTCGTTCGTTCAGCCACCTGTATTGATGGGCAAAGAGCATCTGCGACTGTATGAGGAAGCCGTCGAAGTACCCAGCTCTGTCACGGCGGCGGTGAGTCAGGCGGCTCGATCGCATCACATCGTAGTGGTATTGGGAATTAATGAACGTGATGGCGGTTCGCTCTACAATACTCAACTGATTTTTGATGCTGATGGTACGCTCTTACTCAAACGGCGCAAAATTACGCCCACCTATCACGAGCGGATGGTGTGGGGGCAAGGCGACGGCGCGGGATTAAAGGTGGTGGATACGGCGGTAGGAAAGATCGGCGCATTAGCCTGTTGGGAACATTACAACCCACTAGCGCGATTTGCGCTGATGGCACAGCACGAGCAGATTCATTGCGCTCAATTTCCTGGTTCGATGGTGGGTCAGATTTTTGCAGATCAGATGGAAGTCACGATTCGCCATCATGCCCTCGAAGCAGGTTGTTTTGTGGTGAATGCAACAGGGTGGCTTTCTCCCGAACAAGTCAGCCAAATTACTACCGATGACAAGCTCCAAAAAGCATTAAGCGGCGGTTGTTTGACCACCATCATCAGTCCTGAAGGTAATATTCTCCATCCCCCAATTGTCGAAGGTGAAGGGATCGCGATCGCGGATCTGGATTTCGCGCTGATTACCAAGCGTAAGCGAATGATGGATAGCGTGGGACATTATTCCCGTCCCGATCTGTTGCAATTGCAGTTGAATCCCAGTCAGTGGGCGGTGGTAAATGGAAGTGACGGCATAGATCTACCCACCCCACCCTACAGGCACCCCTCCCAAGAGGGGATTTATCGACCCACCCCCAGCCCCTCCGAGGAGGGGAGTAAGAGGCAATGAACAAGCAAAAATTGATGACCGAACTGCAATCGCAAGGATTGCAAATAGTAGAAGTCGGAGCGGGAGTATCGGGCAGAAAAGGCGGTGCGGGGCCATCCGATCATAAAGCGGTGACGATCGATGGTACGACGATCATGGTGCCGATCTACACCGAAACAGCCGCCCAATCCCCGTATACAGCCACTCTCGATCCTGCCTCCAACCAGGCAAGCATCCGCCTGGATGGACGAGAAATCGCCCCGATCGAATTTCCCAAAACGCCCGAATTCTACAGCCTGAAGACCGCTGAGGGCATTCCCTACTGGAAAATCGCCCTACTCCACAGCCGTGATGTGCTAGCTACAACTGTCTTGCAAACCTGTATGCGTTACCGTAACAGCGAGACTGTCTGCCAATTCTGCGCGATCGAACAATCCCTCACAGCCGATCGCACGATCGCCCGCAAAACCCCCGCTCAACTTGCCGAAGTCGCCGCCGCCGCCGTCCGGCTCGATGGTGTCAAACACATGGTGATGACCAGTGGTACCCCGAATACGAGCGATCGCGGTGCTGCTTATTTAGCCGAATGCGCCCAAGCAATTAAGCAACGAGTCGATCTGCCGATTCAAGCTCAGTGCGAACCCCCCGATGATTTTAGGTGGTTTCAGCAGCTCAAGGATGCGGGGGTAGATAGCTTGGGAATGCATCTCGAAGCGATTACCCCAGGGGTACGTGCCAAGATGATGCCGGGAAAGGCGGATGTGCCTGTTGAGTATTACTTTCAAGCTTTTGCCGCCGCTGTCGAGGTGTTTGGGAGAGGGCAGGTGAGCACCTATTTATTAGCAGGATTGGGGGATACCGTAGCGGCTCTGGTTGCAGGGTGCGATCGAGCGATCCAGCTTGGTGTTTATCCCTTCATCGTGCCCTTTGTGCCGATTTCCGGTACACCCTTAGCACATCATCCCGCCCCCAGTAGCGAGATGATGTTCGATTTATATCAACAAGTCGGTGCAATGTTGAATCGATCGGGTATGTCTGCCAAAGATATCAAAGCTGGCTGCGGTAAATGCGGTGCTTGTTCGGCACTTTCTAGCTTTGAAGTTTAGCACTTAGCACAAGCCCAGCCACAGCGGTTGGGGATATCAGTCCGCGCAGGCGGACTTCGCATCACTAGCGACGACTTCAGTCGTTGTTTCATCTACTAAAATATGATGCCTAACTACCTCTTCAAACTCGCCCATACTCAGCCAGAAATTGCCGCCTACTTCGATCTCCGTCGCAAAATCTTCGTTGAAGAACAAGGCTTATTCCAAACTGACGATCTAGATGCCCTTGATGCGATCGCTCATCCCATCGTCGCCATCGAACCCGATGCCCCATCTCTAAAAATCCTCGGCATCGTGCGGATCTACGAACCCAAACCCCGCCTTTGGTATGGCGGTAGATTGGGCACCCATCCCAACCATCGCCGAGGGTGGCACATCGGCAAAGGATTGATTAATAAAGCCGTCACTACTGCCAATGATTGGGGTTGCGATCGATTCCTTGCCACCGTCCAAATCCAAAACGTCCGCTTTTTCCAACGGTTGCACTGGGACTCACTCGAAGAGATCGAAATCCGTGGCATCACTCACCACCTGATGCAAGCCAATTTAGACTACTATCCTGCCACTAACGAGATCCGTCCAGCTTTACAATACAGCCCAGCCTCCTAATGGAACTAGTCGATCTGGCTCACACACTCAGACAATCTCTAGGTATCGTTCACAAGCAAGATATCCAAAGTGTCGCGCAGTTGCTTGCCACAGCAAACGCCCCCAGTAATATCCTGGTGGGCGATGATTGTGCCGCCATTCCCGATCGAGATGGCTACTTACTCTTCGCGACTGAGGGGATGATGCCCGATTTTGTCACTTCCGATCCGTGGTTTGCAGGATGGAGTGCGGTAATGGTCAATGTGAGCGATATCTACGCCATGGGTGGCAGACCGATCGCGGTTGTCGATACACTGTGGAGTCAAGATGCGACAATCAGTCAGCCCATTCTGGCGGGGATCAGTGCCGCTGCACGGGCTTATCAAGTCCCGATTGTCGGCGGACACACCAATAGTCGGAGTGAATACAACGCGCTCTCTGTAGCGATTTTAGGACGTGCCCAAAATCTAATTTCTAGCTTCCAAGCGCAACCTGGCGATCGATTACTAATGGCGATCGATCTGCGCGGTCAACTTCACCCCAAGTATCCATTCTGGAATGCTGCGACTGAAACAGCACCCACTCGGCTCCGTGGCGATCTAGAACTGTTACCCAAATTAGCTGAGGATCGGCTGTGTACTGCCGGAAAGGATATTAGTATGGGGGGGATTATTGGCACGAGTTTGATGCTGTTAGAAACCTCTAAATGCGGTGCAGTAATCGATCTTGATGCCATTCCCAGACCATCAGCAATACCATTCGATCGCTGGTTGGTGAGTTTTCCTAGCTACGGATTTTTGCTCAGTGTCCGCCCCGATCGTGTCTTAGCAGTTGAGCAAATGTTTCTCGATCGACAAATTATCTGTCAAGACATCGGTGAAGTGATTAATTCACCACAAATCATCCTCAAGAATCAACAAGAATCCACTATGTTCTGGGATTTTAGCCAACAAGTACTAACTGGATTTGGAACTTAGTAATAGTAATTTCACCCCCTAAGATCGTGCCTGAAACTCGCTTTAAAATTCAATGGCCAGATGGTTCCGAAGCAACCTGTTATTCGCCTTCTTCGATCGTCAAATCGTATTTCGAGATCGAGCGAGATTACGAGCTGGCTGATTTTGTCGATCGCGTTCGCACTGCTCTAAATATTGCTAGCGATCGAGTCCGCGCTAAGTATGGTAGACCCTGTGGTTTGGCGATCGGACAACTAGCTGAAATTGAAGCTCATGCCGTCCAATTTACTTCACACTCAGACTCGATCGTCCGAGTTATTGAATTTATAGAATAGACTCTCTTCTATTTAACTTGGCGAGTTTCACGGTTGTAGCGTTCGCCTTTACAAATATTGCATTGGACGTAGACATCGGGGCGGAAGTTCATCAAAGGTGGTGTTGACTCCTTGTCCGCTAACGGCTTCACAGCGACCACCTTGGGAGCATCCCACTTTTTATTACTTAACTGTAGAATAAATTATCAAGAACCAGTCATCAGGTGGTTCAACGATCGAGGTTATTTTTATATTTCAGAATTTTAAAAGGTGGGATGCTCCCGACCACCTTTGACTTTGAAGGAAAATTGTTCAGCCTTGTAGCCGCGTGTTTTGGCTTCGATAGTGTGAATGAATACTTTGCGGATGGTGTCGAATACGCTTATATTATTGGCGGGATTCGATTACCTTCGGTAGGCTACACCAACACGGGTTGCGTCCGATTAGGGATCGATCGACGATATCAGGACAATATATTTTGCCCCATGCATCAGATCCGCCAATATCGACACGCCATCCATTTTCTTCGACATACTGCAAGGCTGATTCGATTTCCGATTTCGGATGAATCCTTCTAGCCATGGAAAATACCTGCTATTGCCGATCGATGGTAGAGTGCAGAGACTTAATTGTCAAGTGACAACTCGATTGAAGAATCTTATCGGTAATTTGACATCAGAAGAGATCAAATCGATCGAGCGAATCATCAAAATCCAACTGGGTATGCAACTATAAAGTCGAAATAAGAATCGATCGAATCTAGGCTGGTACTAATTCGGTATTGGCTCATTACACCTTTGTGCAACATAGAATATTTGCTGGTTGGCGATCGAACTACTGAAACTTAAAAGGCAATGTAACATTGTCGAACTAGCACCACAAATGCGTAGTGGATCGCCAGATATCTCAAAGATACACTTTTGAATCCATGATTCATGGAGATCGTCACAGGTAATGTCGATTTCTATTGGCGATCGATCGCACCTTAGAATATATGGCATATTCCAAGCAGCCCATTTATCACCAGTAACAATAATTTCTTCTATGAACCAGAGGAAGTAAGATGATTCATCTAGGTTCAGAGTTATTTGCATCGGGTAATGGAGATCGTGAGTTGAGGGGCTGATTGAGTCTCTACTCCATCAGATCCAAGTATTTGACAGCTTAATGGCTGATGTCGTTCGCGAAGCGTCTCTGTTCGCGTAGCGTCCCGTTGGCGGAGCCTCTCGGAGAGAAGGGAAAGAGAATCGAATTACGTTAAATCAAACCCCACAATACTTCTCCAGCTAAGGTAGCTATCATCGAATCTAGGGAACTATAA
>JBBRVB010000172.1:0-8170 GCA_038247275.1 Chroococcales cyanobacterium
AACTTTAGGCACGGGGATTAGTATCGATGTCAAACATTTCGATCGCGTTTATGGCATTTTTCAAGGTGTCATTCCCGATACCGAAGTCCGCCAAGCCTTAGCACGAGTAAGGGCTAATGTGCCGCGACATATTTGGTGTGCGAAGCGGGGAATGGGCACAATTGGGAGTGGTAGTAATAATTATCGATCGCTAGCTTATTGGTATCAAGAAAATTACAAGGAAAATTACGCGCTCATGTGTCCATCAATGCAGATTGATGTCGATTTACCCTTTGTTTTCGATCCAATTCATCTCCGCACTTGGTCAAAATTTGCCGCCCGGATTAATGCCTCAATTACACTTTATCGAGATGCCGTGAAAGCTGGATTGATTGGCGAGGGACATCAAATTTATCCCATTGGTGAAGATTTGGATCGAGATAGTTTACAAGAACTACGCACGGCATTGATCCAGGCAACTAAAACCGATCCGCAGAAATCACTAGAAATCATGCGTCAAATTGCGGATATTCATAAAGGAAAATCACAACGCGATCGCGAGTACAATCTGATCGGTACGCAAACTAAAAAAATTCAGCAACAAGTCAAATACCAAGCAGCACAGGCGATCGCGACGGCTTGCGATCTCGGTCATCGTGACTATCAGTATCTATCCAACAAGCGATTTCTCACCGACTTAGAACGCGCTCAAATCGAAAAATATACCTTGCAACAGCGGTATGGTGTCGCAATTACACCCGAACTCAAACTCAAGGACGATAAAGGCTATTATGGGCAACTCTTAACTCACTTTTATCTCCTCAATCATCAACAGTATCTACCCCAATCAATTTATTTAGTCTGGGATCGCGATCGCGAAACTAGATCAGAAAAAGTTTTTTTACCAGATGCCAATCACCATATTCTTAAAATTCAAGGATTATTAGCATTAGGGATTATCAATTTCTTAACACCCGATCGGCAGCTCCAAATTAACGATCTAGATCTAATTTCACTCAAACGAATTAGTTACTTATGTAGCCAGCATATTAAACGCGCGATCGGGATCGATATGCCGGCTTATAATAATGGTGAAGTCAACCCGATCTCCGTACTAAATCGATTTATGCAACTGTTAGGGTTGAAAGTTCAACCAATTCAGTCTGGTACCAAAAAATCTGATAAAGTAATTATTGGCTATCAACTCGATCGATCTTTATTAAATGATGGGCGCGACGAAATATTTAAAATTTGGCAACATCAGCAAAGTAGAGAACTTGTCCGCCGTGCTTAAAAATCGCCATTAGCTACTGTGACAACAAAAACCCGACTTTTTGGAGTCGGGTTTTTCACAAAATTATGTGCTGTGTGCCTAATTCTGGCGATTGCTGCTCATCGCCGGAACTTGACCAGGATTAGTAGGGGTAGCCATCTTGTTACCTTGGAGCACAGATATTGCCCGCTTGTATTGAGGATCTTGACTGCTGCCCAACAACGAAGGTGACTCAGCAAGACTCTTTTGTTCCATCAAGCTCAAATCTACCTTCACATCCGGTGTGACACCTTTATGCCCGATATCGGTGCCATTGGGAGTATAGTAATGGGCGACAGTTACCGCCATTCCCGAGCCGTCAGAGAGCGAATGTACTGATTGAACTAAGGCTTTACCGAACGTCTGAGCACCAACAATTTGGGCGCGGCGGTTATCCTTGAGCGCACCAGCGAGGATTTCACTAGCACTAGCCGAGTTACCATCAACCAACACAGCCATCGGGAGTTGGGTGAGCGCGCCCTGTACTGCCCGAAAATCTTCATTACCGCCTTTGCGATCGACCGTTTTGACGATCGTCCCATTATCTATCCACATCCGCGCGATCTCGACACTGGCTTGAAGTAAGCCGCCGGGATTGCCGCGCATATCTAATACATAAGCATTAACTTGTTGACGATTGAGATCTTTAATCGCCTTTTGCATCTGCTCGGAAGAATGGGAGCTAAATTCGGCGAGGCGGATATAACCGACTTTGAGCGCACCTTCCTGTTTAACTTCGGAAAATACCGAAGACACCTCAATTTGCGCCCGCGTCAAGGGGACATCGAATGGACTCTTGGAATCCCGGGCAATTTTGAGCGTGATGGACTTGCCAATCTCGCCCCGAATCAGACTAATTGCCCCTTCGAGCGTCATATTTTTGGTGGACTTACCATCGATCGCGACGATTGCATCACCAGCTTTGATCCCAGCTTTAGCGGCTGGGGAATTTTCGATCGCTTCGACAACTACGAGTTGCTGAGTCCGGGGGTTGGATTCCAATTTAATCCCCACTCCAGACATCTCGCCACTGGTTTGATTAGTCAGGGATTGAAACTGCTGGGGGTCCATAAATCGAGTGTAAGGATCTCCCAATTTCTTGAGTGTCGAGCGAATGGCAACGTAAGCTTCTTGACGGTTTTTATAGTTACGTTTGAGTAGCTCGATTCTGGTTTTTTGCCAGTCCAAACGATTAAAAGTTCCGTCTACATACTCTCGGTTGACAATCTGCCACGCCTCATCCACGATCGCTTTAGGGCTATCTTTAGATGCCGCAATCGAGCTAGCAGCAATTGGTAATAATGTCGCAAAGATGGCTCCAGTAAACATTGCTCCACGCAAAACTTGATGTTGCCAAACAGATCGGAATGTGGATGGTCGATTCATAGGGACGATGATGGCATTTTTGGGAGGTGATTACTCAAGCGTTGGCGTTGGCGTTGGCGAAGCCTGCCGTAGGCACAGCCTTTGCCTCAGCAAAAGCCTCTCGGAAAGAGAATCGCTCGTTAGCAACGGCCGCTTTCAAGCTAAAAACAGGTACTGACTAATTTAACTTAATCTTGAGATTTTTGTTGCATAACTGGTACTTTTGACTTAGATTGTATTATTAAACTTAATAAACCTTAACTTAAGACGGCTAAATGGGAAGAGCGGGGAGACAATCGAGATCGCCACTGGTAAATGTCGATGTTGGTGACTCTGGATGTTGATGATTTTC
Source organism: Chroococcales cyanobacterium (assembly GCA_038247275.1). Taxonomy (GTDB): domain Bacteria; phylum Cyanobacteriota; class Cyanobacteriia; order Cyanobacteriales; family Chamaesiphonaceae; genus Chamaesiphon. The sequence goes on from JBBRVB010000172.1 coordinate 3,009, forward strand.
GCCAGGAGCGGCTGCACCAAAGCAGCGAACGGCAAAGCTACACCGCTGGCATAAGCCCATAGACGGTGCTACTTGGGGAAAAGGTTCCGGCTTAGTGCTATTGAGATCGAGCCAAGTTGTTAATTTGTCCAGTAAGGCGAGAATATCTACCTGGGTTTGACGGTGTTGCTTGAGCGTGTAGTCGATTTTCACCGACTTGGGATGTGGTGTGGATTGAATAAACCAGTAAGTAAAACTAATTTGTTTGGGGACATAATCACTAGTTTCTGCTAGTAAATATAGATACAGCCGAGTTTGCCATTCGATATCTAAATCTTTTTTGTAGCGCGGTAGTGGGTAAGTTTTCCAATCGATAATAGTGGCTTGGTCCGATCGCCAAATTAGCAGATCGTAAATTGCCGTAAATAGGTAATTACCGATTTCTAGCGTCCGCACATGTTCGCTCTGTCGCCAGGTGTGTGCATCAGTTGCAAATAGTTCCGGGGCTGTCTGAAGCGTTGCCTGCATCCAGGCACTCAGTTGCGGAGAGCGCGCGAGGATTGGCTCGATCGGGAGTCCCAATTCACGCTGGTGCATGAGTAGGTGAAATTCACTCCCCAATTGAGTTTTGGATTGTCGTTCTGGAGCGGTAGGCAATGTCAATCGATCGCAAAAAGTGTACTCGAATTGACGCGGACAAGCTTCAAGAATTTTCAGATGTCGTTGAGAGATTCGCAACACAGAAATAAGTTAAATTAATTCGATCGAGTCTTGTGAAACCAATTTCGATAAAGCTGCTGAATTTTGATGATTAATGGCGGTTGAGTTGGAACTCCTAATGCAGGTGCTGATTGAATATTGACGAGGAGGTTCGCTTCAGCGGTTGCCACATCGCCATCGCTATAGATTAACCCGCTAATTGCTTCAATCAGTCCATCATCATCAAAGATCGATCGATCTCCCAAATAATCTTGTACCCACTGTTCGCACTCTCCCAGGGTGATTGGTGTCTGACTAGTTAGTAATGAGTCGATCTCAGGATCGACGATGTGGTGCATTTGGGCAACTTTCGTGAGATATTGACGCTCTTCTGGTTGAATTTCGCCATCGAGCCAAGCGACACCGATTAAGATTTTGAGCAGCGATCGTGCCTGAGCCGGAATATCAATTCGATCTACCATAATTAAGTAATCCTCCTGTTCTAATTCTATGCCGATTGCTGCTGACATGGCTGCCCAATTTCCCGCCGCTACGCTTGCCAATCTCGATCGAGTCGATAAAATGTGGCAAAATTTGCGTCAGGGGCAGATTTCTCAACGAGAAATGGTCGTTTCCAGCGATGAATTTTTAAAAACCATCGATGTGGAGATCGCGATTGCTGGTGGTACATTGGGAATTATCCTGGCGGCGGCACTCCAGCGGCGAGGTTTGCAAGTCGCCGTCATCGAGCGTGGGGAGTTGAAAGGGAGAGCACAGGAGTGGAATATCTCGCGGGCGGAATTGATAGTGCTCTTAGAGCTAGAGTTATTATCTGAAGCAGAATTAGCAGTGGCGATCGCGACTGAATACAATCCGGCGCGAATCGCATTTCCCCATACCCCGGATATCTGGGTGCGGGATGTCTTAAATATTGGTGTAGATCCAGTTTATTTACTCGCCACTCTCAAGGCAAAGTTCATTACAGATGGCGGCAAGTTACTAGAGTTTACCAGTTGCGATCGAGTGACAATCCATCCCAATGGAGTCGCGATCGATTTAGGGACGGGACGATTGACTAGTAAACTAGTTATCGATGCGATGGGACATTTTTCGCCCATCGCCGCTCAAGCTAGAGCTGGCAAAAAACCCGAGGGAATTTGTTTGGTAGTCGGGAGTTGTGCGACGGGATTTACGCACAATGAGACGGGCGATCTTTTTGCTTCCATTACCCCCATTCAACATCAGTGTCAGTATTTCTGGGAAGCATTTCCTGCCCGCGATGGGCGGACTACTTATTTATTTACCTATCTCGACGCACACCCTGACAGATTTAGTCTCGAATTCTTATTCGATGAATATCTGCGCCTTCTACCGACGTATCAACAGGTAGAATTAGAGCGGCTAAATTTTCAACGCTGTCTGTTTGGCTGCTTTCCATCTTATCGCGATAGCCCGCTCAAAACTCCCTGGGCGCGAGTATTATTAATCGGCGATAGTAGTGGTAGTCAATCACCCGTCAGCTTCGGTGGATTTGGGGCGATGATGCGTCATTTGTCCCGATTGACTGATGGGATTGTGATGGCGATCGAAGCTGATGCACTTAGCAATAAAGATCTCCAATTACTCCAACCCTATCAGCCAAATATTGGTGTGACGTGGATGTTTCAACGAGCAATGAGCGTGGGTATCACTCAACAAGTAGATCCAAATCTCATCAATAATTTGTTAGCGGCGGTGTTTCGATCGATGGAGAATTTAGGTGATGATGTCCTCCGGCCATTTTTGCAAGATGTCGTTCAATTTCCCGCACTCTCTAGCACCTTATTTCAAACCTCACTCACCAATCCCCTAGCGGTACTACCAATCGTTCCCCATGTCGGGATCGTGACTTTACTCGATTGGCTGATAAATTATATCAATCTCGGTGGCTATAGTGGACTCTATCCGATCGGTAAATTACTCATCCCACTACTCGACTCGTTACCACCAGCACAGCAGTATTATTATCAACAACTACTCCAAGCCTATCGCTACGGATCGGGAAAAGACCTTAATAATTGATAATTGATAATTAATAATTAGCTGTCCTCCCGTATTTCAGCCATACCTGTGTCGCTGTCAACTGTCAACTGAATGAACCTCTGTATTAATTGACTACCCTCTAACCTCTACTTCCTAAATGGCTAATCCTCTCAGCTTATTCTTGACTGAAATCGAACGACCCGATCGAGAGATAAATTTATCAAAGGCAACATTATATATAGCCCAGATTGAATATCCAGAGCTGGATATCGATCGCTATTTACAGCGTTTAGATGTGATGAGTGCTGAGATCGCTAACCGATTACCCATCGATCGCTATCCGCTCAAGGTTATTCAAGTTATTAATGAATACTTGTATACAGAATTAAACTTTCAGGGTAATGGGACAGATTATTATAATCCATGTAATAGTTTCCTCAATGATGTGCTCGATCGGCGGACGGGGATTCCGATTACATTGGCGGTAGTTTATCTACATTTAGCCAAGTCATGTGACTTTCCGATGGTGGGGATTGGGATGCCCGGACATTTTTTGATCCGTCCCAACTTTGAAGATGCGGGCATCTTTGTTGATGTCTTCGAGCGTGGTGAGATATTATTTGTCGAAGACTGTCGGCAAAAATTGATGAATATTTATCAGCAAGACATTCCCTTTTTACCGCCAGAAATACTCCAGCCAGTTAGCAATCGTCAAATTCTCCACCGAATCCTAAATAATTTACAAGCGAATTATCTCCATCAACCAGATTTTAATCGAGCCTTGGTTATCAAACAATGGATCGAAAAGCTGGAAATAGGACAATAAGCTAAATAGATAGGCTCAATATTTTTATCCAAAATCCCTATTTCCTGTCTTGAAAAGGTGCTCTACTTGTCTCGCCTTTGTCACCCGCCCAGTAGGGAGACCCCTATTCCCTATCCGCAGTGTGTTCGCTAAACTGTGCCCGAAAAAAGATGTCCGTACCACTCAAACCCCGATCGAATCTCAACTATGCCCTCGTCCATGAATGGTTGACACCCCGAGCCACTGGCGGATCGGAATTAGTAGTCAAAGAAATCTTAGAGTTTATCGATGCCGATTTATATGCATTGATCGATTTTGAATCTACCAATCCAGCAAGTTATCTCTATCAAAAACAAATTGGGACTACTTTTCTCCAAAACTTCCCCGGCGCAAAAAGTAACGTCCAGAAATATTTACCACTAATGCCTATGGCGATCGAGCAATTAGACTTACGGCATTATGATGTAATTTTATCCTCCGCCCATGCCGTTGCCAAAGGCATTCTGACTACCCCCCAACAATTGCATCTGTGTTACTGTCATACGCCCATGCGCTACGCCTGGGATCTGACTTTTGACTATTTACACCAAAGCCGACTGGGGAGGGGCATTCCCGGCATATTTACCCGGTATCTATTACATCGCTTGCGTCAGTGGGATGTCCTCTCAGCCAACCGAGTAGACCACTTTATTGCCAATTCCCATTTTACCGCCAGCCGGATTTGGCGATGCTATCGGCGACGAGCCGATGTGATCTACCCCCCTGTCGATATCGATAGATTTACCTATACGCCTCAAAAAGAAGACTTTTATCTGACAGTTTGCCGTCTCGTCGGCTACAAAAAAGTTGCTCTGATTGTGGAAGCATTCAATCAGAGTGGTAAAAACCTTGTCGTCATTGGGACGGGAACAGAATTACAAAAATTGCAACAAATTGCTAAACCTAACGTCACGATGCTTGGATCGCAGCCCAACTCTGTCGTTCAAGATTATTTAGCTCGTGCTAGAGGATTTGTCTATGCAGCTTGCGAAGATTTTGGTATTGTATTGGTAGAAGCGATGGCTTGTGGTACACCAGTTATTGCCTACGGGGTTGGTGGAGCGGCTGAAACTGTTTTGGACATTCGCTCTCACCCCCACAATGGTACGGGAATTCTCTTTCCGACTCAAACCATCGCCGCCATCGTTACCGCGATTGATACGTTTGAAACTTATCAACAGCAGTTCCAATCGGCACTAATTCGGGATCGGGCTGAAGGCTTTGCGACTGAGGTATTTCGATCGCAATACCTCAGTCTACTCGATCGCTACACTAACCAGTGGCAATCGATCGAGCGCAGCGGTGAAATAAAAATGTAGGTATTTACCTAGATAACAGCAATTTTTCGACACAATCTGGGGAATAGTGGTAATAGAGTGAAATTGAGGAGTAAGATGACCGCAACCGATCGACCTATTACCAGTCCGCGATCCAAGCACCCAGCTAACAAGCAGATCTTCCGTCGCCACGATCGAGATCTGACTAAACGATTATTTGACATTGTTTTTTCACTATCGGTGTTAATATTTTGCGCCCCACTTTATCTCTGTCTAGCAGTAACGATTGCGGCTACCTCCTCCGGCTCGATCTTCTATATCCAAGAACGAGTTGGCAAAAA
>JBBRVB010000173.1:0-8163 GCA_038247275.1 Chroococcales cyanobacterium
AACTGTAAATCTTCCTCCTGTGCTACCGCACCGGGGGTAATTCTTAATAAGCCATGACTACCTGCAATTTCCTGAGCATGAAACCAGAGATCGTATTCTGTTGCTGTTTTAAAAGTCAGCAAATCATTTTGACGATTGTTGCGTCCGATCAGGAGTTCAAAGCCGCTGGGAGTTTTCAGGGATCGAGGTTTTGTTTCGGCTAGTTCGGCTTTCGCGATCCGATCTGCTGCGGGGAAATATCCGGTATCGATTAACTCTTTCTTGATTTCTAATAGAGTTTGGAGCAGTTCGCAGACATCGTTATCGCGATCTTCTTCGGTTTGAGAAATACTAGCTTCGACTTGCTCTAAATAGTCAATTTGGGCTTGAACTTCGGCAAGTAATGGATCTACTGCTAGTTTGGCGCGTTTGAGCTTCTGATGACGTTTGTAGAGAAATTGGGCGTTTTGAATCGCATTTTTTTCGGGTTCGAGTTTGATTTTGACTGGCTCTCCCGTCTCAAAATCATTTAGGATAATTTGTTTCATCCCTGGCTCCCATTCCTGGAGATATGCCATTAACAGATCGGCATTGGTCCGATATTCATCGGCACCTGTAGACTCTTGCAGTTTGGTTTTGAAGGTATTAGCTTTGACACGCAATTTAGCTAAGATCGTGCTGAGTTTCTGTGTGAGTTGATGCTTGAGTTGGTTAAATGCTTCGCGATCGAGTATGCGTGTATAGTAAGTCTCAACTGCTTGATTGACTGTAGCTACTGGAATGCCCATGTTCCATCCCAGGACGCTAAAGCCGTTAGTTGTGAGATGAGGATGAAATTGATATCCTGCGACTTGAGTGAGGGTTCTGAGCCAGATTTGCCAGTATTCAAACAACTTTTCCCAATCCGATCGAGCTAATGTATCGGTAGTTTGAATCGGATCTAGTCCAGCGGCGGTAATCAGCTCATTCATCAAGATCGTGCTCAAGCCGCGATAGCTGCGGACTAGTCGCTGATTGAGTTTATCGGGAATGAGACTAACCCTGTCGATCCACCGATCGATCGATTCCTCCAGATTGGGCATCGGATCGGTTAGTGATGGCGGTACTTCATAGGGTCTACCAGTTTCGATCGTCCGCACGCTAGACTGTTTATTATTAACCTGATGCGCGGTGGTAATAATGAGATTATCGGCATCGGTCAGGGTGAGATTGCTATATCTCCCGATCGGTTCTACATACAGATAATATAAAGCTTCGGCTCCAGGTCTGGTCGCAAATGCCAGCCGGACTAAGCGTTCCCAGGGAGCTACCATTTGCATCTCAACCATCGCCAATCCCCCCAATACAGAGCGCAATTGCTGGCTGAGAGTAAAGGTATCGGGAATTCTGGGTGGCGGATCGGTGAGGACGATGCGGGCGGCTTGGGGATGCCAGGAGATGGCAATCCAGCCTTTTTTTTCGAGGGTTCGCAAGCCGAGTGCGAGGGTGTAGCGATCGCGTTGGTAGACAGTTTCAACTCGTGCAGGTATCCAGTCCGATTGTAACTCCCGTACTGCCGCAGTCAATGTTGTGAAGTCAACCTGTTGCATTTAGAGTGTGTGTAATGATATTGCGGCTAGTGGGGGTGGACTTTAGGTTTTAGGCTTTAGGTTTTAGGCTTTAGGTTTTAGGAAACAATCATCCTGTCAATTTCCTAGTACTCAATACCTCAATCCTCATTAAACGTAAGTATTTATGAGATAGATATTGACCGAAACATAGACGGTGGGCAATGCCCACCCTACTGGCTCGACAAGGCTAAAACTGTGGGTATTCAGAACTCTGAAAAATACAACCGGTAATATTTTGAGTAAGATCTTTACCCACAGTTTTAGTCGTGTCGTCCCACTATTTAGAGAGATATTAGTCTGCGTAGGCATTTGCAGCCCCGGCGACGACTTTAGTCGTTGTTTATTCAGCCAACCAAGGTGCTAAGGTAGGTGTCCAATCAACCAATTCTTCCTCTTTAAACCATAACGCAATCTCGCTCTGAGCAGTTTCAACGGCATCAGAACCATGAATCAGATTGCGACCGATATTAATACCTAGATCGCCCCGAATCGTGCCGGGAGGGGACACTAATGGATTAGTTGTGCCAATCGTCAGTCGAGATGCCGCAACGACACCATCACCTTGCCAAATCATGGCGACTACTGGGCCAGATGTCATAAAGTCAACCAAACCGCCAAAAAAAGGTCTTTCTTTGTGAACTGCGTAATGCTGTTCGGCTAATTCGCGGCTGGGGTGCAATAGTTTTAAGGCAACGAGGGTAAAGCCTTTGGTTTCTAAACGACGAATGATTTCACCAACTAAACCACGTTGAACGCCGTCAGGCTTGATTGCGATAAATGTCCGTTCCACCGTGAACTCCTAAAATATAGATGGGCTTGCCAATCACAGATTATAGTTCTATTCGCGATCCTTTAGTTAGGCTTGGGGTTTTGGGTACTGCCAACGGGGAGGCTACACCAATGGCGATCGGCTGCCAAAAGTGGGCTACTACCTAACGGGTAGGCTAACGCCAACGCTAACAGTCGGATCGCCAACGGCGAGGCTGTGCCTACGCATTATCGATGATTAATTATTTTTTTGCACCCTCAATTTCTAGTCCATTATTGTTTAGATCGATCCGATTAACTTTGAAGTTTTGTTGTTGTAATTGCAGGTCGAGTGTTTGTTGCAGTTTTGCTGGTGATATGCCTAAGTTTTCAGCAAGTTGAGTGAGTGTAAAATTCATATTCCCAATTTTAATTTGAGTATCTGGTGCAAACTTGACCCGATCGCCTTCCACTGTCGGTTTACCGACAATTCCCACATAGACATCACGCCCTTTCAGGAAGGCTAATTTGTCAGTGAGCTTACTCAATGCTGCGGCTTGACTACCCGGCTTGCTGTTGTGTGTTAGCTGGTCTAAATTTACCATTGCCCCAGTATAAATTTTGCCGTCTTTAATATTAGTTTTAATGCCTTTAATACCGACTGGTATCTGCCGATCGAGCTGCGATTTTGCCAGTTTAGCTACTACTAAATTGTTGATGTCTCGATCGCTAAGTTCGATCTTCACTTTTTGACCCGATTGGGCACGATCGATCGGAGCGGTAATCTTTTGCTTGGTGAGAGCCACACGTTCGGTGATTTGACTGGGCTGCAATGGTAGAGACAGACTATCTACTTTGTCGTCGGTAGTCGCTTCAGTGTATTCTTCAGGCACTTGAATTGCTTGTTGCCAGACATAATAGGCACCGCCAATCGTCGCAATCAAAGCAACTCCAAGTAACTTAAATATAATTTTTGGCATCTTTTAAAAAACTAATCCTTTCAACACGAACAAAAAATGTTATTATGACATCATATCGGCTAAACAATTGAAATATTTCGATCCGAGCGACTAGGTATTTTGCATAGAACATGACAATCTGGGGAAATTTGATAGCGATCGCCATTATGGTGTTCGGATTATGGCTCAATAACACCTGGATTGCTGCCGCTGGATGTGCGATCGCACTAGTATTATCGATCCCGATTATCTATCGCGGTGTCCGGCAGGAACTCCTAGATTCCCTCTCGCCAGCACAACGGTTACAGTTAGTCGCCTCAATTACCGTACTGATTGCCCTAGTGGGCTTGCTCCAGATTCTAGAATTTTTTGAGTACGTGAGTAGTTTTTCCGATCGGATTGATTGGAATGCTGTCGGTGCTTCGGGCGAGTGGGGTGGCGCATTCGGTCAGATTTTGATTGCTATCCTAGCAGTATATATCGCTTGGCGACAGTATATTATCTCGCGCGACCTGACGATCGAGCAAAACCGACTGACTACTCAACAAAACATTCTCACTCAACAACAGACGATCGATGCTTATTTTCAAGGCATTTCCGATCTCGTCCTCGATGATGACGGTTTTCTCGAAGATTGGCCGCAAGAACAAGCCTTTGCGGCGGGACGGACGGCGGCATTACTCGGTAGTATCGATGCAGCAGGCAAAGCTAAGGTGCTACGCTTTCTGTCTCAGTCTAAACTACTCACTCCACTCAGACGCGATCGCCGGCTCGGTAGGGCGATTTTGGATGGCGATGGTGGTTATGATGAAGATCGGCTACATGGCGTGCGGGTGATCGATTTGGGGGTAATGTTAGCAGGTGCCGATATTTCTCAAGCGGATTTACGTTGGGCAGATATTAGCGATGCTAATTTAATTCGGGCTAATTTGAGTGGTTGCGATTTGGTGAAGGCTAACTTTGCCCGCACTATCTTATATGAAGCCAATTTAAATGGTGCTGATGTCAAAGGTACTCGCTTTTTTTACGGTCACAATGCCGAAATTGCCAGCCCCCGCAGTCGCAATGAGATTCCCAATTATACGACAGGTGAATTTACAGGCGCGGTCATCGAAAATGCCGATTTTACCAATGTTCAGGAAATGTCCGAGGAGCAACGTAAATATTGCTGCATGTGGTGTGGCGACAAATCTCGGCAAACCATTCCTGGTGGCTGTGACGGGATTCCAAGTCGGATACCACCAAAGAAGTAGAGCATTGCAGCAGATGGTTGTAACTATTGAGCTTGGTTTATCGATCGGTAATTCCCGTTATCATTGGGCTTGGTTTTTAAATACCAAATTTCAAGCTAGTTGGGATACAGCATATCTCAGTATCGATCGCTATTTAGACTTTTTACCGATCGATTGCCAACTATTAATTAACCAACAGGCGATTGAATTCGATCTGATTCCGATCTATTTAGTTTCTGTCGTTCCCAGCCAAACCAAGATTTGGCAACAACTACCCCAAGTCAAGTTAATTACCCTGGCAGATATTCCCTTAGCTAATCTCTATCTAACTCTAGGAATCGATCGAGCTTTAACTGCATTTGGTGCGGGTGAAGTTTATGGCTATCCGATCTTAATCATTGATGGTGGTACAGCATTGACGATTACGGGTGTAGATGACAAACATCGGTTCATTGGTGGTGCCATTTTACCAGGATTGAGATTGCAAATGCGCTCTCTATCGCTCGGTACAGCCGCCCTCCCAGAAGTCCGATTACCCATCCAATTGCCCCCGCGTTGGAGCGATAATACTGCCGGCTCGATCTCTAGTGGCATCTTACATACAATCACTTCGGGCATTGGTGATTTCATCCGAGATTGGCAGCAGTTATTTCCCACCAGTCAGATCGTCTTTACTGGTGGTGACGGTGAACTCTTAACTAGCTACTTGCATTCAAATTTAGCTGTGCCCTCACTAGCACAAATAAGATTCGATCGAGATTTACTATTCGATGGACTCTCCGCAATTTTACCTAAACATCATTAATAACGCGACAATGTTCGAGTATTATCATCATAATTCGACTTCCGATCGATCGACTTGAAGTTGAAGGCGATTGAGAAATGTTTGAATCTCGATCGCCATCTGTACCATTAATTCCTGTGGTGATGCTGATTCTGACTCAGCAATTAATTTGTATTCAGATCTACTAATGTTACTGGCATCAACTTGACTTCGATCGATTGTCTGCCGACTAGCACGATCGCTTTGAAGAATCAGTAATGGTACTCTAAATTGAGCCAATCGATCGGCAACTAATTCGCGATCTAGATCGCGATTGGATCTCTGGAACAGCAATTTACAAGTAGTTGGAAATCTCTTATAAAAGTTCCAATCAGCCAAACTTTTTGCTAATGCAGCACTGTCACCGATCGATACCATTGCTTGCAAGCTATTTAGCCAAAGTTCAAAGATTACTGGATGAGATAATAACCACTTAGTTCCTAAATTATATTGTCGATTAGATCTAGAAAATCCTTCAGGTGAAATTGTGACTACCCCTTTAACTAATTTTGGATACTTGAGGGCATAACTAACTGCAATCCAGGCACCTAAAGAATGTCCGATCGGGTAAACTTGGCGTAAGTTGAGTGCAGTGATAAACTCATGTAAACAATCAACTTCCATCTCGATCGAATTGGGAGTTTCGATCGCCGTCGAATTACCAAATCCCAATAAATCGATCGCCAAACAATGAAAATCTTTACTTAATAGATCGATTGCCCGATCCCATTGCCGCCGATCGTGCCAACTACCATGCAAAAATATCAGTGCGGGACGACGATCGTCTCCAGCTTCACGCCAAGATATCTGTCCGGCTGAGAGTTTGATCCGAGAACTGCGATCGACCATAATGGCTAAACGTGAAGAGTCCGAATCTCTGAGCACCTACGCTCAGGGGTGTAATCCAATCGTAACCCAAACGCTCGTCGATCTGTGATGACCTGGAAATCGATCCAGCTACTAGCCTTTGGGGTACGCGATCGCGTATGATAATATTTAGTGAAGCTACGTCCGCTCGGCTTTATCACCGATGGTTAGACTCGATCTTTGATTCAGACGGCTAAGGATGTTTGGCATACCCCTGACAAACCCAGTTTCGATTGGGTTGGCAGTTACCTATCGTTTATTTTTACAGAGGCACATATGGCAAAACGCCGCAACCTGAAGAAGGAAAAGGCGGAGCGTAATCAAGCATACGCTCGTAAGTTTAGAAAACGCCCCACTGGCGGACGGATGTTCAAATCGAGATTCCGCCCCCAATCCAATGGCACGTCGGCTGAGGAAGATAACGAAGATACTTCAGCAGCAGCAACCTAGCTTAGAAAGTAGAGTGTAGGGGATAGAGAGTAGGGAAGATCGAATTTCTGTCCCGCTGTTATCCCCGACTGCTCCTACTAACTAAGCTGACTTTTGGCTCGATCGATCGCTTGACGAACTTGATCGAATCCAGTCCCCCCATAACTATTGCGCGCAGCGACTACCTGTTTGGGATCGATGGCTACATATATATCTGCTTCAAATGCTGGATGAAGCTGTTGCCACTCTGCCAAGCTGAGATCCTTGAGCAATTTATCTTGACTCAAGCAAGTTTTGACTACTTTCCCGACCAGATTATAAGCTTCGCGAAAGGGTACTCCTTTAGCAGCTAGATAGTCAGCGACATCAGTAGCATTGGCAAAGTCCGATGCTACGGCGGCGGCGAGTCGCGCCGGGCGAAATTCAATCCCCTCGCGGATCAAAATCGTCATCGCTTCCAGGCAAGCCTGCACGGTAGCTACCGCATCAAATAAAGCTTCCTTATCCTCTTGCAAGTCCTTGTTATAGGCGAGTGGTAACCCCTTCATCATCACTAGCATCGCTTGGAGATGCCCGAATACGCGCCCGGTTTTACCCCTTACCAATTCGGGGACATCGGGATTCTTCTTCTGCGGCATGATACTCGAACCTGTGGCACAGCGATCGGTCAAACTGACAAATCGAAATTCTTCGGATGCCCAGATGATGACTTCTTCAGCCAAACGGCTTAAATGTACCATAATCAGGCTCGCAGCTCCGAGAAACTCGATCGCAAAATCGCGATCGCTCACGCCATCCAAACTATTCCCATAAATATTACTAAAACCGAGTATTTCAGCAGTGTATGCGCGATCGATCGGAAAAGTCGTCCCCGCGAGTGCCCCACATCCCAATGGTGAAATATTCGTCCGCTTATAAACATCTCCCAGTCGCTCCCAGTCCCGCTGCGCCATCTCAAAATAGGCAAGTAAATGATGAGCCAAACTCAGTGGTTGAGCGCGTTGGAGATGGGTGTAACCAGGAATCAGCGTCTCGATATGTTCGGCGGCAAGAGTGACTAATACTTGCTGAAATTCCCGGAGTTGAGCTTGGATCTGCCCAATGCGATCGCGTAAATACAATCTCGTATCGGTACCGACTTGATCGTTACGCGATCTGGCGGTATGTAGCTTTTTACCAACGTCACCAACAATCTCCGTCAGTCGGCGTTCTACTGCAAAGTGAACATCCTCAGCATCCACACCAGGATGGAAATTACCCGTTCGATACTCAACCCGAATCTGTTCCAATCCAGCTACCAATTCGGCACCTTCTGTCGGGCTGATAATCCCTGTGTGAGCCAGCATTTGGGCATGAGCGCAGGAACCAGTCAGATCGTATTCGATTAGTTCGAGATCGAAGCCAATGCTAGCATTAAATTTGGCGATCGCTGGATGTAGTGTACCCTCAAAGCGATCGCTCCAAGTCTGTGGTCGATCCATAAAATAATAGGGGCAACGGCTCCTAAATTAAGGGTG
>JBBRVB010000174.1:0-8099 GCA_038247275.1 Chroococcales cyanobacterium
ATTGCGCGGGTCTACTTGTCAATTGTCAATAAAGAGAAATTATTGAGAATAAAACTCGATCTAAATCGCTCAAAGCTTTGCTACGTCTGGCAGCGCGAACCTCTACGAGAGAATGCGGCTTCTAGGAGATCGCGGAGATCCGCGCCAGAAATCCAACCACTCGATCGAGTCCACATTACCTAGATAGAAGTGATTGTTCCACTGAGGCTACCTCGACTCTGATTCCCTCCAAAAACTTCGCTAACCTGTCAACTGTTAAAATCGATCGGGTAAATTTAGATTCCTAGCTTAACTCGATCGCAGAAATGGGCATTTCTGAACATTTGTTTTAATATTAAGCATCAAAGCAAACGTTCATGCGATTGAGATCGTAGGTTAAACAGGTAACAACATCATGAATCTACCAAAAGTCTTACGAGATAACGGTATCAACATTGATAATTGGTCGCACGAGTTTGGTACTAAGAATATCATCAATCTCCAAGCGGAAATCGATAGTGGCGAAGCGAAACTAGAATCGATCGATGGTATCCTCACGCGAGTTGTTAGCGTGGTGACAATCGTTATAAATGTTCGATTAGGCGATCGATTATTTATCCTTATTGAAGACAAGCAAATATTTTTTACAGGAGCCATCCGCCAACGGGGATTGAAAGGTATTTCTGAGAAAATAAAGCTAGGTGAAACCCCTTTAATCGCAGCACAGAGAGCCTTGCAGGAAGAAGTTGGCTTAGACTTTGATGGAGAGTGGATCTCGCTTGGTGAAGAACTGAAACAGCAAAACTCACCGAGTTATCCTGGCTTGAGTTCCTGCTATCAGATCTTCAATTATCAGATCGTTTTATCAGCCGCAGATTTGAGTAAATTAAGGTTTGCAGAGGTAATGTATGAGAAAATATCTCTATTTACTCTGGAAGCTGTTTAAACAGATGTTAGGTTAAAAGATAGTCAATTGCTACTCTTCCAGCCCAATAGATACTATCTCTATCTACGATCGTCCTTATAAAAATTCCAAGTCTTTTGTATATCTTCGCGCATTCGATCGCGCAGATCGAAGGGTAATAATACCTCAACATTAGGACACCAAGCACGTAATCGCATAATTACACTATTATCGCCTACTCGATAATTCATTTTATAGTAAGCATCATTAGGATAAAGCCTTGTTCTTGCCATTATTTGTTGATGTTCTGCTGAATTTCGTTCTTGAATCAACAAATCTATTTCCTCATAATTAACTGCCTTAAATGTATGATGTCTCAAGGTATTTGTAATGTATCGATCGTGAAAGTTTCGATCGAACCTCAGCAGCATCGATTTTATAGGTAGATTTATATCTAACCCATACGCATCCGCAATGCCTTGGTATATATCGTCATAAATCAAATTGATGTCTTCACAGTCTTCACATTTTGCTCGTAGATCGCTAGGAATATCATTATTATCCCAGCCTAAACACTCTAAGTCTTCAATTCGATCGAGGCGATAATTATGCCAATTAGACTCTGATTCATTTTGATTAGTTCCAAATGCACATAGATAAAAAGCTCGCTGATAATAGTAAATACAGACTGGGTAAGTAATGGCAGAATATGTTTGAATTTTACTAGAACTTTTGTAGATCAATTTACAAGGCGATCCTTTGTCTCCATCCCAAATATCTGCTAATTTCTTTCGGTACTCAGATACTCGCGAGCTTATTTCAATGGAACATTCATAATCTGCATGAATATAGAATCTCTGAATCTTATTTAGTGGCTGCCAAAATAAATCGGCAAAAGACATAAATTCTTCAGACAAGCCAGGATTACTCTTATTGTTTTCTGCTTCTACATCTACCAATGATGAATTATTATTTGTCCATAGTTCTGGAAATACCATCGGTATCATGTATACATTTACTGTTACAGATAGATAAGATCTATTTACTAAAGTACTTAAGTCATTTTTAAGTGTTTTTTGTGTGATATTAAATGGCTTTGATGATTCGATTCTTTCTAAATCTTCTTGAAGTTTATTATTATCAGTATTTTTTGAGTAAAGATTAAGATACGATCTTTTCCATTGTTGCCAGTCTAATTGAGATCCGATAATCTGTTCGATAGTTTTAGTACAAATACAACCGTCGGTAGGATTTGCTTTGTCATCCCAAGTACGACCAGGAGCTAAAAATAAGCGATCGCGCCATTGTATATCGGTAAACGTCTCCAGTTGAAAATCACCATCAAATTGACTGAGTGCATACCACAAACGCACCGATTTCTGAAGATTAACAATAAGATGAAAAGGTGAAGGTGCAATTAGAGACTGTAAAACTTCTACAGTCGGCGGATGTCTAAATTCTGGCATAGTTGAAATGGTGGTAACTTATTAACCTATCCCCATCGTCAGCCATCAGCAGCAACCCCCATTTACGATCGAGTTTATCTCTCTACGCAATTACGGCAAGACAGCCCAAACCAAATCTAAACGGGACTTTCATTCACTTGATGCTCACCATAGCGATATAGGATTAACGTACCCGCATCTGGACGACAGGTAACGCGGAGATCTTGGGTAATCCGAAAGTGGTCGATGTTTTGCCCCACTAATGGCGCATACTGTAATCCACCGCCAACTAATGCTTGAGTACTACCGCGATTGGCAGTCAATAAATAGGACACTCTTGCTAAAGTTTCTTGCAGCTTAACCCGCTTAAACGGTTCTCTAGTTCGATCGAAGTCTGCTCGGAATTTATCCTGATATGCTAGTCCAGGGAAGTCTAATAATTTGTCCCCTAATAACTCTTGCTTCGTTCGCTGCCAGATCAACAGTCCCCAGCTAGACAATAGATAGCGATCGTCGATCGGTGCGACTAGTCCCTCTGGAATATCAATTATATCGGATCGTGGCAACCCATCCCCTTCAGCCAGCAGTGCGAGCTTAACCGTATGCGGCTGAAGTTGTTTGAGATCGATCGAGATCGGCAGTCGGGGAATGGTAATTAGTTCCGAACTTTCTCCTTCAAAAATATAGATAATCTTGTCAGCATAAAACATTCCTAGCGTGTTGAGATAACCCTGAAGACTCTTAAATCCACCGACAAGATTGAAGGAAACCTGATACTTCGATCGAATTGGCATGATTTCTAATTCTAGCCAAGTAATCAGATCGTCAACCCCCGCAGCAAAATGATTGGTACTACTGGTAGACAAACCCTTGGGCATTTTGATATTGATATTGACAATGCCCCGCTCGCGGAGAAAGTCGGCAAGGATTTCAGCGGTAGTCTGTCCCTGGGCGGTGTCGGTAGCAATTAAGTAATGAATATCAGTCTTACCTCGGCTTAAATCTGCCGCATAAAGGCCGTAAATACCATTTAATTCGGCACTCAACCGTCGAATTTGAGCGATGTTAGCCTCATTCAATCGCGCCCGCGCCCGCGTCGATAAAGTCGAGACAATCTCCATCACCACTGGGGACAGTCGATCGAACCTGTCATTTGCACAGTCCTTTAACTGTGCGAACCAACCTTGCTCGTTCGCGCAATGGCGATCGATTTGATTGGTAAGTAAGCTAGTTCCCACAGTAGAAATGACGATTTCGGGCATATTGAGGACGAAGCGATCGAAGGTAGACAACAACTAATCTTTGGACGAACGCTACCCACTCTCCCCGAAATTCAACAATAAGTCAACTTTACAACTAATTCAGCCAATGCTCGAATCATCGGTCGATCGCTCACAGATTCATCACCTCGGTTGAGATGATGAATCATACCTGTTAATAGTGAAGATTCGGGATGATCGATGCGATCTGATTTTGCATGAGGATTGCTATGAATTTTAGCAATTACCTTTAGTCCCATTCCTTCACAATAATCAACCCATTCCTGCAATCGCTCTTGGTAACTGCCGACGAGCTGTTGTCCATCTTCATCCAATGTATCTCCAGCTAAAACGATCGCGTGAGTAGCTTTGCTCAAAATTCGATCGTTTTCTGGAGAAATTCGACCGCCACAGTCGAGCAGTGCCGGAATACTCAATCCTTCCACCCAACTGGCAACAAGATCGGCATATTCGGGTGTGAATTTACTTCTGTTGATTTCTTTTAGTTCGGCGGCTCGTTCTGGATTGTCGTTTACAGCCTGATAAAACCAAGCACCTTCGCCATCAGGACAAGCTGTGAGGATATAAGGAGTATCATCTTTTAGTTGTTGAATAGCTGTTTTTAATCCTTCACGCAAGCAGGATTTACCAGAATGAGGTGGTCCGCATAGAGCAATTTTGACTAGTGGGATTTTCAAGTCATTGGTAGCTTTAAGAATTTGGGCTCTTCAGTATCTAGTATGCTAATCGCGACTTAAAGCACTCAAATCCTTGATGAAAAGCCAAAAATGCTCAAAAAATCTAACAACAACAGGTTTTAAGCTCAAATTCATGACTGGTAAGGCTTTGAGCCGTAAATCAGCATACTAAGTAATGAAGAGCCAGAATTTGTCCTACTTGATAGTCTGGGCTGTGACTGATCGCAACAATATATGCATCGATACCCTTACCACCCATCTTCGGATCGAATATGGCAATCGCACCGTACAAGTGAGCAACTTTATGGCAGATTGCATAGGCAACAGGAATTGATTGTTTTCCGGTGATTTTGAGCAGCTTTCCACCGCAGATCTGTTTACGCTCAATCAGTCGATCGATCTTTTCTGAAACTTCGATGACAATCAGATCGTTATTGGTAGGCTCTCCAAAACTGACTGTCAGAGTATCGTCACAGATCTCAATGTTATAGGTAGACATTTTCTAATTTTCCGTGATTCATTACTTTTCAAGTTATACCCGACCAATAGAAATGGGGGTTTCTGGGTGACATCAATTCGCAGATAACCCTTTTTCTGAGGGATCGGACTTTAAGAACGCGTACAACAACACGATTTTGGCATCCAACCGATCTAGTTTATGGGCGATTGTGTAAGTGTGGGCTCTCATTAAGCTGAACCAGTGCCCCTTCGGTAACAATCGCCACTAATATTCTGCCTTTAGAGAGATGAATTTATCGAGATTAGCAATTACTCTAAGCAATAGGAGCGACTGGCAAGCTCGATCGTTCCCTTCAAAATCCGTAACTAAATTCAGTTCTTTAGCACCAACTCATCTTCTGAACAATTTGCTTTCAGTAGTCTAGCGTTCGCGCCAGTCAAGCCAAATGCCGCATCATCCCAAGTCGGGCAACCTACTAGTCAAACCACCCTCACACTAGCCCAATACCGTCGCAACGATCGCCAGTTCAATGTTTACCATCGCAATCGAGGTGCTCAACAGTGGAATTTGGAAAACACTTATTCCAATCGTCAGCAAGCCGAACGTGCTGCGCGCAGATTGGCACGACGTGGCTATAACACCTACGTCCAATTGAGTCGTGAAGTCGGCCGCCGTAACGGTTAATCAACCTAAAATTATCGATTATGTCTCCAACTGAAGCAGTTGTCGCTCAATTTAACGAGTTGCCAGATGGTCACAAACGTCAGGTAACTGTCGGCGACACCGACATCTTGCTGATTCGACGCCACGATCGCGTGTATGCGCTCGGGGCTTACTGTACTCACAACCAAGCACCTCTGGAGCAAGGCGTTTTCCACGGCGATTGTATCGTCTGTCCGTGGCACAATGCCTATTTTGACATTACCACGGGCGACTTGCACCAACCGCCAGGATTGGACTCACTGGCACGATATCCAGTCCGCATCGACGGCGAAAGTGTCATCGTATCGATTCCCGACTCCGCACCCGGTCACCGCGTGCCCGACATGGCACGGTTCGATCCAGAAGTGGATCGGCACACGTTTGTCATCTTAGGTGCTGGGGCTGCGGGTACTCACGCCGCCGAAACACTCAGAGTTGCTGGATATCAAGGGCGGATCGTGATGGTGACTCGCGACGATCAACTGCCATACGATCGCACGACGCTGAGCAAAAATTATTTTACAGGCAAACTCAAAGCCGACCAAATCTTGATGCGATCGGCTGATTTATATCAGCAACATCAGATCGAACTGCGACTCAATTGTCTGGTCACAAATGTAGATATTCATACCAAAACGATCGCTTTTGCTAATGACGAAACCCTCATCTACGACGCATTACTAATTGCCACTGGTACGCAACCGCATCATTTAGCAGTCCCTGGTAGTGATTTCTCCAATATCTTCACGCTCCGAAGTTTTGCCGATAGCGATCGGATCTTAGCGGCTGCCGCAGATGCCAAACAAGCAGTAGTTGTCGGTTCGGGTTTTATCGGTATGGAAGTTG
This sequence comes from Chroococcales cyanobacterium, assembly GCA_038247275.1. Lineage (GTDB taxonomy): Bacteria > Cyanobacteriota > Cyanobacteriia > Cyanobacteriales > Chamaesiphonaceae > Chamaesiphon. Next base: position 6,294 of record JBBRVB010000174.1, read on the forward strand.
CTGCCGGACTCACTCAAAAAGGCATTAAAGTCACAGTTGTTTCACCAGATTCTTTACCATTCGAGCAAATTTTAGGTACCCAAATCGGCGAGCTGTTTTATCAGGTTCATGAGGAAAATGGCGTAACATTTAAACTAGGTCACAAAGTAACTCAAATCGAAGGTGAAAGTACCGCTCAAACTGTAATTCTGGATAATGGCGATCGCTTAGATACAGACATGATCGTAGTCGGTATTGGCGTCCAACCTGTCACCGATTTTATCACCGGAATCGAATTAAATCCCAAAGATCGCAGTATCCCAGTTAATGAATATTTGTGTGCTGCTGAAAATGTCTATGCCGCTGGCGATATCGCCCGGTTTCCCGATTGGCGGACATCAGCATCCATGCGTGTCGAACATTGGCGAATTGCCGCCCAACACGGGCGAACTGCCGCTTTTAATATGGCTGGAAAACCCACTAAGTTTCGCGGCGTGCCCGTATTTTGGAGTATGCAGTTTCAGTTCCCCATTCGCTATGTCGGACATGCTACCGAGTGGGATGAAGTAATTATCGATGGTAGTTTGGATGAGCGGCAATTTATTGTTTTTTATGTCAAAGACGATCGGGTATTAGCTGCTGCTAGTAGTAAGCGCGATACCGAAACAGCCGCGATCGTTGAATTACTCCGAATCGATAGAATGCCCTCCCCAAATCAGCTACGTCAAGGACAATTTCAGACCCTTTATCCCGGTTGAGCGATCGCGCTGCGCCAAATTGAGCGATTAAATAGCATCGGGCGATCTGCTTAAGGCTGTTGCTAATTTACCAGCTAGGCTAAAATAGCCGAAACCGATGCCGCACTCATTAAACGCAAGTTAGAGAAGTTAATGAAATTAGAAAATTAGGGGTCAATTGGTAGCGATGTGCCCCGCCGTTAGGCATACCTTAATTTTTTAAACATGCTACTTACGATAGAGTTCTTTACCCACTAGCGTAGGTAAGCTGGTAAACAACTAAGCCAGTGACTTAAATCAGTCGTGTACCTGGTCGAGATGCTACTAGCTCCAGTAATGCCTAAATTTGGCGAAATATGTACAAAAATAATAGTATTGCTCAACGAAGTAGAACTAGATGTAATCGGAAATTCATTTGATAGTAATTGAACCTAAAATTGACAATTCGCTCATTCAAACAGATTCGTCAACACAAGTTCCATCTGGAGCTGGGATGTTGATGCTCAGAACTTATCGCGAAGTTCTACCGAGAGTTCGCAAACATTTAGAATTATGGCAGCAAGAAGCTGAAATAATCCCTAATTCCGAACTGCGTAAGCAAGCTTTGTTAAGTATCGAAAGTAAAGCATTTCACTGTGAAGGTGGTTCGATCTATGGATTACTCGCCCAAGACCAAATTGAGCCAACAATCCGCTTTATTGTTGCTTATCAAACAATTTGTGATTATTTAGATAATCTCTGCGATCGAAGTACTTCACTAGATCCAAGAGATTTCCATACTTTACATCAAGCCTGTATCCACGCCTTGACACCCGATGCTAACTGCATTAATTACTATCAGTTTCGTCAAGAACAAGATGATGGCGGCTATCTGATGAAACTAGTCCAAACTTGTCAAGATGTGTTAAAGCACCTGCCGTCCTATCGAATCGTTGCTCCTTGCTTATCTGAACTAGCAGATTATTATTGTAATTTACAAGTCCATAAACATGTGAAAGTTCAGGAGGGGAGCATCCCACCTTTTAAAATTCTGAAATATAAAAATAACCTCGATCGTTGAACCACCTGATGACTGGTTCGTGATAATTTA
>JBBRVB010000175.1:0-8041 GCA_038247275.1 Chroococcales cyanobacterium
AATAGACGTTTGGGGTTGCCTAATCCAGCAGCGGTCGCAATGACTCGATCGTCCTTTTCTCCAGCCTCGATGAGCATTTTCACCCACAACCAGGTACGAAACTGACCGACGAGGGTGGCAACTATTTTGAGCGCGGGTTCATTGAGATCGATTAATTCGGCGATTAATTGTAGTGCAGTGCCCACATCACCTTGACGAATGGCGGCAGCAAGTTGAAGACTATTTTGAGTATTAGCAACTACTAGACTATTTACCATCGATCGATCGATCTGTTGCCCTTCCCCGCCAGCGAATAGTTGCAATTTATCTAATTCTAGATATAGTTGGCGGGTATTATTACCAACAGATTCGGCGAGCAGTTGAATTGCATCTGAAGTTAATTTCAAACCCAATTCCTTGGCGACAATCTGCACTCGCTGGCTGAGTTCTTCAGTTTTCCAAGGCGGGATGAGACTAAATTCCTGAACATTGGCATATTTCTGAATTGTCTTCGTTGATTTCAATCTGCCATCTGGTTTATTTTTGCTAGTTAATAATAAGATCGTAGTTGCCGGAACTTGGGGTAATGTGCGTTCTAATTCGGCGAGGAGTTGCTCGGAACATTGCTGCATCAAGGTTGTATCCGCCAGCCAAACTAGGCGTTTTCCCATACCAAAAGGAGGAGTCATCGCTGAATCTAGCGCATTGATGGCTGCATCCTCACGATCGGGTGTAATCTTTTCAAAATTAAAGCTTACCCAAGCTGGATCGATCGCCGCAGCTTGAATCGTACTGACTGCTTTGGCGATCGCAAAGTCATCATCACCCCAGTAGAGAATAACAGTCATTTAATTAGTGGATAGTGGATAGTGAATAGAACTAACTAAGTAGGGTGGGCACTGCCCACCACATGGAATTAAGGTACAAAATTTATTTTGAATATATATATCTAAATACTTGATTAATCGGTAAAATATGTTTGTTTACTACCTAAATTAAAAATACAACTATTCACTATCCACTAGCCACTATTCACTAATTTAATCATCATCAAAAGATCGTGCCGCAGATCGATACTCATCGCTCGATCCTAACAAATCAGCAATACCTTGACAGCCGCCAGGGATAGTTTGACGAGACTTTTCACCACACCAAGCACAGCAATATTGCCGCTGTTCCTCAGACATCCCGCGAATATTGGTAAAGTCCACATCTTCAACTACTGCACCACTAAATTCACCGGTAATATAGTCTGGAGATCGATCTGGAACACGCGGGCTAGCAAATTCCAAGTTACCATAAAAAAATCGAGTTCCGCGAATATCAGCACCATTGAGTTGAGCTTGATAAAGGATCGTTCTCGCTAAGTTCGCCTTTGATAGATTACAACCGATCAGATTTGTCCGAATCAAATTGGCATCACTGAGATCCGTCCACCGTAAATCACTGTGCGAGATGTCTGCACCTGAGAGCATCACCCCCAAATTGATGACTCGGACACCAGCAATGCGATCTTCATCATAACCGCCACTACCATTGAGAATCACTTTTCCCAATCGCAGATCGCGTTGAAGTGGAGTAAGTAAATTGGAGCGCGACAAAAAGCGGATCGTTCGTGCTTTACCACTAGCATTCACACTCCCCAGTAATGCCGTAGTCCGTCCCACCGCAAAAGCCCGCTCCTGCGGCCAATCTTCGAGAAAGCCATCATCATCGAGCACCAAATCCGAGATGCCTTGAAAGTAATTATCGATCGTTTGCTGTTGGGTGAGAATATTTTGTTGGTAATTGAGGCGATTTTGCTCGATCGTCAGGTCGCGCGAAGCAATATATTGTCTCCAGGAAACGTATGCGGCAATCGTCGCAATCGCCATCTGTCCCAGGGCACCACTCCAAAGTCCTAACGCCCCGATAATACTCCAATCAGTGCTTGTCAAGAGCGTATTCAGTCGCTCGAACACCCCACAAATTTTGAGGATGGCGAAGATCGCGACTAAAATTGTAATTGAGGTAACTAAAGACGATCGCTGGTTTGGAGAGAGCGATTTTGGGACTTTGTGACGGATACCTTGGTAAAGAATTGGTGCGGATAGCCCGATTGCAATCGCACAACCTGCTACAGTTAGACCGACGTTCCTAGACCACAATCCACACCCGATCGCGATAACTCCTAGCAGATTGAACCAGATTGCCATTGCATCTACAGTATTCCGGCTGCAATTAAATTTCCCAATATTAGGGATTTTAACATTTCCAGTCCCCCAGTCTCCCCTTCTGCCATACATCAATTTAGCAATAGTAGTTTGTTAATCTTCGTTGCAAAGCCCCAATCAAAGCCGATCGAGTGTGATAACTTTGGAACAGAAGGCTGAAGACCAATCCCTAAATTTAAGAGTAATTCCGTGATGGCAAATAATTTCGCCCAGACTGCCCTAGAGACTCAACTAGCAGCAGGTGAAGAAATGAGTGACTATGTAGCTCATCTCCAAGTGCATATGGCACTTCAAGCTCGAAATTTGGTACCAACGCTCACAAATGCCACCGATAGCCGGGAATTATTTCTTTATCAGACTCAAGCACATTGTGAAAAGTTAGCATCTCGGCAAATTTGCTAGTTACTCCGAGATCTTGGCGGCGAGATCGTGATTGCCCAAGATCTCATGCAACTTGACCACATTCCCAACGATCGCGATCGATGGCGCACTAAATTGAGCAATCTCGACTTGCGCGACAATGGTTTCGAGCGTTGCAATCAATTTTTGCTGTCGCGGAGTAGTACCCCATCGAACTAAGGCAATTGGGGTACTACCCGCCAATCCAGCTTCGACTAATGCTTGGCTAATCCGATCGAGATTTTGGACACCCATGTATATGACAATTGTTTCAGCACTTTGAGCGATCGCCTGCCAATTGACTCCAGGACGGTATTTGCCAGCCATCTCATGTCCAGTGACAAAAATAACTGAAGAACTGTAATTGCGGTGCGTCAGGGGGATACCAGCGTAGGCTGGAGCCGCAATTCCCGAAGTCACTCCAGGTACGACTTCGACAGTGATTCCCGCCGCGATCAAATCCTCCATTTCTTCACCACCGCGCCCAAAGATAAACGGATCGCCACCTTTGAGCCTGACTACTACCGCATGTGTGTGGGCTTTTTCAATCAATAGTGCGGTCGTCTCCTGCTGAAGTAGTGAGTGTCTACCCATCCGTTTGCCAGCATCGATTTTTTCGGCACTGTTGGGGATGATTGCCAGAATCTCAGCACTCACTAGAGCATCATAGATGACCACATCAGCCGACTCTAATAAGACTTTACCCTTAATCGTCAATAATCCCGGATCTCCAGGCCCGGCACCAACTAAATAAACTTTACCAATCTGTGTCACTTGTTCTAGAGGCTAGGGGGTAAGGGGTAATGGGTAGCGAAAAGTGCGGTCTTGGGGTTTCCCCAAGTAGAGCACCTTTTCAAGACAATGGGTAATGGGTAAATCCCATTCGTTGGTTACTATTTTCACTATCTACCATTCGACATTTCTTCTGTTGGAGATGCTAGGATTTTACCGATCGTGGCTGCTAATTCTGGACTATTACCGACTGGTGCGCCTAGAACTAATTTTACTTGTGGATGCTGCGATCTCAACTGGTCGATCGATTGGGAGATCGCATCGGTGATACCACCATCGAAGAGGAAATACGGGAGGATGCCGATTTCGGTCGCACCTGTGGCAATTAATGCTGCCACTCGATCGGAGAGACTAGGAGCAACCGACCAATAGGCGGGGTGAAGATCCAAGTCACGCGCTAATCGTTCGACAATCTGGTTACTCCCAGACCTCCGACTACCATGAGCTAAAATGATACTCTGAGCGGGTAAGCTCAAACGGTTCTGGGCAAACAAATTGATAAAATCTTGATTGGCACCGAGGAAATCGGTGACGACTAACTTGACTTTGCCACCAATTGCACTCTGGGCAAGGGAGATCTGGGCGGGAATGTCTTCCCTCACATGAACGCCAGGGATTAAAAATAGCGGTACGATAAATACTCGATCGATCCCACTGACTTGACACCGATTGGCAAAATCGCCGATCTGAACATGCAAAGGTGTCGGAGCTAATTCTAGCTGTGCTGTAGTCACCATTGGCGACTCGATGGTGCGACTTAACAGGATGCTTAATTGCACTGCCAGTTGGTTGGTGGCAGCCTGTGGACGCGGATCGCGACTACCGTGAGATACTAGTAAATAAGCGTCGGTCACATCAATTATTAGTGAAAATAATGTCTAGATATTAGTTATAACACTTCCCTAACTGTCGCGAATACTCGGAAAAGTCGCAAGCTGATGGGCACCAGCTAACATCGCATCTATTTCTGCTAGTTGCCAATGATAAATTGATTGGCATTGATGGGCAACGAGCAACCCCCACAATCCGCGCTCGGTGAGGATCGGGACTACTAAATTAGCTTTTACTTGCAGTCCGCGCAAGAAATCGCGGTGACAAGATTGAATTGGTTCTGCTTCAATATTCGTAATTGCCCGGATTCGTCCATCTTCGTAGAGTTTGGCATATTCACCATTGAAACATTCATCGGGGCCACTAGAACCGAGAATCGAAAATCTTTTATCGCTGAGTGACTCAAAGGTCACGCGTCCAGACCATTTGTAGTAAAAATAGTATAGTACCAATCGATCGGCATTCATGAACTGCCGCAATTGGTCGGTAGTCGTCTGAATCAGCTTATCTCTAGCTAAATCGCGAGATAACCTATCGAAGATGGTTTGGAGCGATGAATCGGGCATAACCTGTCTAAACTAATAAATCCGATCTAAAATCTGATGAGCCATCTCTAGTTTAGCGCAGGGAAGGATATCGATCTGTTCGCCATTGGATTTGAGGATGACGGCTTGATTGCGATCGCTACCAAAGCCACTATCTGGTAAGTCTATCGGATTAGCCACGATCGCGTCCAGTTGTTTACGCTTCAACTTCTCCAATGCGGGAGTAATAATATCGCCAGTCTGAGCGGCAAAGCCGATTAATTTTTGATGTGGTTGTTTAATTTTGCCGAGGGCGGCAATAATATCGGCAACTGGAGCCAGTTTGAGCGCGGTTGGTAGCAGATGCTTAGGTAATTTTCGATCGCTATAATCGGCGGGTTGGACATCTGCAACCGCTGCGGACATCAGCACGATGTCTGCATCTGGAAAATGCGCCAGCATTTTGTGATGCATGTCTGCACTATTGACAACCGGGATGAGATTTACACGGCGATCGATCTGGACATCTGGCAAGGTACCATGAACCAGAGTCACCGTCGCACCGCGATGAACTGCGGCTTGTGCTAGTGCTAGCCCCATTTTGCCAGTAGCGGGATTGCCGATAAACCGTACCGGATCGAAAAATTCGCGCGTTCCGCCGGTGCTAATTAAGACATTTTTGCCGACTAAATCGAGCTTGCCGCGAGTATGGAGGAGTGAGTGAATATAGGGTAAAATTTCTTCAGATTCAGACATCCTGCCCATCCCGACTCGATCGCAAGCCAATAAACCCATCGCTGGCCCAGCCGCATGATAGCGCGAATCTTGACTCAATAATTGCCAATTGCGCTGGACGGATGCTTGCTCCCACATTTCCGTATTCATGGCTGGCGCGAGTAATATCGGGCAAGTCGAAGCCAGAACTGTATTTGTTAATAAATTATCAGCTAATCCATAAGCTAATTTAGCCAATGTATTCGCTGTTAGTGGCGCAATTAATAATAAATCTGCCCATTCACCTAATTCAATATGCAGGGGGCGATGATGAATGGGTTGCCAAAAATCTCGATCGGTATAAGCTGGGTGGCGGGACAATGTTGCTACTGTCAGGGGTGTAATAAATTGTTCGCCGCCAGCAGTGAGGATGACTTTTACCTCTATTCCTGCTTTGAATAGGGTAGAAATTATTTCACACACTTTATATGCAGCAATACCACCGCCAATCCCAATGAGAACTCGCATCGATCGTGGTTTTCGGGTTGAATGTTGGGATGCGGAGATCTTTACCCCACCCCAGCCCTCCCCTTATAAAGAGGAGGGAGTATTAGCCCCCCCTTATAAAGGGGGGGTTGGGGGGTAAGCCCGTCGAAAGCGAAGTAAAATGTAGTGGGACGACACGACTAAAACTGTGGGTATTCAGAACTCTGAAAAATACAACAGGTAATATTTTGAGTAAGATCTTCACCCACGTTTTTAGTCGTGTCGAGCCAGTAGGGTGGGCACTGCCCACCGTCAGGATTATAGATGATTCTAGTATTTCAGCGTGGATCTACCCACCCCGCCCTTCGGGCACCCCTCCTCGGAGGAGATTTTCTTGAGTGGTGCGATTTAGCCTCGATCGAATTATGCTTCGTCGTAGGCTTCGAGATCGAGGAGATGGATGTAGGGTTCGACTAAATCTGGGCGTTGGAAGGCGATCGCGCGGAGGAAATGCCAATCTTGCAAGCCATCAAACGGATTGCGATAATCATCGCTTTCTAAGCGTAAAGCGAGGGCTTCTACTTCTTCTGTAGTCAGACTGGGGATAGTATTCCGTTTAGACATTTCGATCGTGGTCATAGGTCAAACCTCCGTACAAGTACAGCAGACAGCAGCTATATTTAATCTTAGCCTTATTAGTTATTATTACCCGATAATTGTGTCAGGATTAACAAAATTAGTGATAATTACTGAGATTTTTGGTTAGTTGGTAACAAAACTTCTAACTGCATCCAGAACTTCCGGCACGATCGAGTGTCCCATATCGAACTCCTGATATTGAACTTTCACACCCCACTGAGTCAGGGTTTCTTGACTTTTTCGAGCCGCAGAGATCGGCACAACATCATCTTGTCTGCCATGCACAATCAGGACAGGCGGAGCCGTTTGGGGCGGTTGCGATCGGTTTTGGTGTAAGTAACCACTCAGGACAATTAGACCCGCTACAGGCAAATCTAGCCCGATCTCCAGCGTCATCGCCCCACCCTGAGAGAATCCCGCAATCCAAGTTCGATCGAGTGGAATCCCTGTAGAAGCCGGGAGCGACTCAATCCAAGTCGTCAAAATTTCGCGACTAGTAGCCAATTGAGTGAGGCTGCGATCGTTCAACTGTCCCGCACCTGTGAATGAATACCACATTTTCCCCGTGTCGCTATATTCATGGTCGAAGGTACCATTAGGAAACAAGAATTGATATTCGGGTAGCTTAAAATAGGGGACGAGTTCGCCGAGATCGTCATGATTGGCACCCCAACCATGCAACACCACGATCGTACCGATGGGTTCACCCGTCTGGGCGGGGACAAAGATAATATCTAAGGGACTGTTGGCATCGATTGGAGTCATAAGTGAGGTAATTAGTTTGGGTAAAATTTCGTGGTGGAGCAAAAAAACTCGATCGGGCTAATTTTGGCGGTTATTTATGCCCTAATTCGTACTAGGGTAAGGCGTTTAGAAATATGTAACCTCTATCCCTTGGTAAAATCATGACTCTACTACGCCTCATTCAAAGAGCTAGCATTCTCGCTGGGATGACTTTTGCTAGTCTTGCCGTCTACAGTAATCCAGCTCACGCCGACATGCCACAGGTTTGTGTCATTGCTAGCAATGGAAAGACTGAATGCGGCACTCTACAGCTAGTCGAACGGGCTTGCATAATTACAGAAAATAACAATACTGTATGCGGTAAGTTTGAATCAGCTAAAGGAGGACAAGAATCTAGACAAACTATTTCAGGAAATAGCCCTCGAACAGTAGTTAATAATGTTGCCTTCTCATCAAAAGGATGTAGTAGGTCGGATACCAGAAGTGTTGAATGTCAAATCTTACTTCTCCTGAAAATAGGTACAGCATTTCTATGAAAGGCTATTATTACGACTCAAATACTATCTTTCTAAACCAATATACATAGCTGATATTTTCACACATAAAAGCTTGCAAATACCTTAATTTATCTAGTGACTTACTTCCAAATTCTTTAGGGATTTCTACTAGTTGCAAGACAACATACGCAATCAAGCAGCAGTATATTTGAATTTCAATTCC
>JBBRVB010000176.1:0-8024 GCA_038247275.1 Chroococcales cyanobacterium
ATGTTAATTAAATCAGCTTTATTATCAGCAGAAAATCTAATACCTACGGCGATGTCGCTAATCGTTCAACCACAGCTACCAGATAAGACCTTGAGGGGCATGATTTTGGCTTCATAAGCAACTCCGGCAACACCGTAGTTGTTGTTGGTAGATTGGGCGACAGTGCCCGCTACGTGAGTCCCATGTCCATTGTCATCGTCAGCATTAATCTTGTCATTGACAAAATCATACCCAGCGACAAATTCAGTCTGGGCTAAGTCAGGAACTTGGCTGACACCAGTATCGATAATCGCGACGGTAATCCCTTTACCCCGATTTTCGTCCCACGCTTGCTCGGCATTGATGCTGTGCAAATGCCACTGCTTGCTATATTGGGGGTCGTTGGGGGCGACTGTGGTGTGATAGATATAGTTAGGCTCGATCGATTCGACATCCTGACTCAGATCGGATGCCCGCAGTTTGTCGAGTAATGCGCGATCGCCTTTGACAACATACAGGTGTTCGGCTTGAGAAAATTGACTATTGAGCCGTGGAGCGAGTTGATATTGCCCACTCAATACTTGCAATTGTCGATCGATTTCGGTAGCTGCAATATTTTCTTTGAAGTCGATAACTAGTGAGTCAAACTCGCCTTTGGTTGCCAATCCTTGGAAGTTAGAGATGGCGAACCCTATGCCCAGACAGAACAGGCACAAGATTAATAGTTTCCGCATATACAGCGATCGCGCTTACGCTTAAATTAATATCCTTAGCATAACTGAACATTTTAGTTTCCGCAGTAATTTAGGGGATAGGGAATAGGGGATAGGGGTTAGGGGTTGGCGTTAGGATCGAGGTTCAATAGCTATGGACGCAAGCGTCCCTCTACTCCCTACTCCCTACTCCCTACTCCCTACTCCCTATTCCCTATTCCCTATCCCCTGACCAATTGCTTAATCTTCTTAACTATTTCAAAATACTCATTATCTTTGCCTTGCTTTTGATATAGCTCGGCGGCGGCGATATAATTTTCGACAGCGACGCGGTTGTTACCAAGTTGATGATAAGCAAAGGCACGGCGGGTGTAAGCTTCGGCATCAGAGGGGTTGAGGGCGATCGCGCGATCGTAATCTTCGATCCCTTTTTGGCAGTTATTTAATCCACACAGGGCAACTCCGCGCCCGACATAAATCGATGAAATATTGGGGTTGAGAACGGCGGCAATATCAAAGTCCGATCTTGCGCCTTGCCAATTGTTAAGGACATTGCGGATACTGCCCCGATGGAGGTAGGCTTCGGGATGCTGGGGATTGATTTCGATCGCGCGGGTATAGTCAGCTTCGGCACCCTGCCAGTCTTTGCTGAGGCTACGAGCGATCCCTCGGCGAAAGTAGATCTCCTTAAATTTGGGATTGATAACTAGGGCGCGATTGTAATCGGCGATTGCGCTGGGGTAATCACCTTTTTGGGATTTTTCCTGAGCGGTAATAAAAAAATCGTCGGCTGTGAGCGGCGACGATACTCGTACTGGTGGTTTTTGCTCGATCTCAACGTTGAGTTGGCTGGCCATTTGTGAGAATGTATTAATCGGAATAGCTAGTCCACTGAGTGGTTTAACGCGATCGCCATTTGCAGCGACATTGACAGTAGTCCCGACACTCTTACCATTAATCCCAATCAGATTCCCCGCTGCGTTAAATAAGCCGCCACCACTCATTCCGGGCAGAATGGTAGCAGTACCTAGAGCGATGCCGTAGCCGCGCTCTTGAGGCTGATGGCTGATGGCGACAATGGTACCGGGGTAAAATCTCAGAGATTTTGCTTGAAATCCAGCCACAGAGATGCGTTGTCCCCGCACGACAGTCTGGGAATCTCCCAGTGCGGCAACGGTATAATTGCGATCGCTTTGGAATGTGATACTTGCCAGATCGAGTGACTTAGTGGCAAGCTTTACCTGGCTGGGGTCGATCGTGTATGGTTGACGATCGGATGTAGTAATAGTAAGTGGGGAACTGTGGAGATTGTCAACAACATGAGCGGCGGTGAGGATCGTGTAGGTATTACCGACACGCTTGATGATGACTCCAGAACCCTGCTCTGTGCGGGTTTCGATCGAGACAATTCGATCCTTGGCAAAGTCTTGGGGGGCAATTATTGGGGTGGTTGTCGGGGTTGGTGTCGGACTTTTTAGCTGTGCGAGTATAGGTGCAGTCGGCATGAAGGGGAGCGCGATGCCAAGCCCCACCAGCGTGGTAGTGAGTTGTTTGTGCATGATTAATTAACTATGAATTAAATTAAGATGACTCGATGACTTAGCTACCCAATCGCTACCAGTTTCCACGATCCTATCGCCAAACTCAGATCAAAGTGCAACTTTCGATCGATCTAGTCGATAAACTCGATCGATTCTGATTGTCAGAGGTTGTGCCAACGTAAGATACTAGAGATCTATCGATTACCTTCGGTAGACTACGCCAACGCAAAGACCCAACCATGACAGAACTCACCGACAACCAGCCCCCCATCGATACCGCAGCCCTGCTGTTGATGTTGCGACGGAAAGAAGGCAACTGGGTAGGTTGGGGCAAAGCTTGCCAACAACTCCAGAAATCAGGACTCAATCCCCAGGAAATTTTTGAGGCGACTGGATTTGAACCGATTCAGCAAAATCAAATCATTGTTGGCTCCCAAGTTTTCGATAGTCTCATGAGTGTCGGGGTAGCTCCAGCAACAGAAACCCACTACCAGCGAGTGGGTAGCGATAGCCTGTACGAACTCCGCATTCTCTCTCAGGAAGATCGGGCAGCTACGGCTGACTATCTCCACAGCCGCAATATCGACTCAGAAGGCTCGAAAGAAGTTGCTAAGGCATTTAAAGAATTTTCCTATATGCGCCAGCCGCCGGAGGGTTTTACCCACCACCCAGGCGATGCTGTAGCTTATCAGTACTGGCGATATATCAAGCAACAAGGCGATCTCACTGAAAAAACTCGATTGATCGCCCGTGGACTGATGTTTGCTCACAGTCAAAGTGCCCGTAATCAGATCGAAAAATTACTCACCGCGCTGACAGCACCAGCACAAAAGACCGCACCAGCACTACCTGTTTACCGCTTAGAAGCTGATGAGCAACTACCACGGACTATTCCTGTGGCTGGGGTATTCCCCATCGATAGTAGCATCCTCGCCGAGGTGCCCCGAGTTGCGGCGACTGGCTCGTTCCAGATTGTCAAAAATAATTGGGCTGGTGGCTGGGTGACTTTTCCAGGTTGGGGAGTCTTGTGTAAAGCTGAAGATCCAATTGCCGTCATCGGCGATTTGGAACATTTACCGCTAAAAATTTCTAATCAATCACCAGAAACGATCGTCATCCTCGATCGCAGTGCAACAGAATGGGATGAGTTTAATTATTTTGCGATCGATCGCGATGGTAAACTCGCGATCGAATGGTTTGACTCTCAACCCACGATCCCACTACTAGCGAAGTTAGTCCTGATTATCCATCCCAAACGCCCGATCGATCCCGACAATCCTAAAGATCTCTGGGAACTCGAAGACTAGTCCCAATCAGATTTTTCTGCCCCCTTTTTTAATAGATGACTAACACTAAAAATCCCCTCCAAGGAGGGGTGCCCAACGGGCGGGGTGGGTAGATCTATGCAATAACGATTTAGGAAAATTAACCGCCCAGACGCAGAGGGCGCAGAGAGAAGGATAGAGCCGATCGATCGCCCTTAATACATCAAGAAAACCAGAAAGCGATCGCCAAACCAGCTAATACTAATATCGGAATACCCCGGATCAAAGTCCCCCAAAATCCAATCCTGGTACGTTCCTCCAGCTTAACATCAATGACTCTGATTTCTCCTTTCACAACGTCGATTTTGCCATCGATTTTTGTTTCGAGATTGTTGATCTGTCCTTCTAATTTGGCAAATCCTACCCGTAATTCCTCATGTAATCCACTAATGGAGGATGTGAGATTGGCAATCGCTTTACTATTCTCCTCAACTGCATTTTTAAGTTCTTTGAGATCTTGGTCTGTGGATTGTGTCATGATGTGAACTAATAAGTTTGTGTCTTTAGAGTATCCCCGGAGTTTTGACAAGATTGGTGGGGCTACTCTTATTTTATGAGTATTTTCTTCACCAATAAATAACTAGCTTGACACCTCAATGTAGCATCTCATGCCAAATTCGCACGATCGGCTGTTAATCATTTAATTCACCTAAGTTGCTACCCACAATCTCAGCAGTTTCAATCGTTATAATCGGATTTGGGGTGAGATCCTAGTTACAGAATTTTTCGACACAACGGACGAACATTTCTACTCCAGTAGCTAGAGCCGTTTCATCAAAGTCAAAGCGGGGATGATGATGGGGATAAGCTAGCGATCGATCGGGATTGGCAGCACCCAAAAAGAAGTAACAGCCAGGGACGGCTTGCAAGAAAAAAGACATATCTTCCCCGCCCATTGTCTGACACTCCGGCACCACGCCCAAGGGTGTTTCGACCAAATCTGTCGCTACAGATCTCACTAAATCGGTAATCTTGGGATCGTTAACTACAGGTGGATAGAGTTTTGTGTATTCTAACTGGTAAGTTGCTCCATAACTGCTACAAATCCCCGCCACGATCGTCTCAATCCGCTGCTGAAAAAAAGCTGTCAGATCGGGATTGAAATATCTGACTGTCCCAGTCAAACTCGCCGTATCAGCAATCACATTCCGCGCAGTACCAGCATTAAATTGACCGACTGTGACTACCGCAGACTCGATCGGATTGACATTACGGGCGACGATCGTTTGGAGAGCCGTGACGATTTGACTGGCGACGACGATCGAATCCACCGTCTGATGCGGCATTGCCCCATGTCCGCCTTTACCCTGAATCTTCAGATTAAATAATTCTACTGCCGCCATCAGCGCGCCACTGCGGACTCCAATCGTGCCGAGCGGTAAATTATTCCACAGATGTAGCCCGATGATGGCATTGACATCGGGATTGGTGAGGACTCCCGCCTCAATCATCGGTTTGGCTCCTCCTGGCCCCTCCTCGGCGGGCTGGAAGATGATTTTCACCATCCCAGCAAAGTCATTTTGATGTTGGGAGAGGTAGTAAGCCGTCATCAACGCGATCGCCACATGGCCATCATGTCCGCAGGCGTGCATGATCCCATCGTGTTTGGACTTATACGGCACCTCATTCGCTTCTTGAATCGGTAAGGCATCCATATCCGCCCGAATCGCCAATGTCTTCAAGCGCAGACTCGTTTTTCGCCCCTGAATCATCGCGACGATGCCAGTTTGAGCAATCTCCGTCTGATGGGGAATCTTCCATTCTGTCAGCTTTTTGGCGATCGTCTCAGCAGTGAGCCGCTCCTTGAAACCAAGTTCGGGATGTTGGTGCAGTAGTCGTCTCAAGGCGACTAGCTGAGGCTGTAAAGCTTGAATCTCCGATCGAATCTTGTCGGGATGAATTGGTTGAGTGGGCGCGTTGGTGGCAAACATGCGATCGTGGGGATAAGTGAGCCAATCTAGTTACGTTAATTTTAACCTGGACATCTGACTAGTTATCTAAACGACGCGACGAGTTCCCTCGATAGCCGATCGGATCGGATTGTCATAGCTCGATCGCAATCCGATCGGATCGTTCAGATCGTACAGATTTTAGATATAATGTATTGAAGACGATTCGCCGTCCGCGCCAATAGCCAAAGGCTATCGGACATCATAGAATTTATCGCCAAGTTGGCGTAACTAACCAAAATCTTATATAGTTCTCATGTATTTATATAGTTGGCATCGATTTAGAATCTAGCAAGTAACAGTGCCCGATTGAGGGCAATAGATCGGTCGATGCTTACTCACTTGCCATTATTAAATTACACCAATACTAGCGATAATCTCACCCGATCGCGATCGTCAAGGTTGATAGTATCAGTAGTAATCGAGAGGGTAAGCTACAACCGCAGTAGCTCATTAAGTATTGCTTTAAACAGTTGACAGTTGACAGCCAAAAGTGTGTTCTTGGGCTTTGCCCCAGTGAAGCACCTTTTCAAGAGAGTGAAGTGATTTAGGACGGAGTTTAAATCTTCGTCCTCATCACAATCCGCCTAGAGGCGGAAACTTTAAGCCCTCTCTGCTCGGTAACGCAGTCGATCGCTTCACCATAGCCCCAAAACTATTTCAATATCTTTAACTAATGCAAAATCCAACATCCGTCGGTGAAGCCTCTCCATTGGAGAATCGGGAGCTTCATAGCCTCGAAGATATCATGGATGCAAATGTCCTCCGCGATACAAATATCAATTACTCAAAAATCTTGATCACGCCCAAAGAACTCAAGGAAAAATTACCACTATCCCCAGAATTAGAACAACGGATCGTTAACTATCGCCGCCAGATTCAAAAAATCTTAGATTTTCAGGACAACCGTAAATTCATTGTGGTCGGGCCATGCTCCATTCACGATCCTGTCGCTGCTGAAGAATACGCTTACAAACTCAAAACTTTAGCCGATCGCGTCCAGGATAAATTCCTATTAATTATGCGAGTTTATTTTGAGAAACCTCGTACCACCGTCGGCTGGAAAGGGTTGATTAATGACCCAGATATGAACGAGTCTTTTGATGTCGAAAAAGGCTTATATACTGGTAGAAACTTATTAATTAAACTCGCAGAAATCGGCTTGCCAACTGCCACCGAAGCACTCGATCCGATCGTCCCCCAATACATCGACGAATTAATTGCCTGGGCAGCAATTGGTGCCCGGACTACCGAATCCCAAACTCACCGCGAAATGGCCAGTGGACTATCGATGCCCGTCGGTTTCAAGAATGGTACCGATGGCAGCGTTAAAGTCGCCCTCAACGCTCTCCAGTCAGCCAAACAGCCACACAACTTTCTCGGTATCAACAAGCAGGGACAAGTCAGCGTATTTCAGACCCGAGGGAATGTTTACGGACACATTATCTTACGCGGTGGCGAAGGCAAACCCAACTACGATCCCGTCAGCGTTCAAGCCGCCGAAACCGAACTCAAAAAAGCCAATTTACCACCCCGCATCGTCATCGATTGCAGTCACGGCAATTCTAATAAAGATTATCGCCTCCAACCGATCGTCTTTGAAAGCACGATCCAACAAATCATCAATGGTAATACCTCAATGGTAGGGATGATGCTCGAATCCAATCTCCACGAAGGCGGGCAATCAATTCCTGAAGATCTCACTCAGTTAAAATACGGCGTTTCGGTGACTGATAAATGTATTAATTGGGCAGATACCGAACGAATTATTCTCGCCGCATACGATCGACTGTAGATTAAAAGGACTCCCAAAATGTAAGTCTTTTAGCTAGAAAAGCCAAAATAATATCGGGGTAATTCATGATTACCCCGATATTATTTTGGAGAATGTCTAGATCTCTATTTTTGACATTGAATTGACTGAATACCATCGCAATTGCCACATCAGTGAGAATTTCCGCTGCGAAGCGTCTGTTTGTACCTGCATCAGGCTGGTAACGGAAATTAGAGCGAACGGATACTCGATCGGCTAATTGGCAGATATAATTAAGACAGATGGCAAAAAGTCGAAAAGCTCAGATTAATGTCCTCAAGTTAGATCTGACGATTTGGCGGCAGTAACCACTCCAACATCTCTACTGACAAGATCGACTATATGAGAACTACTAAAGCTAATGTTACCCGCACCGATTTATCTGAATTTTGTGATGCGGTACTGGCAGATAAAGGAGTCAAACTTGATGAAACTGGCGATATCCGTTATCAAACCTTAGCACAAACCGCCGAACGCTTTGGGCTAGATAGTAACCTTCGACAGCAGATTTTTGGGATCTCGCTCAGAAATCAAGCCCGTCTGCGGAAAGACAACGCAATTTTAAATCCGCTGATAGTCGATCGATTCAACAGATTTAACCGGATTACTCAGCAAGCAATTAGTTTGTTTGAAGACAGCCAGAGAGCTATCCAGTGGCTCCAAACTCCCAAAAATAGCTTGGCAGGCATTACCCCGCTTGCGGC
>JBBRVB010000177.1:0-8006 GCA_038247275.1 Chroococcales cyanobacterium
AATTCGAGCGAAATCTAATTAGAGAGAGAATTAATGCAGGTTTAGCCGCAGCTCAAAGTCGTGGGAAAGTTGGGGGAGAAAAAAAGCCCTCAATTCCAGACAGGGGTTTGTTGTACAAACCCGTTCAGGCAAGTTTATTTTTCCAGCCAGCAAATGAGCAGGTTCACCTGTCGGAGGAATAGAGGAGTATTTCCAGACTGCCTAAAACTCGCTAGTTAACACTTACAGGTTTTCGGGCATCCTGTAGCTATCCCAATGTCATCCCAAAGTTATAGTGTAGCTAGATGCTACCGATCGAGGGATAGAGCGCAACATCGCGCCGCTAAAAACCATTAGATCGAACCGCTCGATTGCGATTGGTGCTCTTTGGCTAGAAGTTTGGCAGTTCGCCGCTCTAGTTCTGCCGGTTCGAGTAAGTTGGACTCTAGGGTTAACCGCTCCAAAGCCAGCAACCAGTGCTGATAGTAGTCCCAATCAGGATCTGCTTGATAATGGGTAGCTTCCCATTCAGCGATCGCCGCAATCAATCCTTGGCGAAAGTCTTCCCACTCATAATGACCCTTTTTGGAGAGTGCGATCGCCATCCCAAACGCACGTCCTTCCCAATGTCGGTGAAACAGCAGTTCGCCGTTGCTGCGCGGAGGAGCCGCGTCGCTACCCAGCATACTAGCTGCTGCAAATTGCTCGAACTTAACTTGCATCCTCGTCTCCTCATCTTTCCTAAACTACTGATACCACTACTTTAGCCGCACCTTGCATCGCTTCAGGCGTGACGATGGCGGCTAACTGTTCTTCTGTCCAGCCCTCAGTTCCGGCAGGACGTTCTGGCAAGACAAACCAGCGAATCTGGGCGCTGGTATCCCACACATCCACCCGAGTCGATGCGGGGATGTCCAGTCCAAACTCATGCAACACCTTTCGGGGTTCGCGGATCGCTCTGGCTCGAAAAGTGGGGTCTTTGAACCAATAAGGCGGCAATCCTAATACAGGCCACGGATAGCACGAACACATCGTACACACAATTAAGTTATGCACTGCTGGGGTGTTGGCTACCGCCTTCATGTGTTCGCCTTCGGCACCTGCCATGCCGCGCGGTAAGTTCATTTCAGCGATCGCCGATGGTGTGTCATCCAATAACCGTTGCTTAAACATTGGATCGTTCCACGCTTTAGCGACAATTTTGGCACCGTTAAATGGCCCCATGTCTCTTTCAAAAAACTCAATTACCTTATCTACGGTTTCGCCAGTGATAATGCCTTTTTCAATCAAAAGTGCTTCCAATGCTCTGACCCGAGCTGCACTGTAGGTTTCGCGATCGATTTTTTCAGTCATAATTTCTGAGTTTCTAAATAGGCTTCAAAGATCTGCACATAAATCCACGTTTGGGGTTCGGTCAGGTCGCCCCAGATCTGATGTGAATCAAATTTTACGTTGTAAATCGGCATTGGATCGCCCACACCATCGCCTGTTGGAAAATAATAGCTGTAAGCCCCTTCATAGACCTCGACAACCGTGCCTTGCTTAGTTCGCAGATATCCTGGTAGCTTGCAATGTGCGACAGGCAGCGGGTTGCTGACTGTGACTACATCGCCGACTTTGAACTTTGGTTCAATGGCAACATCGCATTTGGGTGAATCGCCCACCCGCAAGTATTCCATCACCCGGTTGTCGATCGCAGCTTCTCCACCTTGGGGTAATGGGATAGCCGGATTTTCCAAATAAGCAGCCGTTTTGGAGTCGAGTTCCGCTGACGCGACATATTCCGACTCCACAAAAAATCCCGAAATACCGCCCAACCACTTTTCGTAATAACGATATGTGAAATAATCAAACGGATTCAATCCTTCAGCACCTTTGCGGAGATGCCCCCAGCTCCAGAAACTCTTAAATTGAGTCGGTACCGCTTTCATGGTTTCAAGATGATTGCTCAAGGCCATCATCGCTACATGGATGCCAAAAATGCGCTCTTCCCAGGGCTGAACGAAGACGCGCTTCTCAAAGATGGACTGCTCCAGTCCCTCAAGACCGCCAAGATAGTGTTGTAGCTTCATTTACTCACCTCGCTAATTCATTAATAACAATTGTTGGTTGGAAGATTCAGATCGTTTACACGCGGGTGCGCTGCCGAGCTGTGCTCTCGCGCGTCATGGCATCGCCCCAAACTTCCGATAAATAGCCAAACACACCGCCTAAAATCATTGCCGCCGCCGCCACCACCGCCGGATTTGCCAAGCCTGTGGTAGTGATGGGTTTGCCAGTTGCTATCGTTGTACCGACAGTAGATGCAAATCCCCACACGATCGCCGGAATCGCTGTTAGCAGCGGAATCTTAGAAGCCTGCACCATTGCCGCACTCCCAATCCCAACGCAGATAGCCGACAGCAATGGATTAGCATTCACCGCCGAAATAGCTAATAGTGTTAGGGAAGCGATCGCAATTCCAGTCAAATTTGAGGCGATACTTTGCTTCAAGCCGGAGAATTTGCCACCTAAAATAAAGAAAGAAGCCCAGGCAATAAATGTGACCCAGACAGGCACGAGAATCAACGTTGCGGTCACATAGGTATCGACCGCACCCAACACACCAATACTGACACTGTAAGCATCTAACTTTTTCATCAAAGTAGTTCCTTGCCAAGAATCGAACCTAAACCACTAATAATCAAATTACCGATCTACACCAAACATGACCGAAAACCTTCGGTAAGAGTTGTTTCTGGCAGATCGCGACCGATAAAAACCATCTGATTCTGTCGCTGTTCGTAAGGTTGCCACGGTCTTCCCGGCCTACCTTCTAGTAACATATGGACTCCCTGAAGCACAAATCGTCGATCTTCATCGTCCACATTTAAAATCCCTTTCAGCCGAAAGATATTTTTACCCTGTGCCTGTACCAATCGATCGAGCCAGGTTGTGAGTTTGTTACTATCGACAACACCAGATTCTAGGATCGAGATGGCCGCAATCGTCCGATCGTGCGTGTGATCAGCTTCGCCTAAGAACCCAGGATCGATCGCCAGTGCATTTTTGAGATCGAATGCTTTAACTCCCAAAATGGCATCGAGTGGCAGTTCGCAATTTTGGGTGTGATATATTTTGGCGAAGGGATTTGTCGCCCGAATCTGCTGCGCGACAACTTCAACTCGATCGATTGAAACTAGATCGATTTTGTTGAGGAGGATGATATCTGCAAAGGCGATCTGTTCTTGAGCTTCACTGCTATCCCAATACTCCCAAAGATGCTTCGCATCCACCACCGTGATGACTGCATCTAGCTCGGTTTGCGAACGCATGATTTCATCGACCAAGAAAGATTGAAGCACTGGAGCTGGGTCTGCCAGACCTGTTGTTTCAATTACCAGTCGATCGAACTTTGCTTGCCGTTCAAATAAACTGCTAACGAGGCGAATCAAATCTCCGCGCACAGTACAGCAAATACAGCCATTATTCATTTCTAAAATCTCTTCGTCGGCATTCATCACTAGTTGACTATCGATGCCGATATCGCCAAACTCATTAACAATCACAGCCACTTTCTCGCCGCGATTGTCAGTCAAAATTCGATTTAATAGTGTGGTCTTACCAGCACCGAGATAGCCAGTCAGGATGGTAACAGGGATCGAAGTATTTGCCGCATTCATCATCTTAGAATACTCTCTGTCGATCGGGTGTTAGGATTTATATATATCACCACTGACCAAGAGCAAAATGTATTCCTGGCAACAAAGATCGAACGAATAAGTTTCTGCACTTTGAATCTGGCAACAGTTCCAACACTATCAAGGGAGTAGCTGAAAAATAATGTACCAGATTGTCGTTGGTATTGTCTTCAGCGTAGCTCAGGAAACATCCAGAGATTGGTACTTTATTTAATTGCAAGCCCCCAATCGGAGCGAGATCTAGGATATCAATTGAAATCAATATGCAGTGTGGAAAGTACACGGCGTTGCAACAGAATACGGATACTGTTGGCGAATTCAAAAATTGGTCGGTTCTGGCGACCGCCGTAGACGGCGTGCAAGCTTCGTTCGATCGGGGCAAAGTCCTGACTCCAGCCAAGTCCCCACTTGAAAAATAACTCAATAATTTTGCGAGATCGATTGAAAGTATGCGTTACAGCACTTTCCTGGATTATGAAGTACAGTAGCAGCAATTAGCAAACCAATTTCGTAAATGAATAGGATTAATGAGTTGTAAAGCAACTGAAATTAAAACATCCACCATTTTAGTGGTTTTAGGAGAAAATGTTTTGATAAAAGCTTTAAGCTGTGACCACCAATGTTCAATCGGGTTAAAATCTGGTGAATACGGCAAAATCCAGGCGGATGGGATCTATGCTTCTCATTTAGGATTGCTATAGTTGCAGTTAATGTGGTCTCAATTTTGCGATGATTGCAGTCCTGATGATTTATGATTACAGGTCGCTACAGCTACCGTTTTGATGACAACTGACAGCTACAAATTACGTCGAGAACTGTTTGCTAGTCAAGCGATGGTGAGACATCTGGGCAATATCGATTGCTGGCGTACCAGACCACATATCATCCAAAGAAAGCGATCGCGATTGGAAAACGATCGCGTCCATCTCTGCTGCCATCTTGCAAAGAATACTCTGTGCGCCCAAGTGTCCCAAAACGCCCAAACGGATTGCTGCACCAACTATCCCAGTCACGAAATTATGCAGGAATGCAAAACTCGTATCGCTCTCACTTAGCTCGATAGTACGACCGACCATCGCAAACACGATCGGATGTAAACCAGGCGTTTGATTGACATCAATCTCTTCCTGAAATGCTACTAGTTGCGGATCGTTCCAAGTCGATCGTGCCACAAGTAGTAATGCCTGTCCGCTCCGACGCTGAGCTTCACGGGTCGTCTGAATTAGCGTCTGGGCATACAAATATGCATCGGCGCGCCGCACTTCCTCAAGATCGTTGTTGGTACTAGCGCGATAAGCATGGATTAAGGCAATTAAATCCGAACAACCAACTTTGTTGTGTAGTAACAGATGGAGAAATGCTTCTATGTCCTGAGCGGAACTAATCTGGTCAGTTTGCACCATTGCTTCCAACCCGTGGGAAAGTGTGAAGGAACCTGACGGAAAAAAGGAGTCAGACAATTGCATCAGAGCAAGGCGAGAATCAATCATAGCAATCGATCGGTGATAATTAGTGATGAGCATGGGTAGAAAATTGAATCTGAGTAGCAGCAGAGCGCACTTCGTAGTCAATACATAAGTTCGGGATCTTGACGTTTCTTACAGTAGTTTCCATTACGGCGCGATCTGCTACCATTTCTACATAAATGCGATTTCCATGTACTAGAATCGGCCAGTGATGATTGCCAAGGACATGCCCCAGATAGATCAGGTCGATCGCATGTTGTGATACATCCCCATTAACGC
Source organism: Chroococcales cyanobacterium (assembly GCA_038247275.1). Classification (GTDB taxonomy): domain Bacteria; phylum Cyanobacteriota; class Cyanobacteriia; order Cyanobacteriales; family Chamaesiphonaceae; genus Chamaesiphon. The sequence goes on from JBBRVB010000177.1 coordinate 5,405, forward strand.
TCAGCGTCATCACAGTTTGGTCAGTGAGATTGACCAACAGTAATTGTCCAGATTGCATCGCGAATAAATCTCCCGTACAGAGGGACTGCTCGCGGCTTTTGATGATGCCTAGCTCGATACCCGTTGTCGAAAAAGCATGAATCCGCCCTTTGTTACTATCTGCGGGTTGTAAATAGACTTCTAGCAAGGTTCCTGCTTGCTGCGCTTGCCATACTTGCTGCTGTAAAGATCGATCGGTTGCTTGATTACCTAAATAGGTTTCGGTTAGGACTGTCATTTGGGGATCTCTGGTAGAGGTGGTTGACCGTTGAGATATCGCATTCTGGTCAAAGCATAGTTGATATAGGCTTTAAGAATCGGTACATTTGATGACATCGCGCGCACCAGCAATCCATTACAGTTGGGCAAAGGCGAACAGGCCGCAGTTAACTCTGGTTGGATTTGGACAAACTCCTCTAAATCCCGATCCAGAGAATGTAAATCACTTGCTGGCATAACGATAATGATGCTAGCAAGGATCGGTTGAGATGTAAAAATTGGATTATTAGTCAGGTGTTCTGTCCCCCTCAACCGCATTGCATCGGTAAAGACCAAATCTCCGTCAGTGGTACAGACTTTTAAGCGACTGAAATACTGACTAAAATGGAAGCATTCTCCCCGTGCTAACCGACCAGGAATCACGATTTCGCTGAGAAACAGGCTCCCAGTTGGGGCGATCGCTATGTGAATGGTCTGCTCCAGATTTGCATCGCGATAGAGAATGAGGGGTTCTGGGACGAACTCTAAACTTGCTCCTGAGCTAATCTCAAGGTCATAACTGATGCGGGCAATCTGACCAAATGGCATTTGATGCACTTTTGTGGCTGACTGATCGGTGAGATATAGGCTGGTGCGATCGCGTAATCTCACCCCGATCTCAAAGAGATCGCCTGCCAACAGTCCAGGGGAGGAATTCATCATGTACAGATAGGCGCGATGCGGATCTGTGGGGTCGAGCCTTAATGGGCGGGACAGCCGAAACGGATAGGTGGCATACTGACGATACACAAACGATCTCCCTAATCGATCGAGTCCAAGCTCTAAGGTGAGTTGTCGATCGAAGACTGAAGAGTTTAGCTTAGTTAGAGGTGGAGCAGTGATTTCAGCCAACATATCCATCGTTTGCTCATATTTTTAAATTGTGTTCACTTTGATCATGGGTGGCAACTGGGGTTAAGCTAATTCGCGAACAGACTGAAATAGTAATTTGTCAAAAATGAACTGCATCACTCGATCTAATCCTTCACCCGTTTTACAGTTGGTATAGGCGATCGGCTTGCCTTTTCGTCGTTCTTTAGCATCGCGATCCATCGTCTTCAGATCGGCTCCCACATAGGGGGCAATATCAATTTTGTTAATTACCACCAGATCTGCTTGCATAAACCCAGGGCCATTTTTGCGGGGAATATCATCGCCTGCGCCCACATCCAGCACAAAAATATAGGCATCAATTAGGTCATAGCTAAATGTCGATGCCAAATTGTCGCCACCGCTTTCGACAAACACCAGATCGAGTTCGGGGAAAGCTCGCTCTAGGTTGCGGATCGCCAACAAATTCATCGTCGGATCTTCGCGAATCGCTGTATGGGGGCAACTACCAGTTTCCACTCCCACTATTCGGTTAGCGGGTAAGATTCCTTGACGCTTGAGGCGATCGGCATCTTCTTGTGTCAATAGATCGTTCGTCACTACAGCTACTTCGATCCCTTGCTGCATAAGTAAGGGTAATAACCTTTCCAGGAGAGCCGTTTTGCCACTGCCGACCGGTCCACCGACACCCAACCGCGCCACTGATTTTTTCATGTTTACCTGAAGATATACAACCGACCGAGGGGCACCCGCGAGACAGGTTCGCAGGTAGCAATGTCACCATTCACCCGCACTTGAAAAGTGTCGGGATCGATTTCTATTTCCGGACAGACATTGTTATGCAACATATCTGCTTTGCTCAGGGATCTGGTGTTTTTGACTGGCAAAAGTTGCTTGCGTAGTTTCAGCTTATCTGCTAAACCACAATCTAAAGCTGTCTGAGTCACAAAGCAAAAAGAAGTAGATTGCTTGGCACTACCATAGCTGCCCCACTGTGGACGATAAAGGATTGGTTCGCAAGTCATCAGCGAAGCGTTTGATTCACCCATCGGCGACCAAGCGATAAAGCCGCCCTTAATAACTAGCTCTGGTTTGATCCCAAAATAGCCAGGATGCCACAGCACGATGTCCGCGATTTTACCAGGTTCGATCGAACCTACATAGGCATCAATTCCACAGGTTTTGGCCGGATTAATGGTGTATTTTGCCAAGTATCTCAAAATCCGTTGATTGTCATGGCGATCGCTATCTTCAGGCAGTGCGCCGCGCTGGTCTTTCATTTTGGAAGCCAATTGCCAAGTGCGACAGATTACTTCGCCAATTCTGCCCATCCCCTGACTGTCAGATCCCATCATGCTGATAGCACCCATATCGTGCAAAATATCTTCAGCCGCAATAGTTTCGGCCCGAATCCGCGACTCGGCAAAGGCAACATCTTCCGGAACTCTGGGATTGAGGTGATGGCAGACCATCA
>JBBRVB010000178.1:0-8002 GCA_038247275.1 Chroococcales cyanobacterium
AGTTGACAGTTGACAGCGAAAAGAGCGAAGTTTTTAGGCAGGGAATTTAAGACCCTGCCTTGCTTGGGTCTTTTGCATGGACGGAAAAAATAACCGCAAAGACTCCGCAAAAACAATCCACATCAAGGTGTTTGCTCGAATCCCCTGCGCTTTGGTAATTAGTTAATCATATTCAAAATTTCATCCACTTTACTAAATAAATTGCTGTGATAGATCGATTAGAAGCTAGTTTTGACCGAGTGTTGGCAGGATTGATTCAAAGCCTCCATGCTGACGAACAATTTACATTGCGATTGCAGGGCGAAGTCAGTCAGTTTACTCGATTCAATCATGCCAAAGTTCGTCAGACTGGCATCGTCACGGATGGTAGTCTCCAACTACAACTGATTGCCCAGCAACGGAGTAGCTCAGTCGAGTTTCCCTTTACAGGTGACTCGGACATCGATCTCCCACAAGCTCACGCTGCGCTGGCTACCCTGCGCTTGGAAGTGCCGCAGTTGCCGATCGATCCTTATTTGGTATTACCCTCCGGGACGGCTACCAGCCATGAAGTACATGCTGGGGAGTTATTGCCAGATGCTCGGGTGGTTGAGAGTTTATTGCCAGTGGTTGAGAGCCTGGATTTCACTGGTTTGTATGCTGGGGGGACGATGATCCGGGGTTATGCTGATAGTAGCGGTCAAAAACATTGGTTTGCCACCGAGTCATATATTCTCGATTACTCACTATTTACTAGTACGGGGCAAGCTGTCAAAGGGACTTTAGCTGGCAGTCATTGGGACAATGGGGCTTATCAAGCCAAGATCGCCGAGTCGAAAACGCAACTCGCCCGATTGGAGCAACCTTTGAAGACGATCGAGCGGGGTAAATATCGCACCTACTTGGCTCCAGCGGCTGCTGCTGACCTATTGGGAATGTTGTCTTGGGGGGGAATTAGTGAGGCAGCTTTACAGCAGGGACGGAGCTGTTTTGGGGCACTTCAGCGGGGCGAACAATCGCTCTCGCCGCACTTGACGATTTCTGAAAATTTCCAACGGGGGTTGGTACCCAGATTTAATGAATTGGGCGAAATTGCCCCAGCTCATCTGACTCTAATCGATCGCGGTCATTTGGCAAATACCCTCGTTAATGCCCGGACTGCTAAAGAGTATCAAAAGCCTGCCAATGGCGCAAATCGCGGCGAGTCCATCCGTTCGGCAGAAATTAGTACTGGAAACCTGACACCCGAGCGAATTTTAGCCACATTAGACACCGGATTGTACTTATCCAATCTCCATTATCTCAATTGGAGCGATCGACCGACGGGGCGGGTGACGGGGATGACTCGCTACGCCTGTTTTTGGATCGAACGGGGTGAGATCGTTGCACCGATCGCCAATTTGCGCTTTGATGAGAGTCTCTACCGTTGTTGGGGCGATAATCTCGTGGCATTGACAAATACTGTGGAATTTATTCCCGATGTCGATACCTATCGCAGTCGTCAGCTCGGTGGGAGCTGGGTACCCGGATTATTAGTCGAGGATTTTACATATACACTGTGAGCCAAATTTAGACTGTAGAGAATCAGATCCATACGATGATGCTGACGCGATCTCCAGCCCGATAATTTAGGATGTTATGGTGCGGCATCGCCCTCACCTGTCTCCATTTTGGTTTTTTTGGGCATAATAACTGAAGTTATCGCCAGCAAATTCCACACCAACAGTTCAAAGAAATCTTGATGTAGCGACCGAGCTGAGTGTCCGTAGTGCTCGGAATCGGAGAGTGGAAGACCTCCTCAGCAGATTGTAACTGTCAACTGTCAACTGTCAACTGAATTCATGTCCATACCGGAAGACCAATTTATCATTCATTTCTGGGGCGTGCGCGGTAGTATTGCCTGCCCAGGAGCTGCTACCGTCAAGTATGGTGGGAATACGCCCTGCGTGGAAATGCTAGTGGGCGGTTATCGGCTGATTTTTGATGCGGGAACTGGGATTCACGTCTTAGGACAATCATTACTCAGTCATCTTCCTGTCAGTGGACATTTATTTTTCTCACATTCCCATTGGGATCATATCCAGGGCTTTCCGTTCTTTTCTCCCGCATTTATGGAGGGGAATGAATTTGATATCTATGGGGGGGTGATTCCGCATGGCGTGACGATCGAACATCGGCTCCACGATCAGATGACTCAGCCCAATTTTCCAGTACCATTACAGGTGATGGGCGCAAATCTGCGGTTTCACAATCTCGATTATGGCGATGAGGTGAAATTAGGCGATGTGACGATTACTACTGGCGCACTAAATCATCCCGGCGGGGCAATGGGCTACCGAGTCAGTTGGCAAGATTATAGCGTCGCTTATATTACCGACACCGAGCATTTCCCAGGTGAACTCGATCGAAATATCCTAACATTAGTCGATCGCGCTGATGTCTTGATTTATGATTCTACTTATACAGATGAAGAGTATTATCATCCCCAAACTAGTAAGGTCGGCTGGGGACATTCTACCTGGCAAGAGGGGGTAAAAATAGCCACAGCCGCACAAGTTAAAAAGCTAGTAATTTTTCACCACGATCCTAGTCATGACGATCGATTTATGGATGCGATCGAGTTACAATCTCAACAGGTTTTTGCTGGATCGATCGTCGCACGAGAAGGGATGAAAATCTTGTTAACAGTTGACAGTTGACAGTTGACAGTTGACAGCGAAAAGGTGCTTCACTTGGGGTTTACCCAAGTATCTTAATTGTAGGGTGGGCAGTGCCCACCAGCTATATTTAACGGCAATAATCCAACTTTACCGAAGTGCAGGGGTTTGAAGCCCCCGCCTTTAGGTGGATTGTTTTTAGGCTGGGGCTTAAATCCCCAGCCTAAAAACTTCGCTGTCAACTGTCAACTGTCAACTGTTACCCATCACTCACATCAGTTTCCTCATCAGTCTTAAACTTCATCTGCGCCCAGGTTAACTGCTTCACCTTCCCCACATCACCCTGACTCGCAGCCTCTTTGAGATCCCGTTTTTCATGCGCGTGTGCGATTGCTTCCTCCTTCGAGCGCGAACTACTATCAAAGCACTTTTCGAGGTTTTCAAAAACTCCCCGCCGCGATTTGGTAGAGTGTTGGCGTTCGGTATCGAGTAGCTTCGCCATCAATTCGAGGTGCATCGCATCGTCACTACAGATCTCCTCCAAAATTGACCATTCATCGCCACCTAGTAATTTCTTTTCTTGAATCCGATTATCTTTAAACGGTTTGCCCATTACTTCCTCATAGATCCGAGGTAAACTATCATCAAATTCGTGCTTTTCTTCTAGCCAAATTCGTCTAATCTCGCCTAACTCTTCCTCAGTAATCAGGGTAATATCCTGCATATCTATTGGTGCCGTATTCCGAATTTGTACCTGAGCTTCCAATACTCGCCGCAACCAATGTTCGCGCCAAAACTTAGTATAAGGACCAGGAATTGGGACTACTTCAGTACCATCAGTAGCCTTGCGTTCAAACAGCTCAACTCTACCATAGATTCGTCTAAAATCTCGCTTATCGCGATCGTCATGAATATCCAATTCGTTGCGAATATCTAACAATGGTTGCAACCATTCTTTGTCTTCATCATTTTGAATCATTGCCTCCATCGATCGATCTTTGCTCACTAATGTACACACCCAACAACCAAAGCGAGAATCACCACAACTAGGAGTAGATGTATCGACAACTAAGGGACATTCATTATCAGCAGTCGCCCCGCGATAGAGAGTAAATAAATCTTGATTATTTCCACCCCAAGGATTGGGGAATTGCATCAGATACATCCATACCTCATCAGTCCGCCAATCCTCGATCGGGCTGTAAATTAGCGAATTAGGTAGACGGGCATTAGGGCTAAGATAATCTCTAACCCGATTTTTCTCGTACTTCAGCATCGTCATCGCACGTTTATTGCTTTCTGCTTTGCGAGTACCTAAAACTAAGATAGTTTCACCATTTGACTGTACTACTTCACGAATAAATCGATTGGCGGGATTAATTTTTAATCGATCTGTACACCATCTAAATCCATTTCTAGGTGCAGGATAACCCTTACCAATTAAATTACTCCAAAATGTGTCTTTTACTACGGGTTTTAGTAAATGTGCCTCGATCGGCAATTGTAATAATTCTGCCTGCGATTTTATCTGCTCGATGCAACGCCGAACCCAATGAGAAACGACCGGATTTTCTACTTGGGTATCTGTAGTTATTACATAAACCTTTTTTTTTCGCTTTTCAGGTACTAATGTAGCGATCGCATTCCAAACAAGCTGTAAAATAGTACTGGAATCTTTTCCCCAAGACACGCCTAGAATCCACGGTATACTGTCACTGCAATAAAGTTCTTGGATTTCAACAGTCAACTTATTAACATCTTCTATGAAATCCGCGACACTGCGCTGTTCGAGTGGTAGTGTGGTAGCTTCTGTCATTTAAGATAATCTCTGAGTATACAATTTTGCACTAATGTAAATAGGTGAGTTGTAAACAACTCACCAATAACAGTATATCAATAATTAGGTACGTTACTAATTTAGGCTGATTCCTGTTTGCTGTTCAATTTCAGAGATCGCGATCTTGATGGCTTTATTAATTGCGGCTCTTTGAGCAATTATTTTTTTCTCTCCTTTCCCATCATCAATCACCACACTATTTTCCCACAAGCTACAACTGCGTCGATAGTCGAGATTAGCCAATGCTTTTATTAGTAGTAAATTTTGTTCCTCAGCAAAGTTATTTTCAAAGAGGATCAAATGTCCAATTCTACTGATTACTATGAACCCTACAGAATTAAAATCAATTCTTTCTTGACGTAAATTATAGAAATTCAAGAGATTATTTGCTTGAGAACGGGGCTGAAATAGAAGATTCCATGTATTATTACTACGTGCAAATTCAAGATAGAACGATTTTGCTCGATCGAGAAGGGCTTGATACTCCTCCTTATTTTCTACGGTAAATGAGTCTAAACTTTTATTACTAGTTCCAAATAAAAATTCAGACACGCCTATTCGTAGTTGATTCATCGTGAAAATATAATTTGCATCTTTGCCCACAGTACTTGATATTTTATCAATTCTGCCACTAAAGATATCTAGTTGCTTAGTAAGATCGCGAGTAATTTTAGATAGAAAATCACTAACATCAAATGACGCTCTTAATGCTGGTGGAATTGGCTTATTTTTAGAGCAGTCCGCAAAGTCTTGATGAATTTGTTCTAGATCTTCTTCTTGAACGACCAATACTGTTACACTATCATTATACAACTCTGGTCTTTCTATTACTGCTTTTTCAATTGCCTTGAGTCGATGTTGTCCATCAGTAACATACAAAGATATATCACTAGAGATCACAGCATATCCAAATTTAACAGATCCACTACCAAATGCAAATACCTTGATTGGGGTATCTGAATTAAAAATAAATGGTGGGAGAATATAAGCCTCTGTATTGACTAGATACTTAGCAATTTCTTTAACATGAGGCTGCATGAGGGGACGGTTCATCATCTCCTCTGCGTTTGACTTATTCCTCTTGCCATCCGCACTATTTAACTTTGCGATTTCGAGAAGTAGTTTTAATGACAGCGAAAATGCTAAGTGAGTTCGATTGCCTTGCTCGTAAACATGACAGATGAACAGTCGCGCTCCAGAAGTTGCTGCACTTCGAGTAGCCTGATCGAGTGCATCTCTTTCCGTGTCTAGAAAGATTACATTAGTACTGGGAGATTTAGTGTCCATAGTGATTAGTGCTTTGTGGATTGCTTGTAATCACAACGATATCTCACGAGAATAGCGATCGTCAAGATAAATCAGTCCATTTTTGGACTGATTTATCAAATTTAAGCTTAAATTATTAGTTTCCCAGTTCAGATCGGTAATAATACGCAGATTATTGGTATTTTCAGAGTCTAGAGTTTGTAGCTATCTGCTTATCGTCCAAACTCTAGCCCTACAGCTCCGACTGCGACTGCATTTCATCTATTTCTCAATGGTGTTAACAGTGCTGACACCATTAAGAAAGCTAACCTATCATGGCGTGTAATTTAGCGATCGCTTCCTCTAATATCTCTGCTGGTAGAGATTCGACGTATTTTGCCTGACGCTCCAACCAGTCAATAGTTTTAACTTGAAATATCAAAACTACCCCGCTAGTCATCAGCCCTTCAGGTAAAATCACCTCCAGCGGCAAGCCCTTGACTTTGCTGGTAATCGGACAAACTAATGCTAGTTGAGTAGATTGGTTGAACTCCTTCGGTGTCACGATTAGAGCGGGACGAAAGCCAGCTTGTTCTCTGCCTAGTGTCGGGTTGAAATTAAGTTTGACGATATCACCCTTGGCGGGGATATATTTACCTACCATATTTCCTTACCAACAGGCTCCCCCCAATCGTATTCCCCACCGATTAGTTCGGGTGTTACACCTACTAGTAGATCCTCAAGTTGATACTTGCGCTTGACTGGCGAGATCACAATCGTATTGTTGACGACTTCAACATTTACTTCTGTGCCAACCGTAAACCCTACCTCATTGGCAACAGGCTGCGGAATTCTCACCCCCAAGCTATTACCCCACTTATTGACGATCGCAGTCATATCTGGTAATTTAGTTTATCCTATGTATATCCTAACTTGTGAAAATATCTTTGTAAATATAAATGGGCTGAAGCGAACTTATCTCCACATACGTGTGTCGAAATTAAAAGGCTGTTAGTCTAGTTGCGGTAATCTCACTTAGCTATCAATGCCAGCCAGCAAGATCCCCAGCATCCAGCCCAACGAAAGCCTCGTCCAACCAACGGACTAATATGGGTGGAAGTGAGGCGTATATTGGCTCAGTCACGCTGCAATGGCTGGCCGATCGAGTAAAATTGGATTCAGAGATGGTTGTACGATCTGATTTGTCATCACAACGCTGACACGATCGAGGCTATCTGTCATGGTTTAGGCAACATCCTAGTAACTTTGAGTGTAGAGGTAAAAAATGTTAACTACCATAGAAGGCGTTTATCGAGATGGGCGGATTGAGCTAAAGAGCTTGCCTACTAATGTTGCTGAGGAAGTTAAGGTAATTGTAACTTTCATAGATGCTGATGTCGATCTTACCGCACATGGAATCGATCGATCGCAAGCAAAAATTCTACGCAATAACTTAGCAACGTTTGCTGATGATTGGAATAGTCCAGAAATGAGTATTTATGATGACTACGATGCCACAAAATCTAAATTATAGGCAAGGAGATGTCATTTTAGTACTGTTCCCAAACTCCGATTTGATTACTGCCAAAACTAGACCAGCGGTGGTAGTTCAATCCGATAACTTACAGACAGGTTTAAACCAGATTATTGTCGCAATGGTGACAAGCCAGATGTCTCGGAGCCAACATCCGAGCCGTTTAACTATCCTACTAAGCACACCTGAAGGTAAACAGTCAGGGTTGATATCAGACTCCGTAATTATGACTGACAATCTGGCAACTGTTTTATCGTCTGCTATTTCTCGCACGATCGGTTCAGTCTCGATCGAACATCTTCAAGAAAGTCTATGTCATACTTTCGGATTACAGATAATCTGAATTTTCTACTTGTTTATTAAAGGAGTTGAAAAACGTAATCTAGCAAGGATGCCATAATTTTAAGAAGCATGTTATGAAATTGCGTCTACAATGCTATAGCAATTAATCTTAATTGCTATAGCATTAAGAGTGGGATGAATAAGAATAGCAACCAGCATCAATATGTCATCTGTTAAGTTTTTAAAAACCTCTGGAAGATATGAGAAGAAAGCTGCTAGTCTAGTTGCGGTAACCTCACTCAGCCATTGACAATGCCAGCCAGCAAGATTCCCAGTATCCAGCCCAACGAAATCCTCGTCCAACGTACTAATATGGGCGGAAGTGAGGCGTATATTGGCTCAGTCACGCTGCAATGGCTAGCCGATCGCGTAAAATATGCTTCAGAGATGAGTTTACTCTCAGAGCAG
>JBBRVB010000179.1:0-7989 GCA_038247275.1 Chroococcales cyanobacterium
CAGGTAAAACTCCGTGGCAACGTGAAGAACTTTACCGAACGAGAGGAAGCCGAACGCGTCGCCTGGGCTGCACCAGGGGTAGCTGAGGTGGATAACCAACTCACGATGAAGTGGGATTTTGAGGAGTCAGATGCACAACGCCTCCGTGCTGACGATGCTCGCTCCAAGTTGAACCAATTAAGTGGGTAAAGAGGATATTCAAATCGAGCGGTAATTATTGTCTTCGTCAACAGGACAAATAAATCATGCACGGATTTATTTTTGCGTTAATCCTTTCCGCATTACCAGTTATTAGTAACTTTATCGGCGCGATGCTTGCCGAAGCATTACCGTTATCGAAACAAACATTAGGACTGGCACTGCACGCTGCTAGTGGTGTATTACTTGCGATCGCATCTACCGAATTACTGCCCCAAGTTGTCTCAGCCAAACCAATTTGGGCGACTGTTATCTCAATGTTTTTCGGTGGAGCTTTTTATGTATGGATAAATCAACTGCTCAAGTTGAGCAAAAATCGCCTGCGGGGAATCGATGGTAATACTGTTGCTGAGGCGATCTTTTTGAGTATTGCGATCGATTTATTTGGTGATGGCTTGATGATTGGTACGAGCCTGACGATCTCCCCACATCTAGCAGTAACGATCGCATCGGCGAGAGTCGTCGCCCACATTCCCGAAGGATTTGTGACTAATGCTGAGTTTAAAAGTCAAGCGATGCCCAGCAGCCAGCGATTTATGTTACTCGCTGCTTTTATTATCCCAGTTTGGCTGGGGGCAGCCCTGGGCTATTGGGGATTGCGCGGACAATCCGCGCTGCCCAAACTAGTTGTGTTGGCATTTACCACAGGTACTTTGCTCACTGCACTCGTTGAAGAAATTATTCCTGAAGCACATCAAACTCAGGATACCAACTGGTCTACTTTGACATTTATTGGCAGTTTTGCACTTTCAATCTTATTTGCTAATTATCTTGGATAACAACTAAAATTCAAAGCCATGCGGGGTATTTTAAATGACGATCGCGAGTGTAAATGAGTCAAACAATTCGATCGATAACATCAATGTTACCGATGTACAATCGTCAGGTCGAGCCAGCAATCTTACTGGAATGGGAGCAAATCTATTTGGCGATAACTGCTCGTTTCGGGTGTGGGCACCAAATGCGATTACCTCCGGTAGGCTATGCCAACGCCGTATCAGTCGAACTCTGGCAGGAAGCAGCCCTGACGCGGATTTCACTCTATCCAGAACCGAGCGATCGACATTATTGGTCGGTGGATGTTCGCGGGGTGAAAGCAGGTCAACATTATCAATTTGCGATCGAAAATAAAGGTGGCGATATCCACAATCCAGGCGGGACATTTACTCGTGTTGATGCTTATGCCCGTCAAGTCGAACATGCTGGAGATCATGCCAAAGGCATCGTTGTTGACTGGCAATACGAATGGTCTGAATTTAAGCCGCCTAAGTTTGACGATCTGATTATTTATCAAGCACACGTCGGATCGTTTGCTGGATTAAACGACCATCTGAATATTCCAACTTATGCGACGTTTGTGGACTTTGAGACTAAGCTCGAATATATTCGAGAGTTAGGTTTTAATGCGCTGCAACTGCTACCGATCGCTCAAGTTGATGGTATCGATAATGAAGGCTATGGCGCGACCAATTTGTTTGCTCCTCACAATGGTTATGGCACTCCAGCCGATTTACGCCGACTTGTAGATGCAGCACATCGTCAGGGGTTAGCGGTATTGTTTGACGTGGTTTATCATCACGCCTCGACTACGCAAAATCACTATTGGGAATACGACGGCAACACGATCGATGATGGGGGGATATATTTTGAAGATCCGTTTCGGTTTGAGCCATTGCGCGATGAAGACGGTCGATCGTTTGCTCACTGGAAGCGAGAAGTGCAGAACTTCTTGTTAGATAATGCACGAATGTTGCTAAATGAATACAGAGGCGACGGGCTACGGTTTGATATGGCGCATGGGATGACGTGGGATTGCGCTCGGTTCATTATTGCCAGATTGCGATCGAATCCTGACTGGCAAGCTAAATATCTAATTGCCGAATGGACAGCCGAGCAGCAAGATCGCTGGTGCAAGGTAATTCGTGAATTGGGCTTCGATGCGATTTGGGGTATTCCCGATCCCTTTGCTTATCGTCGCGCCGCGAATGGACAAAATTCAATCGACGAACTCAAGTCGTTTATCGGCTGGTGGAGCTTCGATGCACCCTGGAATTTCGTCCGCTATTTACTCGGTTCTCACGACCAAATCGCCGATCCTGACAACGGAAATCGGCACGAGTATCGCTATTTTGTCGAACTATCTGGTGGGCGAAATAACTGGTATGCACGAGCAAAAGCACGACTTGGCTGGGCATTAAATGTGGCAATTCCTGGCACCCCGATGCTATTTATGGGCACGGAGTGTCATCACTGGGGCTATTGGTGGCCCAATCCCGATCGCAATGCAATTACATCAGAACATCGCTTCGATTGGTCGATTGCTGGCGATGAAATTGGAATGCCGATGCGAAATTTAGTCAAAGATGCGAACTGGGTACGATCGACAAATCCCGCCCTCCGCAGTCACACACTGCAATTCATTCACGAAGATCGATCGAATGGCGTTTTAGCCTTCAAGCGATGGCATGAAGGCGGCAATATTATTGTGGCGATCGTGAATTTGAGCGATCGCCAATGGCAAAATCGCGATTATGGGCTGCACATGGGCGGAGAAACGGGACAGTGGGAAGAGATTTTTAATTCTCAAGCACCGCAATATGACGGCTGGAATGATTCGGGAAATTTTGGCGATCGTCCTAGCGTCCAACCCGATGGCAAGCTGTACATCAATCTGCCTCAATGGTCGGTTTTATTGTTTAGAAAACAATAAAACAACGATCGCTACACTGTCCTGTCGGCTCGAAATTTAGATCCCAATCAATTTTGATTAGCTACTCAAAATCCTATGAAACTATCTACCCAACAATCGTTTGACCCAGATCGACTGCGGCAAATACTGACATTTGCCGCGATCTTTGGTGGCATCGCATTTAATACGATCTTCAACAATATTTTCCCGCTTAACGGGGTACCGATGGGCGAAGTTTCCAACATCCTCTTTGTAGATGTCCAAATTATCCCCGCTGATTATGCCTTTGCCATTTGGGGCCTAATTTACCTCGGTCTCATCGCTTTGGCTATTTATCAGATCCAACCCACACAACGCCAAAATTCTGGCTTACAGCGCAGTGGCTACCTCCTCGTCATTGCTTCGTTGGCGCAATGCGGCTGGATCTATTTATTTCTTGCGCGCCTGTTTCCGTTATCCACGATTGCGATGCTGGGCATCTTGCTACCGCTCATTGGCGTGTACAGACATCTTAGCATCGGTCAACAGCCTGTATCACTGGCAGAACGATGGTTCATTCAAATCCCGATCGGTCTTTATCTGGGCTGGATTACAGTGGCAATGGTGGTGAATGTCTCGCTCTCGCTCTACAGTCTCAACTGGGACGGTTGGGGAATCGCGCCGACTGTTTGGACTGTTTTGATGATAATCGTCAGCACGGCGATCGCGATGCTTGTCATCCGCCAACATCAGGACATTACCTTCGCTCTGGTCGTTATTTGGGCATTAATTGCGATTGTCATGCGGCAGATCGATACACTACCGATCGTCGTAACGGGTGTACTGATGGCGATCGTGCTCATTGTAGCCTCTGCCATTTCTACTTACCGATCGATGAAATTACCGGATTGAGATCGTGCCTATAAATTACAGTCGATCGATCGAACAACATCGAAATAGATCTCTCAACCGAAGCTTGCAAGGGGGACGAGTCGTTCGAGCATTCTAACCCAAACATCGATTCGCCAGGGGCGACGCTGCGCGAACGATTTGGCTCAGTAAGGCTTAACTCTCATAGTGATATCGAGCTTGTAAAAATTGAATAGATTCATTTTGAACTCGATAAATTAGTCGATGCTCTAAATCTATTCGCCGCGACCATGTATTTGCTTCCATGAATTTTAGTGGTTCTGGTTTGCCAATGCCAGCAAATGGATCTATACACACAGATTCTACTAAATCGAGGATTTTATTGGCTTTTTGAATATCTTGTCTATACCACCATTGCAAATCTTCTCTGAATGCTTCATCAAAGATAATCCGTCTCTGGATGATAACTATTTCTGGCTTAGAATCATCTGATGGCTTTTTATCTTTCTTTTTAGCGGACAATGCCCAACTCCTCACATAATGCAGATATCGATTGGGCTGGATTCTCTGGCTCGGAATTGGAGTAGCCTTGGAGATCTCGTTGTTTGGCTCGATCGATTGCGTTATGCAATCTAGCTGCATTAGCTGGAGATCGGAGTAGGTAAACGGTTTCGAGGAGGCTGCTGAGGTCTGTTTCGGCAATGAGGGCGACGTTTTTGTCTGTACCGTCTCGTTTGACAATGATAATATCTTTGTTATCTGCTACGCGATCGAGCAGAACGCCTAAGTTACTTCGCGCTTCGGTATAGCTGATTTCGCTACTGGTCATATCGTGAGTTCCGAATCTGATATGTCGATTATAACTTACCGCTCGTAGAGGTAGCGTTGGCAATGCAATCGATTCAATAGCTGTTGGATCGATCGAGTAATACGATCGATCCAACTACATCAGAAAACCCATCAAGCATTCCAACCCAAACATCGAAGCTTGCAAGGGCTACAAGTCGTTCGATATTCACAAACATTCGTTCGTGCAGCGTCGCCTTGGCGAATCGATCCAAACGAGATCGGTCTGTAGATTTGAGCTAAAATAGGATGATATCGTTCTAGTCGAGAAATCCTATGGAGCAAGCACTCGTCGAACAAATTCAGCGATTGCCGGAGTCGTTGCAGCAGGAAGCTTTGCACTATATTGAGGGCTTGGTTGCGAAGCATACTCAGTCGGAGCAGAAACCAGCGGAAATTAGCCGTAAGAATGCTTTTGGCATCTGGAAGGGGCAGGTGTGGATGGCTGATGATTTTAATGCGCCTTTGGATGATTTACAGGAATATATGTAATGGAGCGGTTTTTGTTAGATACTCATGTGTTTCTGTGGCTGATTCAAGGCGATCCACAGTTGAGCAATTCCGCATAGCGGAGGCTTCGCCAACGAATAAGAGCCATCATAGCTGATGAAGATAGTCATCTTAATTTTAGTGTGGTAAGTATTTGGGAAATCACGATTAAGCTGAATATTGTGAAGTTAAAAATTGAGTATTCAATCGAAGATATTTACAACCTTTTATCTCAACTCAAAATTGAAATTCTGCTAATCGATCGAGCGGATCTCGAAAGATATTTAATGTTGCCGGTACATCATCGAGATCCATTTGATCGAATACTTATTGCTCAAGCAATCGATCGTGATTTAATCCTAGTTAGTGTTGATGGAGCATTTGAGCCTTATCCCGTGCAACGATTATGGTAATCGATCGAACAATCTCTTCACCAATCGATCGAGATAAATCTCACTTTTAATAAACATTTTCAATATAAATAATAAATTGCAAACGAGTGATCGAATACATTTAACATTGATCGAATCAAAGCGAATATGTGTTGGTGGGTAGTGCCCACCCTACTGGGCTAATTAATCTATTTGTTTCTTTAGCTCAAATCAGTGTAGAAAAAATTTATTCAAGAGCATAATCAAAGCTTATTAATAAGTTGATCGCGCGAATGCAACAGTGGTTGAAAAGATTTACCTTTGTCTTTACATTTATAGATAGCTAAATCATAATCATCTATTGCAGCTTGATAATCGCCCAACTTTTCTTTGGTATTAGCTCGAAAAGAGTAAGCTGAATAATCATTTTCAGGATCGAGTTTAATGCTTTGGGTTATGTCATCTATTGCACCCTGATAATCTTCTAATTCATATTTAGTCACAGCACGCAAGTTATAAGAATCTACACAATCAGGATTGAGTTTAATACTTTGGGTATAATCATCTATTGCGGCTTGATAATTTCCTGAATAATATTTTGCCCCAGCACGCCGCCAGTAAGCTTCTGCATAATTAGGATCTAGTCTGATACTTTGTGTAAAGTTATCAATTGCACTTCGATAGTCTTCTAATTCATATTTTTCGATACCTAAGTCACAATAATATTCAGCATCTTTCTCTAAATCTATATTTGTCTTATCATCTGCAACAGGGAAATTACCCATACTCATTTGCTGCATTGTGCTTCGCATTCTCTTGAACTCAGCAATAAAATTTTGGATATCACTTTCACTATAGCCAGAATTTTCTGCAATTCTTTGTCGCCGACTGATAGATTGAGCAAGCATATAAGGATAAGTTCTTTCGTCTTTCGTCATCAAAGAAATTATGATCTCAGCTTTTCGGAGCTGATCTTCACCCAATATTAGCTGACTATCTGATAGTTTACCTATTCCTGGAATCATCCTTAGAAGGTTAGCCAAAGATCCTGATTCATTAAGTAACTCTATTTGTTTCATGAAGTCATTGAAATCAAATCTTCCTCCTATAATTCTTTCAGTTAGCATAGCAGATTCGTTAGGATCAAAATCCTCACCTCTGAGTTTTCTTAACGAATCATCAAGAGTTTCAATACCTTCCTTTGCTGTTGAATTAGATATTTTTCTAGCCAAGCCCAAACTTTTATTTATATTTACTGAAGAATATTTAGTAATTCTACTATCGCCAACTGAAGAAACATCGATTTGATTATCCGCCATTATCTCGCTCCTAATTCTTCCTTGATTTTGGTTAACTCTTCCTGTGCTTTGCCGATTTGCTCATCTAGATCTCGCGCCATCTCCACCAATAGATCCTTACCCTTTTTCCTTGCGCTACTCACTTCAACTTGCAGTTGATAGAGTTCCGTCTGTTCGATCTCCGCAATTTCTTGGCGAATTCCGCGCAGACGTTCCTGACATTGGGCAATCTTCCGAATCATCCGAATCAACTCTGCCCCAATCCCTTCACCTTCAACCGCTTCAGGTCTACTTTCCCAAGAACGCAGGATTTCTCTGAGTCGATCGATATTTCCATCTTCATAGGCTTGATTCGCTTCCGCCATCAATTTCTGTCGATCGATCTTCTGCTGCGGATCTGTAGTTAAATCAGGATGGATCAGTTTCGCCACCTGTCGATAGATCTGTTTGATATCCTCCGAAGGTTTAAAATCGCGATTCGACTCTAGATAAGCCATATACTCGGCAATCTGGATTTCGATTCGTTCTAACTCTGTATATCGAGTACCAATAATCTGCTGATATTCCCGCTCAAAGTTTTGCAACTCCCCATGAATAGTCGCCAGAGTTAGCTCCCCTTGGACTAAATCCGCCTCCAATGCTGATAATTCCGCTGCTTTTCGCTGTAACTCCTCCATCTCTGGACTGAGTGATATGACTAACCGATCGCTCATAACCTAGATCTAACACTCCGGAACGGATGACTACAGGATCGACAATTCACCTAAAATTAGTATGCCCAATTAGTGAGGAGTAATTTCCTTAGGGTAAGCATTATCCACAACATCAACTTCGAGCCTACCCAGATCCCTAAATATTTGGATCGGGGATACCCGACCTGCGGGAATAGGTTAGAAAATAAACGCTAAGTAGAGTCCGCATCCCGTGCCAAATTCTGGGAGCGGATACATTAGAACCTTTAGACGATCGATCGAATTAACACCATTCAACCACCCAGCAAACAAGGTCTATCCGATCTACAACTCGAACATGACGCTTTTTGATGACAATTCATCTCATAATCAATCAATTCATACACTAACTCAAACAGTAGTCCATCAAAATATTCGGTAGGTAAGATCGACCTATTTTTGATGTTTCACAGGAAAAATGAGATTATGGTTTCTCCAGTCAATCTCAAGACTACAGCCAGTTTACCCGAACAAGACGCGAACGGATTGCCGTCGGCAACTGCACTCTCGCGACTCAA
>JBBRVB010000180.1:0-7957 GCA_038247275.1 Chroococcales cyanobacterium
AGGTGCATCATTAATCCCATCGCCAACCATTGCCACGGACTGATATTGTTGCTGGAGTTGGCGAATTACTTCAAGTTTAGCTTCAGGTAAGAGTTCGGCGTATACGCCATCGATTCCAGTTTCCTGAGCGATCCGATCGGCGGTGCGCTGGTTATCGCCTGTCAACATCACAAGGCGATCGATCCCTAAATGTTTCAATTGGAGGATCGATCGAGCGGCTGTAGATCTGACGGTATCGGCAACAGCGATAATCCCCAGAATGCGATTGTCATGAGCAACCCAGACAACGGTTTTCCCCTCCTGTTCCCACTGTTGGCTCTGCTGGACGATGCTCCAGGGGAGAGGCTCCGCCAACGATTCGGGGCAACGATCCGCTTGTGTTTGCACAAAGGTGGCTTTACCGACTACCGCGATTTTGCCATCAACTTCGCCACTAATGCCCCGCCCAGGTTGAGCCAAAATATTAACAGCTTCAATCCATTTCCCATCCTGTTTTTGAGCAGCCCGAACGATCGCCGAGCCAATCGGATGCTCGGACATACTTTCTAGAGCCGCAGCCACTGGGAGTAATTTAGCTGTATTGTCAACCGCCATAACTTGGACGACTTGGGGCTTGCCCATTGTCAGAGTTCCAGTCTTATCAAAGGCGATCGCTTTAACTTGCCCGATCGCTTCTAACTGCGCCCCATTCTTGAACAAAATCCCATGTCGTGCCCCATTTGCAATCCCCGACAACAGGGCTGGCATCGTTGCTGCCATTAATGCACAGGGCGAAGCTACTACCAAAAAAATCAGGGCGCGATAAACGGTATCTTCCCAAGTCCAACCGAGTAGAAATGGTGGTAAAGTACCTAGCAAAATACCCAGTAAGACGATCGCCTTGGCATAGCCGCGCTCGAACCGTTCGATGAACTGTTGAGAAGGAGTTGTTTCAGTCTGCGCCTGTTCTACTAACCGAATTACCCGCCCAATCAGGCTACTCTCTGGCGATCGATCGATCTCAATTTTGAGCGCACCATTACCATTAATCGTTCCGGCAAATACCTCATCGCCGACAGTTGTCTCAACAGGTATCGATTCGCCTGTAATCGGAGATCGATCGAGTTCGCTAAATCCCTCCGTGACAATCCCATCCGTCGGTACCAATTCCCCAGGCTTTACCAAGACGCGATCGCCAATCTGTAATTGAGCCACCGACACCATTTGCTCCTGCCCATCAATGAGCTTGCGGGCGGTATCGGAAGTCAGACTCATCAGCCCCTGAATACTCCGCTCAGTCCGGCTCATGGCATAGCCTTCCAGCACTCCGCTGATCGCAAAAATCAGAATCAACATCCCACCATCGACAATGAAGTAATATTCCTGTCGCCACAGTCCCAAAATGGCGGCTCCCAACGCTGCCACAATCATCAGTAAATCTACATCCAGCTCCTGTTCCTGCCATAAGGTAGTCAGCCCTGCGAGAGTGTTTTGATACCCTCCAATGACATACGCAGTGGCTAGAATTAGCAGGCTAACGCCCAACCACCCGCGATCGAGCGTGAACCAACCGCATAACACCAGCACAGCACAAACTCCCGCCGCGATCGCCTCGGGGTGTGCTTTCAATAATTGCCAACGGAATCTAGGCAGAACAGGAGCAGACATGACAACAAAAATAGATTGCCTTCATACCCTACACCTTGACATTAATGTTAATGTCAAGGTGGCAATGGAGATTCAGAAAATATGCAAGCTGAATATTTGACAATCAAAGAACTCACCGAAGCAGTGGGCGGAGATATTACACCGCGCATGGTACGGCACTATCACACCCTCGGTTTATTGCCGCCAGCCCAGCGATCGATCGGCAACTACCGACTCTATACCCCCCAAAATATTCAACAGCTACAGCGGATTGTCGCCCTCAAACAGCAAGGTTTTCAGTTGTCCCATATCCAACAGCTACTCGAAAGTGATGCGGGCAAAGATGTCAATCCCACTCTGATGGCTCAGTTGCAACAGCAATACCAGTCGGTAATTCAACAATTAGCACGGCTCAGGCATACAGCATCGGCACTAGAGGGGATATTAGGGCGAGATGGAGATTGTCAGATCGTCCAAGCTGAAGCGATCGCGCAGTTGAAACTCCTAGAAGTAGAAAGTCAAGCGCGATTGGGAGAAATCGAAGGACTTTGGCATCATCTAGATGGCGCAGTCCATTCTCACCCTGAAGCCTTTCAGGAGTCCCTACAACACCTGTTGCCAGATCTTTCGGGGCGATCCGAGATTGAGGTAGACTTGCTCTCTCAACTGGTACTAGCTTGTGGTGATGTGAGCTTAGTTAATTTTGTCCGCCTGAGTGGAGATGCGATCGCCTCAGCACGGGAGGCTCTTAAAAATGGCTGTCAGATTGTCGGCGATCTAGCCGCTGTGACTGCGACACTCGATCGGACTCGATTAGCTCATCTAGACTGTCAGATTGAAACTCTGATCGACGATCCTCACATCACCGATGTAGCAGCAGCAGAGCAGGCATTTTGGCAAGATAAAGGGTGGCGAAATCGCCTCGATCGCCTTCCAGCGCGTTCGATCTTGGTTATCGGTTATGCACCCTCTGTGCTGATCGCAGTATGTAACGCGATCTCACGGGGACAAATTCAACCTGCGCTGGTAATTGGAATGCCGATCGGATTTAGTCACGCTCCGGCTGCTAAACGGCGACTGATGGCTGCTGGCGTACCCTATATTACTATTCAAGGCTCGATCGGTGGTGGACTCCTCGCAGCAGTGGCGGCGAATGCTTTGATTGCATCTGTGCTAGAAAAGCCCGATTGTCACTGTCATCTCCAGTCAATCCGCAAGGTGGCGTGGTGAGTCCGTTACTAGCTAACATTGCACTCAACGTTATCCCCCGCATCCAACATAGTATTCAAGTTATGCTAATAAAAGCAAGCCTAGACCTTTTGAATTAGCAACCGCTGAGGATCGAATGCTCTCATACCAAAAACTACCTCAATGGGTCAAAGTTAGTTTAGCGTTTCCGTTGATTTTTCTAAATGGGTGGCTATTGGGGCTACTCTATCATTTCTTACAACCGATTTCTAGTATCGTCGTTACCGCTTGTTTAATGACGTTTTTACTAGACTATCCGATCGCCTTTTTAGAACGTCGCGGACTACCACGCGCTCTGGCAATTGGCTTAGTTCTGGTTATTGCAGTTGCATTAGTGGGTGCAGTTAGTTTCGGGCTATTGCCGATCGTGTTTCGACAGTTGGAGGAGTTTGTCAACCGTCTACCAGCTTGGCTAGCCGCCGCACAGCAACAAGTTACCAACCTCAGTACGCTCCCCATCTTTCAAAATATTCCGATCGAGTTGACTAATTTAACAGCAGGTTTGAGCGATCGAGTCACTCAAACCATCCAACTAGCCTCACGTAAAGCGATCTTCCTGGCGTTGGATACGATTAACAGTGCCTTAAATTTGCTCTTAATTCTGGTGCTCACGATCTTATTAGTGTTTAGTGGCGAATCGTTGTGGCGCGGATTATGGAGTTGGCTGCCAGCACCCTGGAACGATCGCCTTCAAGACTCGCTCAGACAAAGTTTTCAGAGTTATTTTGCAGGTCAAGCGATCGTCTCGACAATTCAAGGCGTTTCACTAATGACTGTGTTTTTATTGCTGCAAATTCCGTTTGGGTTGCTATTTGGATTGACGATTGGATTTGCCAGTTTGATTCCCTTTGGTGGCACCCTCACCATTATTGTCATTAGTTCCCTGCTGGCTCTCCAAGACATTTGGTTGGGACTCAAAGTTTTGGCGGTGGCAATTACCGTCGGTCAGATTATTGAAAATGCGATCGCTCCTCGGCTGATGAGCGGCATGACTGGACTCAATCCTGCCGTTGTCTTCATTTCTGTGCTGACGGGATCTCAAGTAGGGGGACTGCTCGGACTACTTTTAGCTGTGCCGACTGCGGGGTTTATTAAGCGGCTCGCCGATTCTCTCAAGGAGAGGCTACACCAACAATTTAGAAGTTCCGAGCCAGATTCGTTGGTAGTAAAAAGTCCTAATAATAGCCTTTCATAGAAATGCTGTACCTATTTTCAGGAGATCGAACCACGTAACGATCGTGACATTACGTGGCATTATCATCAATTTAAGTTGAGAAATTAACGATCGAAAGTTAGACGATTGAAAGGACTATGTTGTTACTTGTTTGCTTTTTGCCTCCAGATTTTCCAAGCGACCTTTCAAGTCTTGATTGGTTTTCTTGACTTCTTCTAGCTCCTCGCGCAACTGCTTCACTGCTCCATCGGTACCGATTTTCTTCTGAACTTTTTGCACCCCTTCATCAGCCATCCGTTTGACGCGGCCGTCGGGACTTTGATTGGCTAAACTTTGGAGTACCCCGATCGCTTTGACGGTGGCCATCTGGCTCAGAGCGTTGACTACAGAGACTTGTGTCAGGAAGAATGACTCGCGGGCGAGTTCAGCTAATTTCTCGACAATCACCGTGAGATTTGCGTCAGATTGACCGTTAGAAATGGCTCCAAGGGCACGAATCGAGGTCAAGCGGAGCGGCTGAGGTACGCCCGGTTTGACGTATTCTAGAACGGTTTTTAGGGCGGTTTCGGAGTCGGTCATTTTGCTCAAACCACCGATCGCACCAGCCCGGACGATTTCATTCCAGCCGGCGCGGGTATTGAGGACATCTGTGAGCAGGTTAATGACTTCTGCTTGCTTGTCTTTGAGGCTGGCGGTAGTCATCCCACCCAGAGCGCGACAGGCGGCGGCTTCGACGTAGTAGCTTTCGTCGCCTGTTTCGACGAGTTGCTTAATTGCGGCGTAGGTTGCGGGCGTTTTAATGTTACCCAATTCATCGACGATCGCACGGCGCACAAAAGCATCTTCATCACCAATTTCAGCGACTAAATTGGTAACGGCGATGTCGAGTTTAATTGTTGCCAGTTGTTGCGCGGCTTCGAGTCGTACCGCCCAGAATTCTTCATTAGCAAGGCATTCAGTCAGTGCGGCGACGGCTTCGAGGTTGCCTTTTTTGGCGATCGCTTCGGTGGCATAGATCCGCGAAATCGGGTCGGGATCTGACTTGAGTTGTGCTTTGAGTTCGGGTAAGGGGTATTCGAGGGTGACGGTTTTTAAATAGTTATTACCGACATCAAAGCTGATGAAATCGGGTTTGGTTTCCATCGGAAAATAGAGAACTTGTTCTTTTTCATAGATCCGAATTTTAGTAACTTTGATATCTGCAATACCATCTTTGACATAACCGAAACCGATCGGGATTTTTAGATCGAACAAGTCATTATCGAGCGTATGGATTCCATCCTTGGCTTGAGTTTGAGTAACTGTCAGTTTCGCTAACTTACTATCACCATCCCAACTATAAGCAACCTTATAATCTGGATGTCCGCCACGATAGATATATTGATCGAACAGGAAGGCTAAATTACGTCCGGTCGCTTTATCGATCGCCCGTAAGACATCGATCGTTTCGACAGTTTTGTGAGCGTTATCATTGACGAAAGTATGGATGAATCGATCGAACAATTCATCACCTAATTCTGCCCGAATCATGTGATAGACACATGCACCCTTTTCATATAGATGTCGATCGTACAACTCGATCGCTTCTCGATAGATATTCGTGACGATCGGACGGCGATAGCGATCGCTATCCTCACTCAAATAACTTTGGGCTTCACCAAGTAAATAATAAGCAGCTTCATCTTTATCGTACTCATGTTCTGTCCATAATACCTCACAGTATGAAGCCATCCCTTCTTTAATCCAAGCGTGCGACCAGTGCTTGATTACAACCAGATCGCCGAACCATTGGTGTGCCAATTCATGAGCGACTAAACTCTCAGTATTAAAGTTATCTAAAGATGCCCGTTTGTCAAGCAAACAACGATCCATTAATAAGGTAGTCGAAGTATTTTCCATCCCACCAAAGATGAAATCAGCGACACAAACTTGAGCATATTTAGGAAAAGGATAAGGATAACCAAATTTATTACTAAAGAACTCAATCATCTGAGGAGTTTTCCCCATACTCAATTTAGCCGACTCTTCTAGTCCTTTTTCGACATAATAAGTAACGGGCTTGCCATTCCAACTGTCAGCAATTTCGCTAAATCTGCCCACTGCCAATGTCATCAAATATGTGGGATGAATTTCCTTTTGCATCCACTGATAAACCTTGTCTTCACCAAAAGCTGTCTGCTCGACTAATTCACCATTAGAAATCGCCACAAAATCTTTCGGTACTTGCACCCGAATCGATGAAGTTGCAAGTTGCCCTGGATAGTCAAAACAGGGAAACCAAAACCGCGAATCTTCATCTTCACCCTGCGTCCACACTTGAGTCGGTTTGTCAGGATAATGCTCGTCAGGTTGAATGAAATATAATCCCCGCTGCGGTTTATGCACACCATAATTAATCAGTACTTCTACTACCTTCCCCGCCACCACATCGATTTTTATCGGGATATGAATCAGTTCCCCATCATAATTAAACTCGTGCGGGGTACCATCGATCGATACCCCCTGAATATCCAAATTCACCGCATCCAGCGTCAGCGATTCAATCCCACTTCTGACAGGGTTGAGATCGATCGTACAACTACCTGTAAAACTTTGGTTGGGAATATCTAGTGTCAAATCTAGTGCAATATGCTCGACCTGTCCGGGTCGATCGGGATTATAATGAGGGCGCGAACCAGGGAGTTGAAAGGATTTGTGACCGTTATTCTCATCGAGATGACTGTAGGGCATAATAGAATCTATAATCCTCTAGTTTGGATATCTAAGGCTTATCTTAAATTATGACGCTCAAAGACTTAGAATCCCAATTGCTAGCCTTGACACCCGCCGAAAAATCGCGCGCGATCGAATTATTAACTCAAAGTTTGGCGAGTACCCAGCCAGAAATTGCCAAACCGTCAGAAATTAGCAGTGGTGAAGTCTACATCGCCAATACCCAGATTGCCATCTGGGAGCTAGTCAACGCCCAAGATCTCGGCTGTAGCGATCGAGACTTGCTATTGATGCACCCCCAGCTTATACAGAGCGATCTAGATACCGCCTGGGAGTATGCAGAAACTCATGCTGAGGAGATTATGCTGGCTTTACAAGCGATCGATGAGTAGTCATTGGTTTTTAAAAGCACATTCTAGTAGAATATGGGCAAAAGAGAAAAACTAATCGAACGGCTGACAAATAAGCTGTCAAACATTTAAAACACTCTTTTTGTCCTCTAGAACCCTTGCTGTAAGGGATTCAGTCAAAAAATTTAGATGTAAAACAGCTTAGCCCTCAGAATGCCACTTTTACCGACATCCGCAATTTACTAGAATATGAAGGATTTTATCTCGATAGAGTTACAGGCAGTCACCATATTTTCAAATATGCGGAAACAACCTTTGTAATTCCCGTTCACAATAATCGAGTAAAAGCAATTTATGTCCGCAAAGTTTTGGAATTAATCGAATCAGCAGATCTAGAATTAGACCAGGAAAAAGACTAATGCAATATCCAATTGTAATTTACCCCTGCGAAGAAGGCGGTTATGTTGCCGAAATTCCAGCATTGAAAGGCTGCTTGGCTCAAGGAGAAACCTTAGATGAAGTTCTCAACGAGTTGAAAGTTGTTGCCGATCTCTGGTTAAAAACAGCCGAAAAGTATGGGCAATCATTACCCGATGTGGCAGGGTCGATCGAAAAGATGAAAGCCTTGAGTACCTGACGATCGAGATTTGTTTCAGATGCATCCCCAGCTTACACAGAGCGATCTAGATACCGCATGGGAGTATGCTGAAGAGATTATGCTAGCTTTACAAGCGATCGATGAACGATCGAGCGATTTATTAATTATCAACCAATCTTGATGTTTATTCAAGAGTTATCAACCACTGGCGAAACTGCTTCACTAGATTATTTTCCCCGATTGATGTTG
>JBBRVB010000181.1:0-7955 GCA_038247275.1 Chroococcales cyanobacterium
AGTCAGAAATTTTTACGGGAGGAAGAAGATCTCGATGAAGTATTTTCAGAGCGGATTCGCAATTATCAAGAACAAGGGAAAGAAATTGACTTTTGGCCGATCGATCGACCAGCTTTTTTGGATGCTCCAGAATTAGCTAGTGTCAAAGCAAAAATTCCCCAGCCAGCAACAGGAATCGTATCGACTAACAAGCAGTTTATTACGTGGCTTAAACTCCGCTTAGAGTTTGTAGTTACAGGTGAATTTACGGCTCCATCTGTACATATTCCCGACCCAATCGCGTCTCTAACAACAGCTTAAATTTAGAACTTATACCACAACATAGATATTCGAATTCTCCAATAATTCGAGTATCTATGATCGATGCGCGATCGGCGAGGTTTCCTCTACGCCTTTGTGCAGCAACACAAGACAAGGTGAGGGTAGTTAGACTCCGCACAAAAAGTGGAATGCTCTCCAGGAAAAGGAGTTACTAGTTTCTCATTTAGCACCGCCATAGCCGAACTTAATTACATAAGAAATCACCTCTTATCCAACCAATCGTCCCAGCATAATTTATTTTTTGCCAGGTAAATTCGCCGACAACTCTGGTCTTACCAACTAAAACTATTGCTCTACCAGAAGGAACTCTTCTGAGGATTCGATATTGTTGACCTGCACGAGCGCGGATATTGATAACATCTTCATCGCGACTACAACTATAGGCTGTTTTAATACCACCATAACTTCCTGGCCCAGTTTGAGCAAATCCAGGAGCCGAGTGAGGGATAATGAGTGCTAGCAGAGAGCAGCAGAATGTAGTGGTGAAAACTATAATTTTCATATATTTAAGCTTAAAGATTAAGTGGTTGAGTGTAATTTGGGCTAATTATTACTCGATTTGGACTTCGAGCGATCGAGGGCGATATTTGAGAACAAAATCTCTGACTCGATGATAATTTTTCTTGCTTGTGAGTCCGATGCAGCCAGATGTACCGTCTTCTTTTTTATCCTTATTAAAACTCGGGTCCCAGTGAATACCTAATGCAGTTCTGCCCATTCTGCGATCGAAACCAGCTTTGGGAAAAATCGGTACCATCGTACCGCCAACTTCAGCAATAGTGCCAATAACTACTCTTGATGCTATTGAATAAGAACCATCTGGTAATGGAGCTTCTGTTTGGCTTTGATAACGATTTCTCGTTTGTGTAAATCCTCTACCCGTGACAGCATCGAGTTGGAAAGCACTTGATTTCTTATCCCGATAAGCTGTCAATTTATAAATGGGGTTATTAAATCTATTTTGAGGATGGCTGGGAGCCTGACTCAAAACTAGACAAGGAAATGCTTTACAAATAGAGGAAGTAGATTTATACCGATTGGGGGATCGTGGGCGAGCCGAAATATTGTCTGGCTGTTTTAATTGATGCCGATCGCGATTTTCTACGATCGAGTTTAGCGGATTAGAATTCGGACTAGCAGATCGTTTTAATTGAGTTGTTTGGGTGAACTTTGCAGGATCGGAATTTTGCTGTTGGGCTAAAAGTACGATCGAATTCAGCGGATTTACATAGGGTACTGGTACTGGGTTTTGGAAGCTAGTAACGATGGTTTTGGTAGCAGCGGGAATGCTACCTGGCGGAGCAGAGGATGCGAGGATGGGTGCAGTCTGTGCGACGACAGCTATCGGGGCGGGAGCGGTATTTTGGCTAGGGTGAGCGGCTGGAGTAGTTGCGGCGGAACTGGAATTAGAGCTGCAACCGCTCAGAGCTAGAGCGATTGCACTCCAGCCAATGACTCCAGTAGTAATTAAAAACTGAGACATATATTCATATTTAGAAGAGGCTATCCAATCGACACTCACCATTACTAGCATTCTGATTAAGCTACAATGCCTCTATGTATTTTCCGCAAAGATCGATATCTTTAAGCACAAACAAGTGGTAGTAGCGATCGCTAGCTAGTGGCTGTATCATTACTTCAAGTATTCCCAGTTCTTAGCCGGATACTTTTGAAGATCTTCATAAATAAATTTTTCGATCTCACGATCCGATACCAGTGTCAGCTTGATGAAGATCGCAAAACCACTCATCTACTCCAAAACCCATGCTGCGATTTAGGTTCAAGTTTGATGCAAGTTGGAATGCCGCAGCTCTCCCGACACTAGTCTCCATCACTGATGAAAACACCACATCGAGCTGATAGCGGGTGATGAAGTCAGCCAATCGCCACGGAAACCCAGCTATACCAGGTTTAATAACATAGATACCCCGCCAACCAGCGATGTAAGCAGCTTCGATCCGATCGAATGTAGCGACAGATTCATCTAACGCGATCGGGGTATGATATTTTTGTGACAGTACTTGGATCTGGGCGATCTCTGCTGGTGGTAGCGGTTGCTCGATAAACTCGATTTGCGCTTCCTGATGACAAAGTTCCAACCACTGCTCGGCTTGAGCATAAGTCAAGCCACCATTTGGATCGAGTCGGAGTTTGGCATCGATGGGTAAAGCTGTCATTAATTGTGTCCAGATTGCCACCTCCTGCTCGATCGGCAGTACTCCGATCTTCCATTTGAAGGTGGAGTATCCTTGGGTGGATAAAGCCTGTAAGCGGTCGATTGCCGCTGTACCTGAAGGTAAGAGCGCACTCAGATCGCGATTTGAGAATGAGCGATTGGATGGCGTGGAAGTAAACGCGCTCAAGGCACTCCCAAATCCAAATTGACAGGCGGGTAAACGATCGGGGATTCGATAAATTCGATCGGTGGTAATATTAGTGCCAATCTGTTGACACCATGATATTGCCTGTTCGATCGATTCTGAACCAAACCACGGTATCGGCGCGATCTCGCCTTGATGGGATCTTCCCAAATTATCGGTAAGCGTAATAATTATCCCTGCTCTAATTTCCCACACGCCATGACTGGTTTTCAGCGGTTGTCGAAATGGACGTTGGTAGATTGAATGGGTGAAATTATAGCTATTCATGAATAATGAATCGTGAATAGTGGATCGTGAATAGAGATCGATTTTTAGTCTGTTTCCAGAAATTAGCCTGGAGATAAGCCGATTAACCCAATCTTCTGCTCTTGAGGTGTCAAGCCATAACTCTGAATTAATACCCCAAATTTACCCAATCCCATCGGATCGATTAATTGGTGTAAGTTTTGACGACGACGGAGTAGCGACTGAATATCGCCACCACTGCTATTGGAAATTGCGGCAATTCTCGATCCTAAACCCAATGCCATCAAAAACAGCCCTTGCTGTATAAATCCAACTGTGTGTAAGCCTAATAACTCGCCATGAAGATCGAGTGCGGTAAAGTCTACATGAGCGGTGAGATCCTGATTGCCGATATTGATGTACGGATCGTTGTGATGTGCATGTTGGTAGTAACACTGTAATGTCCCTTGAGATCGCATGGGATTATAATAGCGATCGGCTGTATATCCATAATCGATCGAGATAATATATCCTCGCTGCAATTTTTTAAAAACCTGTTCTAGCCATCCTAATGCTGCTAAATTTACTTCGGTGCGGTATCGATCTGGGTATTTACCACTCAGTAAGTCGATCTGATTTAGTTGCCAATACTCTGCTAATTTATCTGTAGATAGTTCGGCAATCGTTTCTATGAATACCAGCTCATCATCGCTATTAGTTACATAAACTTCTTGCAATTGCTGCTCTACAACTACGACTTGATGTACTGGTAAAGCGTCGATTAGTTCATTTGATAAAAAGCAACCGCTAATCGATCGATCGGGTATGTCTGTCCATTCGCACCAGCGCACTGGTAAATCTTTTAATCTCACCTGCTGTGCGACGAGCATCGCGGGGGCGGCTTCGATAATGATATAGTCGATCGACTGACAAAAATTAAGATCCACTCGACTTGAATATTCTAAAATTTGAGCAGCCAATAATCCTTGTCCCGCGCCCATTTCGACAATATTAAATAGTTGCGGCTCACCCAAAATCTGCCAGATTTGATATAGTTGAAGAGTTAACATTTCGCCAAAATCTGGTGCCAAATGGGGCGAAGTCAAAAAGTCGCCACTTTCACTAATTCTCGCAGCACTACTGGCATAATAGCCAGACTGCGGATGATATAATGCCAAATCCATATACTCAGCAAAAGTAATCCGCTGATGGACAGAACTATTAATGCGATCGCGAATGACTTCAATTAACTCTAAATTGCGATCCATACTCTAAAAATTACTAATAAATTAATCTCAATTATCTAAATTCATGGAACTGCATCGAACGACAGGCAATTGGCGGTTAGGATTGGGCTTATCACTGATTACTGTTGTTTTGTGGGGATTAGTCCCGATCGCATTAGCAGTTGTTTTGAAAAAATTAGATACTTATACAATTAACTGGTTTCGATTTGTTACTGCTTTTATTTTACTAGGTTTTTATTTGGTAAGACAAGGAAATTTACCGAAGCTCTCTCACCTAAAAACGGTACCAATTTATTTATTTGCACTGGCGATTCTCGGTTTAGCAGGTAATTATATTTTCTTTGTCATGGGCTTAAAAGCTACATCTCCTTCCCATGCTGAAGTTTTGATTCAGTTAGCAGGTGTATTTCTCAGCTTAGGTGGATTATTTATTTTCAAAGAACGCTATACTCGCTATCAGTGGATGGGAGTAGGCATTCTGGTGACTGGATTTATCGGTTTCTTTTACGAGCAATTAAAAGTATTCGCCGCAGATAGCGACCGATATATTACTGGTAGTATCATGTTAATCATTGCCGGAATTACTTGGGCGATTTACGCACTGATTCAAAAACAATTATTAACGAGACTTGACTCCACACATATCATGTGGATTATCTATGGTGCGTGTGGATTATTGTTTGGGACTGTAGCCAAACCACAAACCCTACTTCAGCTTAACTCGATCGAGTGGGTTGCGCTAATCTTTTGTGGCTTGAATACCGTAATTGCCTACGGAGCTTTCGCCGAATCTCTTCAACATTTGGAAGCCTCTAGAGTCAGTGCAATCTTAGCATTAGCCCCGATCTTCACAATTGTCTCAATGAGCCTGGTTACTTGGCTAGCACCTGGCTTGATCGCACCCGAATACATCACCTCACTCGGACTACTCGGTGCAATTCTCGTCGTCACTGGCTCGATGTCGATCTCATTAGGGAAAAGTTAGGAATTAGGTGTGAGGTTTTTGGCTTTGGGCTTTAGAAATATAGTTTAAATATCAATTACTAACTATTAACTATTAATTAAGTTAACTGTCTTCTTCAATATCAATTTCTGGTTTAACCCGCTTAGAAAAAAGTTTACTTGCATCCCAAGGATATGTCGTGAAATTAGGCAATATTTCTTGAGCGAAAGCCTCAGCGGCTTTGGAGCGATAACGATTGGGATTGACGATCACCGAAAGGATGCGATCGATTGTGACACCATCGATATGTGCTCGATGTAGAGTACCATTTTCGACCTCTCTTTCGATCGCTGATGAAGACACAAAGGCGGCACCTAAGCCCGCTTGGACGGCATTTTTAATGGCTTCGATCGAATTGAGTTCCATTTCGATTTTGAGCCGATTAGGATCGATGCTACATCTAGTTAAGACTCGATCGATTACCTTCCGAATGGTCGATTGAGCGTCTAAGGAAATAAACTGGAGTTTGTAGAGATCCTCTTTGGGAATACTCTTCATACTGGCAAAACTATGATTAGTCGGTAAAATCAGTGCAAATTCATCTTCGGCATAGGGTAAAATATCCAGCGAGTCTTGTAACTCAGCCGGAACTTCGCCACCGATAATAGCCAAATCTACCTGTCCATTCGCAACACTCCACGCCGTCCGACGGGTAGAATGGACATGTAATTGTACAGATACATCGGGATATTTTTGGCGAAATACCCCAATCATGCGCGGGAGTAAGTAGGTACCTGTAGTCTGAGATGCCCCGACAATTAGGGTACCACCTTGGAGATTTTGGAGATCTTCAATGGCGCGACAGGTTTCCTGACAGAGCGTGATAATTTTTTCGCCATAACTGAGCAGTAGATGTCCCGCTTCAGTCAATTGCGCTCGTCTCCCACCGCGATCGAATAACGGTACATCTAGTTGACGTTCGAGATTCTGAACCTGTAAGCTGACCGCAGGTTGAGATACATATAAGCTATCAGCAGCACGTTTGAAACTCCCCTCTGCGGCAATTGCCTTGAGAATCCGTAGCTGATCCAGGGTGAAAGGCAGGTCAGACATAGCAGTGAGCGGGTAAGATTAGTAGCGATAGACTATCGATGCTCATTGACAGTACCATGTACCGTTAGTACTTAGTTCCTGACCGAGACAATTTAGAACTTAAGTTAAGATTTGACAGCAATCGACTTCCCGTAGTTGCTAGTCTTGACGACGCAAAAACGGAATTAGCGATCGGTTAATCTCAGCATACCAGTGTTCTTGAGGATAATGTGCAGCAGTGGGTAAAGTGACTAATTCCCCACGTTTGAGCGTTTTGACACAGGCTTGTGCTGGTGCGAGATCGAGCCAGGGGTCATTGGTACCCCATAATATTTGAATCGGGATCTCTAATTTTGGGAGTTCCGTGGTAATTTCGGCTAGGGATGTATTCAGCTTGAGATTCCGAATCGTCGCTAGTAAAGAGCGACCGGGAGCCGAACTTTTGAGGTATGGTTTGCGATAGACTTCGAGATAATTATCTTCAATTACCGCTTTAGATCCAGCTTCTAAGAGTCGCTCGACGGAGAGGGGATCTTGTGTGAGCATTTCCCCCGCTACAGGTAATCCTAATTGCTGGAATTGCCAAGGTAACTTGACTCCCACACTCAACGGCGCATTTAGGATCGCTAACTTCTCAACTCGCTCTGGATAACGGATGGCATATTGGATGCCTACGGTACCTAGAAAGCCCTGAACGACTAGCGAAACTCGATCGAGACTCAAACTATCCACCATCTGAGCAAACGCACTAATAAAGGCATCTGGAGTATAGGCAAAATCCCGTTTTTCTGGCTTGCTAGAATTCCCAAACCCAATCCAATCCGGTGCGATGGCTCTCATCCCATTTTCGGCCAGCGGTGGCATCAATCCCGTCCACGTCAAGCTTTGTGATGGTAATCCATGTAATAAGATTACCGTTTGTGGATTTTCCTCACCGATAGGAGCGAGTTCACCGTAGAACCACTCTAGTGCGCCGACTTTGAGGGAATTTTTAGTTATTTTAGCCACAGTACGATTTGGAGATGAGTCATTGTTTAGTCTAGTCTGTGACTGCGGTAGAGGATAGAGGGTAGAGGGTAGAGGGTAGTGAATGATGAGTTGGCGACTTATTTTACTTTAGGTCGATCGCATTTTTTTGAATACCCAGTAGCCGAGTAATCCGATTAGCCCAAATAGTATTACCTTGGAAACAGGTGCGATGTATCCTTCGATCGAGGCATAGTTATCACCTAACAATAAACCAGCAGTAGTTAAACCTAAAGTCCAGAGCAGCGTGCCGATGGTGGAATAAATAGTAAAGGTCACAAATGGCATCTTATTTATGCCCGCAGGTAGAGAAATTAATGTCCGAATTCCCGGCACCA
Source organism: Chroococcales cyanobacterium (assembly GCA_038247275.1). Taxonomy (GTDB): domain Bacteria; phylum Cyanobacteriota; class Cyanobacteriia; order Cyanobacteriales; family Chamaesiphonaceae; genus Chamaesiphon. The sequence continues at coordinate 7,574 of JBBRVB010000181.1, forward strand.
TCCGCCCAAAAAACACTGCTTTCGAGCCATGCTGATTAAACCAATTATTGACTCGATCGAGATCGTGAGCAGTTACCATAATCCATTTGCCATAACGCTCCGTCCATATTTGGAGCCGTTGATAATTTGCCAATCGTCCCAAATAGTACCAGGCATAAGTTCCGGCCATCGTGCCGACAGTGCCAGCGAAGACCGCAATCCAAAAGTTCATTTTACCTTGAGCTACAGTAAATCCAGCTAAGGGCATAATCAACTCTGAGGGAATTGGTGGAAAAAGATTTTCCAAAAACATCAACAGCCCGATGCCCCAGTAGCCCAAACTGCTCATTAATCCATTAATCCACTCCGCCATCCGATTGATTTCTCCAGATATTTTAAATTG
>JBBRVB010000182.1:0-7929 GCA_038247275.1 Chroococcales cyanobacterium
GCGATCTGCACCCAATCCAAATTTTATTAGTGGAGTCAGATCCAGTAGAGATCGATCGGATCGTGGCGAATATCGATCGAGAATTTCAAGCTGGAATTACAATCGCTAAAGATTATGGCGAACTGTTGGCAAGCATTACTCGATCGAGACCGCAGCTAGTCCTCTTTGGTAAGATTGATAAAACTAGTTATTCAGAAATCGCCCAGGATTGTCACGCAATTAGGCGAAATTTAGCGATTGTGATGCTCTCTTCACAGGGTCTAATTCTCGATTCTTTTCGCCAATTAGTGAAAACTTGCGGTTTGGCAGATGTAATTACTAGAGATGCTAATAGTTTAAATCACCTCTTGGAATCAGTAACTAGATCCTATCGACAACAGCTAGTAAATCAGCGACTCGGCAAGCCGACAGATCAACCTAATCGTCAGCACCTAACTACCGAACCACTAGGGCAGTTAGCATCTACCCACACGCCAGCACAACCGACGATATCAGGGCAAAATATACTTGCAGTACTGGACGAGCTTGTCGCAGTTAGCAACAACTATTTTGGCCCTTTAGCACAAGGTAATTACTGGCGGAAAGCTCACGCACATATCATTGATAAGTTTCCCGCGATCGAGAACTGGTCTGCCGACCATTTTAGTAAACTTAGTTGTCATGAAAGTACATTAGCCAAAGCATTAACACCTGAATATCTTCAAGGTCTCCGCCTGTGGGTACGGCTATTTATTGAAGAATGCGAACGAATTATTATCGACTATCGATCGATTTTAAATACTGCCGATCTCTCGCCCTTAGCCAAAGATCTTTTAACTATATCCTAATCCCCACTACCTAATTAGCTCATGGCAACAATTACGATTAGCATTGATGGCAAGCAAGTGGTAGCCGAGCAGAACTCCACCCTGTTGTCCGTATTCAAAGAACATGATATTTTGATTAACCAGATCTGTGGTGGTCAGGGCATGTGTGCTTCTTGCCATTTTTTCGTAGTGGATGGATCGGAGGCCCTAACAGCACAAACGAAACAGGAACAGATGACATTTCAGTTCACCAGAATCGATCGACCCGGAGCGAGATTAGCTTGTCAAACTCGTGTGCTCGGTGAGGGAATAGTTCTTGAGCTACCGCTCGGAACTTTTGTAGAATCAGAGCAAGATTTAGAGCAAAAGATCGGTAAAAAAGCCAGCAAAACCCTAATTCATCCGATGACAGGTGAAGTACTAGTCGAAGCCGGTAAATTGGTATTACGGTCGGCCTTAGAGAGGATGAAAGAAGCTAGTAGCAAATTTGCCGATCGGTTATCAAAAAAATAAAACTATAGTAATAACGATCGTCGAACTGGGATTATTAAGTTTAATAAGATCTATTCAGTCAGGCGTTCTCTATATTCTCACTACCCCCATTGAAATCTATCATCGTTACATAGAGCTACATTATGATATCTCAAGATCGCAGATCGACCGGACAGGATACCCCTAATCCAATTATCTCTACCAAGAGCGTCGCTCATTATAGTCGTTCCCAATTCTTTCATTTTGATATGGAACAGGGAAAGATTGAGGACTATCACCGCCAGCGCAATCTACTAGTTGGGGAAGACTTCATCGTCTCGCTCTTGAAGGGGCTAGAACATGAAGTTGGCGAAGCAGCGGGATGGTTATGCTATCAGATCGGATTTGAATGGGGCAAGCAAGATGCCGTACTATTTCAATCTTGGTTCAAAGAATTCTACAAGCTGACTTTAGAGACATCGAATCTCGCCTTTGCGATGGAAACATGGTGGTGGCCATATACAGTGCAGGGCTGGGGTACTTGGTCGCCAAATTTAGATAATCGCGCCAGTGGCTTTTTTTATGTCGATTTGTATGATTCGGCAGTAGCCAAAACCCTGGGATATATGGGCAAACCCGTTTGTCATATGTATTCAGGTATCCTTGCTGGCTTCTTTAGTGTCGCATTCAAGCAAAATCTTTGCAGTACAGAGATCCAATGCTATGCGATGGGCAATGATTTTTGTCGGTTTTTGATCGGTTCTGAAGAACGCATCCAAGCCGCAGAATTTTGGATTGCTTCTGGAGCTAAGGCTAATGAAATAGCCGAACGCTTTGAAGCCGGAGAAGTAGCTCCCGAACCCGAACTATCGATCGTCGCAGGTACAGTATGAACAGTCGAAAACATCATCGGTCAAAAAGAAGTCCATTAGTCCGCTTTATGCGGGGCATATTTAGACTACTCAGGGTTTTATTCAAACCCAAACAGCAACATCGGCGATCTCTTCAGGACGAACAAAACGATCTGCGTCAGGCTGAGTTAGCTCGGCATCAAGCTGAGTTAGAGCTGCGTCAAGCAGAAGAATTAGATCGACACAATGCCGAGTTGGATCGCCGCGAACGAGCGCGATTAATTACGGTGGGCGAGCTGTTTGAACAGATAAAATGGCAGATGCCTTCAGACTTGATCGGCTCGGAAAAATTAGATCTGAGTACGAGTGTTCAAACTCATGACGTTTCTAGAAATTAAAGCGAACTGCTAAATTTCAAGAGAGATATTTTGAGCGAATATCTCTCCTATTTGGATTTTATTCATTTGGAGTTAAAAAATGATTACATTATTAGAAACATTGGTTGACGGAGCAGATGGAGCCTACGCTAGTAAGCAAGATCTCCGCAATTTGGAACATGCGATGTTTTCTTGGTCGGAACGCAAAGAAGCTTATTTGGCAGTACAAGACAAAGAAAAATTGATTATCGATCGAGCCATCACCCTACTCCAACCTCACGAAAATTCTCCCAGCGATCGGGCAATGGTCGATCGCTGTCGCCGCGATATGACTTTGACGCTGAGATCCTATGCCTTAGCGATGCTGTTACAAGATGAGGAAATGTTAAAGGATCGATTTTTGTATTGGCAAAAAAATATCCTTCAAGCAATGGGTTTGCAAAATCATCAAGGGATTAGATTTTTATTAGAGTCAATCTGTCTAGAGCTGCCACAAGCACAGGCAAACCTGTTTCAGCCTTACTTTAAACTCGGTCAAGATACGATCTCATCGATGAATTAAAGCAACTAAGTAGCTGGGCGATTTATTAGATGGAAAGTGCGTAGAACCTAGTCGGGTCACACCTACAGAGTATTTGATATTTAACTACGTCTAGCTACTTGGGTAAAAGGTAACTTTTGATTACCGATAGTATTGCCTGTCTCAACTAGGAAATTTATTTTGTATGGCTACATCACTTTCGCTCGAATCTAGCATTTCCATTCCGGCAAATTGCTTTACCCCCAAAGGCTACGTCAAATCTCATCCAGCTTCGGGATTGCTGTCTACACGGTATGGAGATCGATTGATTGCCGTACCAGAATTACTGCTGCGGAGTATCCCCAAAACCTTGCGGGCAGAGGCGGGCGAAGCTTCTTACCTCGCCCTCTATACCTTTGGCAATCACTGGGGCAAAACTTTTTGCGATCGAGTGATGCAGGATATGGTGAAGTACCATCGCCATCCGATCTTGGACACGATCGCTGCTGAGTTTTTTGTCAATGTTCGCGAAGCTTGGGCTGTCCACGGTTTGGGTAGACCCTCGATCGATTTTAGATTAGCAGAACGAGGCTTATTGGTCGTCTCGATCGCCAACTCGGGGATCGGTGGTGATGCCGAGATCGAAGCTGATGCCACTTATCGTTCCTTTAGTCTCGAAGCAGGTTTCCTGGCTGGTTGGTTTTCCGCGTTGACTGACAAAAAGCTCAAAGCCTGTGCCAGTAATTGGAGTGAAGCTCCGACATCGTTAGAGTTTCTAGTCGGTGCCACAGCTCACATCGAATCGATCGAACAATCTGAGCTGGCTGTTGGCATGTTAACTCCCAACATGCTCGACTCTCTGTAATCGATTACTCAGCGACAGCAGTTGGCATAGCCTGCTGTATGCACACTCCCAGCCTTCCTCTCCCCACATCCCCCTGCAACACCACAACCCATGTCTGTAACCGTTCTATTTTTACCAGATAAAGTCACCGTTTCTGCCCAATCGGGAGAGCCATTGCTCAATGTTGCCGAGCGTGCGGGGATCGCGATTCCGACTGGCTGTTTGCGAGGTGTTTGCTATATCTGTAGAGTTGCCATTGAAGGGCAAGACAATCCAGTTCGGGCTTGTCTTGCGACTGTGCCGAGTTATGATTTATCGATCGTCCATCGCTATGTGACTCCCAGTTAATCCGCACGCGATCGCTAGGTTATCGATCGAGGGTACAATGCCAATGAGTTCCAATTCGATCGCAAGCTAGCTATGACGGGCAGACTGATAGTTTTAACTGGGCCTAGTGGTGTCGGCAAAGGGACATTGCTCAAGGCTTTATTGGAGAGGCATCCCGAACTGTATTTATCTGTCTCTGCTACCACCAGATCGCCCCGGGAAGGTGAGGTAAATGGCATTGACTACTACTTTTACGATCGCGACCGATTTGAGGCGGCGATCGCTGCTGGAGCACTATTAGAGTGGGCAGAGTTTGCGGGTAATTATTATGGTACGCCGATCGATCCAGTCCAATCGCAGCTCGATCTGGATCGATCGCTCATTCTCGAAATCGAACTAGCTGGAGCCAGACAAGTCACCAAAATATTTCCAAACGCCTTGCGGATTTTTATCCTCCCACCCGATCTTCAGACGCTCGAAGCCCGGATTCGCGATCGTGGTACGGATACTCCCGAGGCGATTCTCCGTCGTCTGGAGCAAGCCAAAGTAGAAATTGCCGCCCAAGATGAGTTTGACTATCAAATCGTTAATGATGACTTCCCAGTAGCTTTAGAACAACTAGAGCGGTTAGTTACTAGCACTTAACCCAAGTTGTACTTACAGAACCCATTTGAGATCTTTTTGATTTAAGATTCTCCAAGAAATTGGTGCGTTATGCTCCGCAGTAACACACCCTACTTTGAATTTATCGCCCTTGGGGTAACGCACGATCCTCAATCTAACTATGCGTCGATCGGATGTGTAGGGAGCTAGAGCCATTAGAGGGGCTTATTCTTCCCAAGAGTCTAGATCTAGTGCGGGCGAACCACCTCTGTCGAGTTGGCGGAATACTACTCGCAGTTGGAACCAGAGCAAGATCGCAATCAGTAGCGTTAGGGGAAAAGCGATACTATATGCCAGCCAAGTGGGAAATCCAAAAATTTCTAATCCAGCCGAGAGAAAGAAAATAATTCCGACACAAACGCCTAAAAACGGCAGTCGTAAATTAATCCCATCACTATTGGCAAGGATCACGTTGTTGCGATCTGCCGACCAAGTTTTGACATTTTGGCGTAAGGTGCCATCGAAAGCCGCACCACAAGTGATACCAGCAAATAAACCAGCAATTAAAATGAAATATGGCGGATCTTGGGGAAAGTAATACATGAGGGGGTAGGCGATAGAGAGTGGAGAATAGCGAAGATCTTGAACTAGAGTCTAAAGTCCCATTTAACCATAATCTATCTTTAAGATGTAGAGTCTCATTTTGCCGCGATCGATAGTCAATTCATGCCCCCCAACCGATCGAATGGCCAAAACCGGAAGCAAGCATGACCGATAATATTCGCTCTAGGCAAGAACCCCCAAACGTGGGAGTCATTGCTATTGTTGCGGTTGTCGCCCATCACAAATAATCGATCGGGCGGTACGACCATCGGTGACATGCCATAATTAGGTGCTTCGGCGATGTAGGGTTCGATCGATAATTCGTCATTGACATAGACGCGACCATCTTTGACTTCGATCGTGTCACCAGGTAACCCGATCGCCCGTTTGATAAAAGCTTGCTCCTCCAAGTAGCCTTGCTCCCGCAACTGTGGCGGTGGGGCAAAGACGACAATATCGCCACGTTGAGGTGGATGGCTGTAATAAGAGAGCTTCTCGATAATCAGGCGATCGCCGACCATCAAGGTGGGTAGCATGGATTCTGATGGGATAAAGCGCGGCTCGGCGACAAATGTCCGAATGAAGACAGCTAATCCTACCGCCAAAACCAAGACTGTAATATTTTCACCCCAGTTTTGCCACCATCGTACCAGGAGGGGTTGAGGTGCGATCGGTTTTGGCGGGGATTGCTCTGGTGGGGTAGTCTTCATCGCGGAGGTGTTAATGGCAGGCTGAAGGTATTGCTTCTATAGCAATCGTAAATCATTTATGAAGGTCGGGGGATCGGGACTAGGGACTTTGAATTCACTGTTGCGCTGTTTGACTACCAATAATTTTGTCGAATAGCTCATGATGTCGATCGATAATTTCACCATTAAATAGCTGGACGATCCGATCCGTCGCAACTTGAAGTGACGGATCGATTTCGGGATCTTCTGGCTCATCAAATAAAGCCTTCGCCGCTCGATCGATATCTAGTGAATCGGGAGGTTCGGCAAAGTCGGTAGCTGAATCGAAATCTTCAAGCGGATCTGGCGGCGCGATCGGTGCTGGCAGTGGGGGTGTTAGATTCGAGGTGGGAGGCGCGATCGGGAGCGGTGATAAATCTGGCAGATCCTCGCTGAAATCTGCGATGTCTTCTTCTTCGGTGAGACATTCTTCCGCTGCTGGCATGGCTGGCGGTGCAACTGGAGTGGAAATAGCTACCGGAATGGCTGCCTCGATCGGTGCTGGCGGCGGTGGGGGTGGGGGTTCGGGTAATTTGGCAGGTGCGCTCGGGCTGGGTTGGGGCTGACTTTTACCCATGACTTCTAGCTTCACGGCGATCGATCGACCGAACATATTACTAATTACTTTAGCCAGTTCGGGGACTTTACCCGCTGCGATCGTTTGCATAGTGCTAGATTTCATCGCGACGATCGCTTGCTCGGTAGAAATCGAAATCAATTTCCCAAATGGTTTAAATAAGTCCCTACTAGCAGGTAGAAGCTGCTGTAAGACCTGTTCCCAAGTCGTAACGAGGTTATGATCGCTGGCTGCGGTAACGGCGGCTGGTGGGGGTAATGAAGGCGGTGTCGTGCTACTGGACGGAATGGTGGAGGCGATTGGCGGGGGCGGCGAAATCGGTAGCGGCGTTGGCGGTGTAGTCGTAGTTGTCAGGGCTGGTGATGGCTGAGTGCTGATATTCAGTAATCCCAAGATGGCGATTTCCAACCACAGTTGGGGCTGGGTGGTATGTTTGAGTTGAATTTCACTATCTTTGAGATGTTTTTGTCCAGCGAGAATCCAGCTCAATTGCCAGGTTTGAGCGATCTGACATAGTTCCGCCCAAGTTTCCCCCGTCAGTGGCACCAGATCGGGACGTTTGGGGGCGGTTTTGGCGATCGTCAGATCCCGATAGCAGCCTGCCAGGTTTTGAAGGACGGTGAGGGGTTCTTTGCCACGTTCGAGGATTGTGCGGGTGCGATCGAGTAGACTCTCTGGATCGGATTTGGCGATCGATTGTAGAATACCGAGTAAGTCGCGTTCTGGTACCGACCCGATCGCATCGTACACTCGATCGGGTGTAATCTCGCCATCGAGTAAACTCAACCGATCGAGCAAGCTCTCAGCATCACGCAATCCGCCTTGGGCGATTTGAGCAATTAAATTCACCGAGGCGGGCGCAATCTCGATCTGCTCGCTCCCCGCAATATAAGTGAGATGTTTTACCATCGCCGCGACGGGAATCCGCCGATAGTCAAATCGCTGACAGCGAGAAATAATCGTTGGTAGAACACGTTGCGGATCGGTCGTTGCCAGTACAAACACTACCCGATCTGGTGGCTCCTCTAGAGTCTTTAATAGTGAGTTGAATGCTGCCGTAGTCAGCATGTGACACTCATCAATGATATAAACCTTATACCGACACTGAACGGGGGCATATTGAGCGCGTTCGATCAGTTCGCGAATATTATCTACACCTGTATTACTAGCTGCATCGATTTCGATAATATCGAGCGCAGCACCCACAGCGATGGAACTACAC
>JBBRVB010000183.1:0-7920 GCA_038247275.1 Chroococcales cyanobacterium
TGTCAATCTAGACGAACAAGCTATTCCAAATTTAGTCATTGAGATTTCTAATACTACTCTTGAAGACGATCTCGGTGCGAAACGTTTGTTGTATGAAGAAATGGGTATTTCTGAATATTGGGTGGTAGATGTTCAAAATTCTCAAGTATATGCTTTTGAAATATTCGTTGGCGGAGCCTCTCCTTCGGAGTATCGAGGTAGCAAACGCATCGACACATCAATGGTATTGCAGGGGCTATCGATCGATACCATAACTACAGCATTAAACCTTAGCAAAGAACAAGACCAATCCCAAGTAGGGCAATGGCTGATGAGTCAATTTCAGGGATAATAACTAAACTAAATAACACGAAATTATGTCACAACGTCAAAATATCTCTACCGGATCGAAATGGGAACCAATTATCGGTTATTCCCGCGCCGTCAAAATCGGTAACACCATCCATGTGTCCGGTACCACCGCCTCAAACGCTGAGGGCGAACTAGTCGGTATCGGCGATGTATATGCCCAAACTAAACAAATCATCCTCAATATCGAATCCGCCCTCCAACAAGCCGGAGCCAGCCTCAACGATGTAGTTCGCACCCGCATCTACTGTACCAACATCGAGGAATGGGAACTCATCGGCAAAGCCCACGGTGAATTCTTCAGCGAAATCCGCCCTACCACCGCAATGGTAGAAGTCAGTCGCCTGATTTCCCCGGATATCCTAGTTGAGATTGAGGCTGAAGCGATCGTTCAATAAATTTCAGATCGCGCTAATCTCTTACTCCTCCCCTTGATAAGGGGATGTTGGGTGGGGTAAAGATCTCAGCAGTAATTAGAGTTTCGCATGGCTGCTTTAGTTGATGTGCTGTGAAGATGTACCCACCCCGCCTTACGGGCACCCCTCCTCGGAGGGGATTTCATCTCTACTCTCTACCCTCTACCCTCTATAATGAATAGCCAAATCTCCACCATCTCTGGTACCGCTATCCCCCTGACAGGCAACGACATCGATACCGATCGGATTATCCCCGCCAGATTTCTCCGCTGCGTCACCTTTGACGGCTTAGGTGCTAGCGTATTTGAAGACGATCGCCTCCAGCTCAAAGGCGAACATCCATTCGATTTACCCCAATTCCAAGGTGCGAATGTCCTGGTTGTCAATAGTAACTTCGGCTGCGGTTCCAGTCGCGAACACGCACCTCAAGCCCTGGCTAAATGGGGCATTCAAGTAGTCATCGGTGAAAGTTTCTCTGAAATTTTCTTCGGTAATTGTGTCGCGATGGGAATTCCCTGTCTTAATGCTGATGCAGCGACGATCGTGGAATTGCAAGAGATAGTAAAGGACAGTCCTCAAACCCCAATTACCATCGATCTCAACGCCTTACGAGTCAGATGTGGCAAGTTTACTACCTTAGTCTCGATCGGTGAAGGCTCTCGCCAGCAACTCACCAACGGTACCTGGGATGCTTGCGGGCAATTAGTAGCTAATCTGGCTCAAACACAGGTTACTGCTAGTAAATTGCCTTATGTTGCTTGGGGCTAGAGGCTAGAGGGGGTAGAATGCTGACGTTCTCGATAATTTACTACCCCCTACTCTCTACTCCCTACTCTCTATGTTGGCAATCGCCAGCGTTCTGATTCGATATTGGCGATCGCGAATGAATTTCCACAGCCACAGACACTAGTAGCGAGGGGATTTTCAAATCGAAAGCCCCCACCCATGAGATCTTCGGAATAATCCAGTTTTAGATGTTCTAAATATGGTAACTGCTGAAGATCGATCGCGACCGAAATACCGTCCACCCGATCGACTCGATCTCCAGTACCAGTCGAGTCTGTGAGGTCGATCGAGTAGTAAAAATTTTCGCAGCCACCAGTAGTAAAGCCGATGCGAAAGCTACTATTCGATCGATCCCGAACTGTCTGCATTCGCTTAATTTCTGCAATCGCCGCTTTGCTAATTTCAATCATCAGTAACTCGCTCTCATCTGTTCAAAACCTTTGATACTCCCACATCAGATGCAGTATTAATCTAAAGCGACGATCGTTGAAAAACTTTTAGCCATTATTTCTAGCATAGTCGTCTTCAAACCGGACGATATCATCTTCACCCAAATACTCGCCATTTTGGACTTCGATAATTACCAGTGGAATCACGCCAGGATTTTCTAGTCGATGCTTGGTGCAAGCAGGGACATAAGTGGATTCGTTACTGTGAAAAATCTTCTGTTCATCGCCACAAGTTACCATCGCCGTGCCACAAACTACGATCCAGTGTTCGCTGCGGTGGTAGTGCATCTGGAGACTAAGCCGATGCCCTGGTTTTACTTCGATCCGCTTAATTTTGTGCCCTCTGCCCTCTTCTAAAATCGTAAAAGAACCCCACGGACGTAGCTCGGTTGCCGCCACAGTGCTAGTAGGCATTGGGGGAGCTGGCGTTAAATTGGTTGTTTTGATTTGAGTCATAGGTTTAGACGTTGTGAGTTGAGCGTGCTATGCCTTGAGATTTAGCTCTTAGCCAATAAATACTCTATCAACATGTGTAGATTTTGCAAATCGTCAATTATACCGATCTGGCTAGATTAAAATGATGCTTGAAAAATTAACGTACTTAGTTTCAAAAGTAGCATTATTTCGATCGATTGGTACCATTTCTGTAATCATTGTCTACGCACTCAGGGCTGCAAGACAATCTCAGCCCTCGATCGACTCGATCGTCTCACCATCGGTCGATTTTGGTGACAGCCATCGAATCGATCGCTTTTTAGGCGGTTTGTCACTGGCTAAATTAAACCCATAGTGCTAGCTCACAGATTTGGTATCATTTAGCTTCAACGGCAAAAGCACTATTTAGGTAGATTAGGTGAGCGATTTATTAAGTGAGGAAGTATTGGGTGCTGTGGCACTGGGACTATTACTCTTGCAAGGAGCGGCAAGTCTAATTCTTCTCTCTCGACTGGTAAAAGGGGCGGTACGTCGTCCACCGCTAGCACCCAAAGCGTCAACTACCAATCGATCTGGGCGTGTCAGTGTGGTAGTACCGACGCTCAATGAGGTCGATCGAATTGCGCCTTGTTTATTGGGGTTGAGCCAGCAAGGCGATGAGGTGCGAGAAATACTCATCGTCGATAGTAATTCTCAAGATGGGACGCGGGAGCTGGTTAAAGAGGCAGCTAGCGCGGACTCTCGCTTCAATTTGATGACTGACGATCCGTTACCTGCGGGGTGGGTAGGTCGTCCGTGGGCATTACATTCGGGATTTTTGGGTAGTTCGGCTGAGAGTGAGTGGATTTTGGGCGTGGATGCCGATACTCAACCGCAGCCCGGATTGGTAAATAGTTTGCTGGCGGCGGCGGTTGAGGAGGGCTACGATTTGGTATCATTGTCACCGCAGTTTATCCTCTCCGATCCGGGGGAGTGGTGGCTGCAACCTGCGCTACTGATGACGCTGTTGTATCGGTTTGATTCGTCTGGAGTCAGGGCGCAATCACCCGATCGCGTGATGGCAAATGGGCAGTGTTTTTTGTGTCGGCGGGCAGTGTTGGCGCAGTTGGGCGGTTATACTAGTGCGGCGAGTTCGTTTTGTGATGATGTGACTCTGGCGCGAAATGCCGCCCGACAAGGATTTAAAGTTGGCTTTCTGGATGGGGCGAAGGTAATTCGGGTGCGGATGTATGCGGGGATGGCGGAAACCTGGCGAGAATGGGGACGCTCTTTAGATCTCAAGGATGCGACAACCAAGCCGCAATTATGGAGCGATTTGGCGTTATTATTTTTGGTGCAAGGTCTACCAATCCCGTTGACGATCGCCTGGTGGAGTTTAGGCGCATGGGACTCGGCATTCCTAACTTTACAACTAGCGATCGGTCTGAATCTATTTTTGGTATTAATTCGGTTTGCTTTATTACTGGCGATTTATCCTTCTTATTATCGCGAAGGGTTTTCATTTGCAGCATTGGGCTTTTGGCTGTCACCATTTGCCGATCCCTTGGCAGTTTTGAGGATCTTTCTATCGGCTTCCCAACAGCCGAAACAATGGCGGGGCAGAGTTTATTAATTTAACCTTACTCACATCTTGCATCAAAACAAAGTTACTAGTTTTTTAGTGGATAGTGGATAGTGGATAGTGGATAGTTACCCACCCCAACCGTTAGTTTCAACCATCAATCGATCGTTTAATAAGTACCACTTGTTAGTTAATAAGTACTGGTGCAAGATGTGAGATAATTCAATTTAGCCAAATCCCTTTTTTGTTCCATAGCGAACCGTTTTAAACTCCAACTTATTACTCCCTGGATAATAGAGAGTATAACTAGCTTTTCCTGCAATTCGTCCCACCGAACCTACACCGATAATTCGGCGTGGGCTTAATACTGTTGGAGTTGGATCGGTTAATTTATCTAATGTTTGAACTTGACTAGTCAGACTGCCAGATTCAATCTTATATTCAAATGCCAAGCCCGATCGACCGCAAAATAGTTGATTTGCTTCCATCCGCGATAATCTGTCTAACATCTGAATCGGATCGGTCGTTGGAGTCAATTCATCACCAACATCGATCGAGCTACCATGAATCAAAAAACAGTCCAATTCGGCAAATCCAAACTCTAAAGATCGCACCCATTCTAGAGTAGTTGAATCGATCGCATCCCAGAGCGTTTTCGTCATGTCGATCCCATATCGATCGATTAATTCTGTCGGTTCTCCCGTCCGCCCCAAGGCATGAAGAATCAATATTTGTTCCTCCCACCACCCTTGACAAACTAGTGGTGTTGGCTCCCCATTACGCGGCTGCTGAATTCTCTTTACTAGCCGATTACTCTCGGCTGTTGGGCCGATAATATCCCCTATTAAATAGAAATTCTCCACCTCCTGGCGCGATTTTTTTAAATCTGCAACCACGGCTTCATATGCAGCCAAATTACCTTCAATTCCACTCGCGATCGCCCACATAATTTAAAATATATCTTCTAACGTTCGCACACATGAGTCGGATCTTCAGCACGTTCGGCATATTCCAAACCCTGAGCTAGCCGCCATGCAAAAATAGCTGGTAGCCCTTTGTCGATAATCGCCTGACAGGTGAGTTGGTAATCATACTCCACCTCCCGCAACGTTGTCAGCTTGTCATCCGTATCATAAATTACATAAGTCGCATTCGGACGACCATGACGCGGTTCACCCACCGAACCCGCATTAATAATCTGTTTCAGCGGTGCAGTAAATTGCTTGGTACTAGTTCCCTCTGGCTGTTGAACCTTAACTGCCAATTGCCCAGCATCCAGCGTCCGCACGTAGGGAATATGTGTATGTCCGCAAAATAGCACATCTGCACCCGTCGCCATCACCCGTTCTAGTGCGGTGAAAGCATTAACTTCTGGCATCAAATACTCATGTTGATTGTGAGGACTACCATGTACGAAACAAAGATTTTCCTCGCGCAAGCTTAACGGCAACTGAGCCAAGTATTCTCGCACTTCAGGATGGATTTGGTCGTTCGTCCATTCATGTGCTGCCTTTCCCCGTTTCTCCGCCAAAATTGATGGATAGCTGCACTCGCAAGCATTCAAACCTTCGACGATATCTTCATCCCAACAACCTTGGACGGTGGGGATATCTAGAGATCGAATCATCTCCACTACAGCATTTGGATGCGGGCCATAACCGACGAGATCGCCCAAACAAAAGATTTTATCGGCTTTTTGACGATCGATATCTGACAACACCGCATTCAAGGCTTCATAGTTGCCATGAATACAAGACATCACTGCTATTTTCATACTAATGCTTCCTCTGGTAATTCAGTTGATAATTGCGATCTAATTTGCTCTTGATAATAAGCTAGGGCGTTATCATCTAATCCGCAGTCTTGGAGGGTTTCCATGATTACTTGAGATTGTAACTTATCCCCCACAACTTCTAGCCCACTAAAACGTGTTGGTCGCTCGTTTAATACTGGTGATAATGGCAATTCAAAGTAAGTTACATCGGGATAACCGACACCAAAGCTAAAATAGAACGATCGACCATCAACGATCTCAAAAATCCCTTTAGCACGAGCGACACTTCCATAAGCTCCCTGAATTAATTCATCCCAAAACACATTTAGGCTAGCAGGATCTAAGACTTCTCCTGTCAATCCCCAACGTGGAGATGCAGTTAAAGTAGCGTTTTTTTCAGTAACTTCACTAATCAATGTTTGAATTGCCCAATCGTGATATTCACTATCGATTAAACCTTTGGGCACGATCGCAATTCGTTGACAAGCTTCGAGATCTACAGGTAATTGTAGTTTGGCTAAATCTAATTGGGGCGCAATCTCTACATATAGCGGTTGGATCTCGGCTAGCTGTGTCCAGGATGCGCCAGCAGAGATCGGTTTGACGTGGTGACAAGTCGCTGTAATGTAGGTGAGATCGATCGGGGTAGCATCTGCACCCAGGCAAATGTAAGCACTAGGCTCGGTGCTGGTAATGAGTTGTTGGTGAATCCAGGTAGTTTTGCCAGAACCACATGGCCCTGTTACTAGATAGATGGGGTGCCGATCCATGAACTGCGAAGATGAATGGAAACAGGATTAGCATAACACAAATAGCAGGAATGATAATCATTATCGCCAAGTTATCAAACAGTGTGCGTTGTGTTAGTAGCATCTAGGTTTTGGTCGCAGATAATAGATCTATCCACTCATCTCGTTGGCGAATCATGGATAAAAATAAGTTAACGATCCTCGCTTGTTCTGGCTCGATCCTAGCTGCTACGCTATTTGCAGATCCCAGCCATGCTATGCCCCTGAAAAGCTTCGGCGACAGCAATCGTCAGGTTATTGATGGAGCATCGTTGCCAGAGAATCGAGTTAATACTCCCCAATCAACTGAAGATTTGGTTTCACCATTGAGCTACGAACGACGATTACAACAAACGGCTCTCTCTAAATTTGGCTGTGGTTGTACCAATTGTGTAACTTCGATCCGTAAACTGGTTCGCTCTGGCGAACTTTCGATCTAATTCAGTGTCACGCCTACCTGTCGTGCTGCTACTCTACAGCCATTACAATCACAACTAAATTCTTTGTCAGCTAGTTGTTTCTGTCTCGATAATAATGCTTGATGAGCCGATCTCGTGTCGATGACGGGCACCGCTACTGGTTGGATTTTCCAGGGTTTGAGTGCCTCTGGCTGGGGCTTTAGCTGTGGCGAGTCAGCTTGAGCGAGATAACTAGCTCCCACAACTCCCGCAACAGACAGCCATAGTAAGTTAAATAATTTCATCGTGAACTACCCACCGTCAAGCGAAGTACTTAATACACCTATAGCGGGGGACTTCCCGTCTGCAAAGTTAAAAATTGGTTTGGCTATCGCCATTATAAAGCCGACCGAGCGACAAACTGTAAAGATTCCTACATTAATACCTGAATATGCATTCATGTGTTAGGATATGCATATAACTAAAAGGAGATCCACCATGTCTACTGTCACCCAAATGAAATGTGCTTGTGAATCTTGTCTGTGCGTAGTTTCGCTCTCAGATGCGATCCTCAAAGACGGCAAACACTACTGCGGCGACGCTTGTGCTAATGGTCATCCTGCCGGACAAGGTTGCGGACATACAGGCTGTGGCTGCAACGCTTAGATGTCAAATCAGCCTACTAGTATTGATGATGGGGAAGATCTCTGTTGTGAGGCTCCCCATCCGATTCACTCTGACGACGCAAACTCCATTCCCACCGAAATGCTTACGGTGGAAAAGGCACAGCGGCTGTCGGAGTTTTTGGGCTTTTTAGCCGATCCCAATCGGTTACGAATTCTATCGATCCTGGCAACACAGGAAATGTGCGTCGGGGATTTAGCCGCACTCTTGGAGATGAATGAATCGGCTGTATCCCATCAGTTAAGAACGCTCAGAGCGATTCGATTGGTCAATTTTCGCAA
>JBBRVB010000184.1:0-7895 GCA_038247275.1 Chroococcales cyanobacterium
ACCCGATCGAGTTACCGACCAACACCATTGGGCGACCAACAAAAGTTTGCCAAAAATCATAAACTTGATCGACCCACAAATCGATATCATAACTAATATTCGGTTTGCGCGATCCACCCCAACCGACCAGATCGACTCCATAGACAGTCCGATCTGCTGCCAAAAATTCTAAATTGTGTTGCCAATGCCCGATCGAGGCTCCAAAGCCGTGCAGCAACAATACTGGTGGCTGACGATCGAGATTATCGTCCAGACTCCGCTGATAAGTATAGCGGGTTTGCCAACCTCGCCACACCCAGTCACGCTGATTTCCTACCTTCTGATGCCAAGTTTGCACAACAATACTCCGATTTGAGCGATCGATCTCCATTACCCTAAAAAGGTCATCTTAAGCTTAAAAAATATTAAATTTTAGTCCCAATTTAGAGAATTTGGGTAAAATAGTAATATCGAAAGCTAAATAACTTCTTGGTTATTCTAGTCTAGTCCGATTTTACAGTTAGCTGTAATTGAGGATAACCATACCACTTACCCATTACCCACCAGAAACTGCCATAGCTATTAAATCACCCATCATCGAAAAAAGACGCACCCGCGATCTTCCTCAAATCAACGAACGGATTCGGTTTCCCCAAATCCGCGTCATCGGTACCGACGGCGAACAACTAGGCATTCTCACGCCTCAAGAAGCTCAAGGCATCGCCGATGAGAACGGATTGGATCTAGTCCTCGTTAGTGACAAAGCCGACCCACCCGTATGTCGCATTATGGACTACGGGAAATACAAGTTTGAACTAGAAAAGAAAGCTCGCGAAGCAAAGAAGAAGCAACATACTGCCGAACTCAAAGAAGTCAAAATGCGCTACACGATCGAGGAACATGACTACCAAGTCCGGGTCAGTCAAGCCGATCGATTTATCAAATCTGGCGATAAAGTCAAAGCAACTATTACCTTTCGGGGTCGGGAGATCCAACATAGCGATCTCGCCGAAAAAGTGCTCAAACGCATGGCAGACGACCTCAAAGAAATTGCTGAAGTTCAGCAATTTCCCAAAAAAGAGGGTCGGAATATGATGATGATTCTCTCTCCCAAGAAAGCTGGCTAGATCGAGACTCCTCGGTGAGGGCAGATCGATCGGCTGAATTACGTTCAAAGTATTGCGGTAGGTTAACAAGAAATAATATTTTACAATTTTTGATTTTAGGCAGTTAGACTCAACCTCTAGCTGCCTTTTTCAGATGTCACAACCGTTGTGGTTGTATAGATCTCCCTCAATGGTACTCATATAAAATAGTCTTATGACAATTGTCAAAAGATCGGAACCAAAACTTATACACTTGCTGATATAGTTGTCTTTAACAAGAAACGTCAACTGGTTCCTGAAGGTTAGGAAATTTATGGCTTACGCGCAAACTCAAACTCAGGCCAAGACTGGGTACAAGGCTGGTGTACAAGACTATCGTCTAACTTATTACACTCCTGACTATACCCCCAAAGATACAGACTTACTCGCAGCTTTTCGGATGACTCCCCAACCTGGAGTACCCGCAGAAGAAGCTGGTGCTGCTGTAGCTGCTGAGTCCTCCACTGGTACTTGGACGACTGTCTGGACTGACTTGCTCACCGATCTCGATCGGTACAAAGGTCGTTGTTACCACATCGAACCAGTTCAAGGTGAAGATAATCAATATTTTTGTTTCATTGCCTATCCTTTAGATTTATTTGAAGAAGGTTCCGTCACCAACATGCTTACCTCATTAGTAGGTAACGTATTTGGTTTCAAAGCCATCCGGGCATTACGTTTAGAAGATTTACGGATCCCAGTTGCTTATCTCAAGACCTTCCAAGGTCCGCCTCACGGGATTACCGTCGAGCGCGATAAATTAAATAAATATGGTCGTCCGTTGTTAGGTTGTACGATCAAACCCAAACTCGGTCTGTCTGCTAAAAACTATGGTCGGGCAGTTTATGAAGTTCTTCGTGGTGGTCTAGATCTCACCAAAGATGACGAGAACATCAACTCTCAGCCATTTATGCGCTGGAGAGATCGGTTCTTGTTCGTTCAAGAAGCCATCGAAAAAGCCCAAGCAGAAACTGGCGAAATCAAAGGTCACTACCTCAACGTGACTGCGCCTACCTGTGAAGAAATGATGGAACGCGCTGAATTTGCCAAAGAAATCGGCACTCCGATCATCATGCACGACTACCTCACTGGTGGTTTTACAGCCAACACTTCCTTGTCTAAATGGTGTCGTGCTAACGGCGTACTATTGCACATTCACCGCGCAATGCACGCAGTAATCGATCGTCAAAAAAATCACGGTATTCACTTCCGCGTTCTGGCAAAATGCTTGCGGATGTCTGGTGGGGATCACCTGCACTCCGGTACAGTTGTTGGTAAACTCGAAGGCGAAAAAGGCATCACCATGGGTTTTGTAGACCTGATGCGCGAAAACTACATCGAAGAAGATCGCTCACGCGGTATTTTCTTTACCCAAGGTTGGGCTTCCATGCCTGGAGTATTCCCAGTTGCCTCTGGTGGTATCCACGTTTGGCACATGCCCGCACTAGTCGAAATCTTCGGCGATGACTCTTGCCTCCAATTTGGTGGTGGTACTGCCGGACACCCATGGGGTAACGCTCCTGGTGCCACAGCTAACCGCGTTGCACTCGAAGCTTGTATTCAAGCTCGGAACGAAGGTCGTAACCTGATGCGTGAAGGTGGCGATGTCCTCCGTGAAGCTGGTAAATGGTCTCCCGAACTAGCCGTTGCGCTCGAACTTTGGAAAGAAATCAAGTTTGAATTTGAAGCAATGGATACTCTGTAAAATTAGTGGATAGTGAATAGTGAATAGTGGATAGTATAAATACTTAATAACAAATTCCTATTCACACTTCATTAATTTGGGTAATGGATCGCAAACAAGTTGCCAAAGCTACGACCAAAGTTATCTCTAGCTACTTGACTTATCAAGCAGTGCAGACTGTTCTGGCTCAATTGACTGAAACAAATCCGCCTTTGGCACTGTGGTTACGCAGCTTCTCAGGTCGAAAAATCGTTCAAGATGGCGAAGTCTATTTACTCGCACTCCTAGCTGAACACCAGGAGTTAGCCTTTCGGATTATGACGGTAAGGGAGCATTTAGTCGAAGAAATTATGGATGATTTACCAGAGATGGTGTTTCATGACATTAAGCACAAAAACAGTCAGCATCGCAAGCAACAACTAGAGAAGCTTTCGCAGCTATCCATTGCCGAGCCAAGTAGCCTAGAACCATCGGCTGAATAATTAACAGTCATCAAGACACACTCTTATCTCAACTATATTTAGCTGTAGAGCAACAAATGCAAACTTTACCTTTCGCACGTCGCTTTGAGACTTTTTCCTACTTGCCACCATTGAGCGATGCTCAAATTGCCAAGCAGCTTCAATACATGCTCGATCAAGGATATATTCCTGGTGTTGAGTTCAGCCAAGAATCCGAGCCTACCCAGCACTACTGGACACTCTGGAAGTTGCCTTTATTCAATGCAACTACTACTAACGAAATTTTAGCTGAAGTGCGCGCTTGCCGTAGTGAATACGGACATTGCTTCGTTCGGGTTGTTGGTTTCGACAACATCAAGCAGTGCCAAGTATTGAGCTTTATCGTTCACAAACCATAGATTGGTGATGTGATAATTAGAGTTTAGACAATAAACTCTAGCTAGTTTTAAGAGCAAAAGAAATTAATCTTTTGCTCTTTTTTGTTTAAGCATTCTTGATAGGTAAGAATCCTAGCCACTCTGTTAATTCATCAGCTAAAATTTTGGGATCGATCGGCCGATCGATTAATAGTTCCATCGCGCTCTAGATTTGATGTATTTGCGATAGCTATTGCAATCGATCGAGCCAAATATGCAGCGAGATTTGTGCAAAGTTGGGGACGAGGAGGACTCAGGGAAAGAAATAGTAGCCTAATTTTCGCTGACCCTGTGGTTTGGGCAAATGTAAGATCCGAGCTATCAGTGGGTACTATTAATCTATAATGAATGGCAGTATATAATACTAATTACTGAACCAACGACTACAACTACTTGGCAAAGGCGATCGAATCGATCGGGATCGATATCCACAGGCGCAAACACCTGTAGCTAGTACTCTGACGATTGGTATTGTCTCTGACTGCCACAGTAGTAACCTACCTATACATCTCAAGCAACCCCAATGAAAAGATTTTTAATCATTAGTGGCTTAGTTCTGAGTTCTACTCTAGTCCCCATTCAAGCGATCGCTGCAACTTTCAGTCAAATAGTTGTCTACGGAGATAGTCTATCCGATCTCGGACGAGCAGCAGCAGCGACAAGCACTCTTCCTGCCGCATCCAAGTTTCCACCTTACCCAAATGGCAATGGCAGATTTTCTAACGGGCCAATTTGGATTGAATACCTAGCCGCTAAATCAGGCGTTGCGATCGATCATAATACTAATTTTGCGATCGGTGGGGCTAGCACTGGTACGGTCAATATCGGGCAACCTTTGTCGCCTAGCTTTATTGGCATCCAGGCACAAGTAATTAATAATCCTGTTATCGATACTGGCGCACTTTATATCATCTGGGGAGGAGCTAATGATTATTTGTTTCCAACTCCAGACAATCCCGTAAGTCTCCCCCAAACGATCGCGAATTTGACTGGTGAAATCAATACTTTAATTTCACGCAAAGCCACTAATATTTTAATTCCAAATCTACCAAATCTAGGTGCGCTACCCAGTACGCGCAACCTTGGTGCTACTGCAATCGGTCTGAATAGTTTAACCGCAGCGCATAATGCTGGCTTGGCGGATACTATTAAGATTCTAAGTGCAGCTAATCCTACTGTGAGATTGAACTTACTAGATGTTAATGGTTTATTTAACCGAGTTGCGGCTAATCCTGGCAGTTTTGGATTTAATGATGTTACTAATGCCTGTCTAACGGCTACATCCATTTGTGCCGATCCGAATACCAATCTATTCTGGGATGATATTCATCCGACGACGGAGGGACATCGATTAATTGGCGATCTAGCCTTTAATACTGTTTCGCCTACTGCTGTTCCCGAACCGATAACTATGCTAGGTTCGTTGATAGCTTTTGGGTCTGCTGTAGCTTTCAAACGTAAAATCAAAGCAGCCAATTTAAAACAGCAGGAACTCATAAAGAATACCTAAAAGACCGCCAATCATCCGCTCCTAGCTTGGTTGGGATTAGCCGATCGGAAATTAGGACACGAACCCGACTGTCTTAATTTCCTGGGCGGTGCGCTTGTACGTTCGCCTAAAAAATAATTAAAACAAGAACCCTTGCCTAGTAATACTTCTGCTAGATCTATTCTTCACGACCACAGCTACTCAATCAGTTCGCCATCGATCGAGAATAAATATAGCTTACTGAGATCGACAGTTAAAGCTAGCGGATGACCGACTTGAATCGGGTGCGATGAAGCGACTCGCACAATTAGCATAGAATTATCTTGACGATCGATTGGCTGGCTGTGGCGATCTTGTCCGCTCGTGTACTCATCTGGATCGATCTTGTCGATCGCCGCCGTAGCATAGACGATCGTTTCATGACCCAGCACTTCGACCGTTTTAACCTCAACCGAAATTGAGTTGCTGGCATTTGTTTGGGCAACAGTAAAAGCTTCTGGACGCAAGCCCACGAGGAGATCCTGCGCCAGATATCGATCTAAATGTTGATAACGTTGGCGTAGCTTTGCATCGAGCCTGAGAGCTTGTCCGCCCACATCGAGCGTCAGATTGCCCAGCTCATCCTGCCTAATTTGGCTCCGCCAAATATTCATCGCTGGCGAACCGAGAAACCCCGCCACAAAGATGTTTGTAGGGCGATCGTAGAGATCTTGTGGGGAGCTGATTTGTTGCAGCTTACCCGATCGCATCACCGCCACGCGATCGCCCATTGTCATCGCCTCAACTTGATCGTGGGTGACATACACCATCGTGGTATTCATCCGCTGTTGGAGACTGGTAATCTCCGTCCGAATCTGCGATCGCATCTTGGCATCGAGATTAGACAGCGGTTCGTCCATCAAAAATACCGCCGGATCGCGAACGATCGCCCGTCCCATCGCTACCCGCTGTCGCTGCCCCCCAGAAAGCTGTTTGGGCTTGCGTTCCATTAGTTCCAGTAAGCCGAGCTTCTGTGCCGCCTCCGCCACTAGTGCATTTATCTGTTGTTTAGACAACTTCAGCATCCGTAGTGGAAATTCCAAATTTTGACGCACACTCATGTGTGGATATAGCGCGTAATTCTGAAACACCATCGCAATATTGCGCTGTTGGGGCGTTTGGTCGTTGACCACTCGATCGCCAATCAGGATTTTACCCGCCGAAATATCCTCCAATCCAGCCAACATTCTCAATGCCGTCGATTTGCCACAACCCGAAGGCCCCACAAACACCAAAAATTCGCCATCAGCAATCTCCAAAGACAAGTCTTTGATTGCCGTTTGACCATTATCATAAACCTTAAACACTCGATCGAATTTTACACTTGCCACAATCTTCTCTCCTCCTTACTCTAAACTTCCATCTCTCATCTCCCATCTCCCATCTCCCTACCCTTTAGTCCCTGTCGAAGCCACCCCTTCAACAAACCACTTCTGGAAGACTAAAAATACTATTAAAATCGGTGCCACCATCATCACCCCAAAACTCATAATATCCGCCCACTGAATCGGCGGTAAAGTTTGAAAGGAAGCAATCGCCACCGGTAAAGGTCGCACCTGCTCGTCAATCGTCACCATTAACGGCCACAGAAAAGACCCCCACTGAGTCAAAAAAGTCAAGATCGTCACCGTCGCAAATACAGGTTTAGAAATTGGTACAATAATTTCCCAGAAGGTACGAAAGATGCTGGCTCCATCAATTCGCGCTGCTTCTTCGAGTTCTTTAGGTAAGCCGATAAAAAAAGTGTAAAACAGATAAATTGAGAAAGCATTAGCGATAAACGGTAAAATTTGCGCCACATAAGTATTGCGCCAACCCAATAGAGTCACCTGGAAAAATAACGGCACCGCGATCGCTTCAAATGGAATAATCATCAAAGCCAGTACTACTAATAAGATCGTATTCCTGCCCCGCCACCGCAGTCGCGCAAAAGCATAACCCGCCATTGAATTAATTACCAATCCCCCCAGGACGATCGAGCTATTAATTAATAATGAATTTATAAAAAACCGCCCAAAGTTGACTCTTTCAAATACATCTTGATAGTTTTGGAGTGAAGCTGGTACGGGGATAAACCCTTGCAGAGTGCCAGCTTGTGATAAGACTAGCTCATCAGGCTTGAGACTAGCCACAAACATAAAGGCGATCGGTGCCACAAATAGCAAAGCTAGCAATATCAGTAAAGCATAGCTAATTAAACTCGATCGCGATCGACTTACCTGGCGGTTTGACATAAATTGCTCTGGTTGAGTTCGGTCAGGCATCATGCGATCTCCAGGGTATTTAACTTCATCCTAGCAATATCTAGTCTTCATCTTCCTGTTGGAACATCCGAGAAGGAGTACTCATACCTACATCGTTTTTTCGCTGAGTTGTTGGACTTAGGAGCTAATTTGGAAATTAAGAAAAAATATATTTAATCGATCGCATTTTCTTCTGGTATCAGAACTCTTTGCAATGAGGTAATTGCCAACACGATCTCAAAAAATATGACTGTCATTGCGGCACCTTTAGCCATCTTTTGCTGCTCGAATGATGCCTTGACTGCCTCATACATTACCGTCGTCGTCGCCCCATTGGGGCCGCCTTGGGTCATAATTTGGACTTGATCGAATAGCCGAAATGAGAGTATGGAAGTCACCAGCATCACAAAAATCAGCGTATTCCGCAGTTGGGGGAGAG
>JBBRVB010000185.1:0-7883 GCA_038247275.1 Chroococcales cyanobacterium
GACCACATCAAAACCTACAAAAAACGCCCCATCTACTGGCTCTTCACCAGCGGTAAAAAACGCGCCTTTAGTGCCCTGATCTACCTCCATCGCTACACCCCCGATACCGTCGCCCGACTGCGGACAGATTACGTCCTCGAACTCCAACTCAAACTCGACAAAGAAATCGAACAAACCCAACAACAAATCGACAACACCACCACCACCACCGCCAAAAAAGCCGCCGACCAACGCATCCACCTCGACCTCGACGACGGCGTAGCCTACAACTACACCCGCTTCAAAGGCTTGGTATACGAAGGTAGCGACCTGAAAATGGCAGATTTGGAAGCTAAAGCACAATGGAAGATTGAGTTATTGGCGCAAGCTCAAAAACTCGTGACTGAAAGTACATCGGGAGGAGTTTAGTGGAGTGGATGCCGAGATCTACCCACCCCGCTACGGGCAACCCTTTCTTGTCTCACTACACCGTCGGCGAACTAGGGCGTGCGCGAGCCGCTCTGTTCGCAAAGCGTCTACCTGTGCAGAGGAGAGGATTTTCTCGGTCATCACATTACTTGGTGAGGCAAAGAAGTTATCGTTAAGTTTCATTGTTTTTGCTGATACTTCAGGGGTTCAACGAGAGATCCTCGCTATAAATTACCACCGCCACAGGCTTAGAAAAATGCTTGCTCTCAACTAATTATCCCTCACCTGCTGTTCCCGTCGCTCCTGAAGTTGGAGTAATATTTGTTGGTGCATCTCGCGGGTGATTGGGTAAAAGTAGGCGAGAATTATGCCACAGATTAAAGATATCGTCGGGATCGGGCCGATCGATAGTCTAATTGCCGTAATTACTGCTTCTGGTTGATCCGGAACTGGTATCGTCGTTGTCGGATGTAGATAGCCCGTCCATTCTAAGCTTTGCAGCACTATTGCCACAGCAACGCCCAAGCAAATCTTTTGTAAAAATACCATAAAACTATAGAAAATTCCTTCCCGCCGTTGTCCGGTTCTGAGTTCGTCTAGCTCAATCACATCGGGTAACATCGACCAAGGGATTAAATAAGCTGTAGACACGCCTAAACCAGCGAGGAATGCAAATATATACATTTGGGTAGTTTGCCCTGGCTGGAGCGAAAATAGACCCAACTGTCCGATCGTCCAGAAACTAGTTCCCACACAGTAGACGACTTTTTTGCCGACTTTTTGACTGATCCCATTCCAGACGGATAACATTCCCAAAGCTGTGCCTTGAACGGCTAAGATTACTAGGGGTGAATCTTGCTGTTTTAAGCCCATGTAGCTAACCACAAAGTAGGGAATAATCGCGGCTGTTAATTGGAGCGCAAACCAGGAGGATAGATAAATTCCGACGACGAAGAGAAAGGGGCGATTGGCAAAAACTAGGCGTAACTGTTCGCCAAAGGGAATGTTGACTGGGGCAAATTCTTGTGGGTGTCTGGCGGCGACGGCTTTGGTGCGTTTATAGGTGCCAAATACACACCAGAAGAGGGGAAAGACTGAGAGGATGGCGCAAATTATCCCGATGGTGAGATATTGAGTAGCAGGATCTAATGCTTGTTGAAAGATTGTCCGCGCAATTAGTAAGGCGATGATACTTCCACCGATGGAAAAGGTAAATCTAAATGTACTTAAACTCGTGCGTTCGTTATAGTCTTCGGTAAGTTCTGCTGTGAGTGCAGTATATGGTAAATTTACCACTGTAAAAAAGGTATTGAAGCAAATCGAAATTAAGGTATAAAAGGCAAATAAACCAAACTGATTTGTTTCGGGAAAAGGCACAATCCATTGCAAAGCAAAGAAGATTCCAAATGGAATGGCTCCCCATAACATCCAAGGATAACGTCTTCCCCACCGTTGTCTAATTTTATCACTAAATATTTGCCCTCGATCGCTCAGGACTCCCACCATTGGATCGTTAATCGCGTCCCAAATCTTGCCAACTAGTTGACTTTGCCCTGCTAAACCTGGTGATAGATGCGCGACATCGGTGAGGAAGGGGGATAAATAAGATAGGAGTAGAATCGAAGTAATTGCTGCGCCAACATCTCCCGAACCATAAGCTAATTTAGTGAAAAATGTCATCTTTCCGATTGAAGATGATGGGATTTTTTCGGTGGGGTTATTTGTCATTATTTAATAGAATAATTAGAAGTGTGACTAATTTTACCAATAAATTGGGGGATAGCTGCCTGAATTTGTTTGAGGGTAATATCTCGCGCAGGCTCGGAGTAAATCACCTCACCTTCTAAATCATCGGTGGTGGGTTGAATCCCCAACCGAATAATTGCTCGATGAGGGGTACAGCCGACATACGTGCAAAATAGGACACATTACAAATAATTGTCTAGACGAGCGAGTGCGCGTTGACCGCTAGATGCAAAATGGAGCAGGTAATTTTCGCTACTAAGTAGAATTTCAATTACGTCAAAGTTGTCGGGTTCGTCGTCAATTGCGAGAATCGATGGTCGATCTAGCATTACAATAATCTTCTAAAATACTCCAACTTGTGATGTCAGATAAATTACCCGAACAACGCGGTTACATCAGATCTCCAGATTGCTACATTGCGCTCGGCAATCGACAATCCCAAATCGGGAATTATCCCAGTGCCCTAGCTGCTTACGATCGGGCTGTCAAAATTGCTCCTAGTTATGCCAGAGCTTATAACTATCGCGGTTCGTTTAAGTATGCGAGATTGGGAGATGTTGGTGGTGCGATCGCCGATTTCGATGCAGCCATTGGCTACGATCCCGATTATGCCATTGCTTACGCCAATCGCGGCTTGATTCGGTATCAGCAGTTGGGTGACATTCCTGGAGCCTTAGCGGATCTCAATCTAGCGATCCTCCTCGATCCTCACGATGCTTCGACGTACACCACTCGCGGGTTGATTAAATATGGGGAGCTGGGCGATATCGAATACGCTCTAGCCGATTACGAGCGGGCGATTGAGATCGACCCTACCTTCGCTCCTGCCTACAACTGTAGGGGATTGCTCAAGACCGTCAAACTAATGGATATTGCTGGAGCCTTAGCCGATTATGACAGAGCCATCGAGCTAGATTCCACCTTATCTGAGGCATTCTATAATCGCGGTACGCTCAAGCATCAGGAACTGGGCGATCCAGTGGAAGCTTTGGCTGATTATGACAGAGCAATCGAGATCGACTCGAATTTGGCTGCTGCTTATCTGGTGCGGAGTCTGCTCAAGCGGGATCTGCTCGACGATCTATTAGGGGCAGCTAGGGACTACGAGCGGGCGATCGCGATCGATCCCCAGATTATTTATAAGTGACAGAAATATTCGGCTGCGGCGGATTGGACGATCGCTGCATCGAGCAAGTTTGCTGGTTGATTCAGCCTAACGCCTCATTCAATTAGACAAATACCAGTCCGCTCGATCGAACGTCAACAACGGTAGTTACCAAGAAGTTCCCCTCCGATGCGGAAGACAATACTGGCGGTAGCACTGTGACCACTCAGAAATACCCATCTGATGGAGAAGATGGGGGAATTGTGCCTCCTCTCCGTCAACGCTAGACTGTTACCTAAATCGGGGGAAGCAATCTATGAGCAGCCACAGATATTTTCTAACGAAATGTTTGGTTCGATCGTTGTAAACGTTTCACTCCGAGCGATCGACATGCGGATGTAATCATCGATTTAGATTCAGTCTTGAAAAACTTTGTCACTGAAAATGTAGCAAAACACCAGCTCTTTAGCCGATCGCAGATTCATCACAACCTTCTAAACTAAGGGAAACAAGTTCAAAATTTTTCATGTTTTGGAATCGGAAGAAGCAAGTTTTTAAAGAGTTTAAGACCAATCTTGCCTTCTATTCCCACGCATATATCATCTCCTACTTGCCACCGTCTAAGTGTTTTGGCATCAGGGAAGAAGTCAATTCCCAAGGGGCGATCGAAGCTCCGATCGTCTTGCTAGAAATCGTCTTGCTCTCATCCTGTAAGCTTTATCGGTGGCAGCGATCGGGTATGTTAGCAGAGATCGAACGCACTAGCATAAACCAGGAATGGGAACCCATCTTCCACCAGATTTACATTGATATGAACAGGGAAATAGATCGACAACTTTTGAACTGGAGAATTTAATTAACCCTTCCTATTCAATAGCCCGGACAATTTTCTGAAAAACCGCTGAAACCCGTGGTTTTTCGTTAGCTTAACGAAAATTGTCTGGAGTGTTGTTGATGAGACGAGCTGGCTGGCGGTCGAGATATTTGGCAGTCAATTTCGATTGTAATGTTTCCGAACACCATAAGTTCGATCGATTGAAGAAAATCATTACAGCCCCATAAGAATTCTCAATCGATCGAGTATTAGAGCGTTATAGAAGCCATTTGAGATATTTTAGGCGATCGAATAAAATCGACTAAAGTTGAGGCTAATTGGGAATTAGAAATCTACCCAAAAAGGTGATACTCCAATCGGGGTGGGTTTTGCCGATACTTGTAGCATCATGAATAAAATTTTCGGTGGGAGCGATATATGCTTCCCCAGGATAAATCGCTAATCTGATGACTGGATAATCGGCTAAAGCTCGTAAAAACTTGAGTGATAGCCGGACACCTCGATAGTCTTGATAAATGTCGTCAGGATCGACTAAATTAAGGTCGTCAAAAATTTGGTGAAGGGTACGATTAATGAGGAGAAAATAGCGAACTTCTCGACCTAAATTAATACAAATCCGATTTCTAGCAAGATGGCGCAGCCGAAACGGGCGATAATCCCAACTATCTAAATGCAATCCTGCAAATAATTTTTCAGGCAGAAACTCGATCCCGTTAATGGTGGTTGTGTGTAAATCTAGATCGCACCTAATTAGACCTAGACAATCAACATCACTATCGATCGCATAGGATTGAAAGATGTATTCCTGAATTTGGGTGCGGGCTAAATCGTATTCAGAATGAGCGAGGATTTGGTTAGATGTTACCGAGTTTCCGTACTCAGTTTCTCCCCATTTTATGAGATTTTGGACCCGATCGATTACCGATTCGGGAAATTTTACAATCCCGATTGTTTGACTGGCATTATCTGGATTGATATGCGCGGTCATTATTCCTATTTCGGCATCTGTCAGATGTTGCCAAGGCAATTTAGGGATAAAAGCCGGATGAGAGTACTGCGGATATAAATCGGGATTTACTTCGATCGCACCATCATTAATTCTCAATCGATCGGTTGTAATCGGTATATCTCCACCATAAATCTTTAACCCTAATTTTAATCCAGCTTTTATGGCATTACTAAACATGCTGTACCTCTCGATCGACTTGGACTACTTTCAACCGTTGGAGATCGACAATACCACCATTAATAATCCCTTCTTCAATTAAGCGATATTCAATATATTGCAGCATTCCTTTATGGACGATACAACGAATCGCCCCATCGGGGTCTAGCTCATTATATTCATATCCATTTTCGGCGATCGGATAACCACAACAAGCCCCAAAAAACTTACAATTAACGCAGGTTTGTTCTAATCTCTGTTCTGCTGCTAGAATTGACTGTTCGTGCTTCTTACCACTAAATAAGTCACCGAGGGAAGTATTAAATATATTACCATAACTGAGGTCTATCTCATAGGCATCAGCATATCCGTACAAGTCTCCAGTAATATTGACTAAATTAATCCCTTCCCATTCGCGCTTATCATAAAAATTGCAAGCAACACTCGGATCGTAAAAGTTTAGCACCTCCGTAACCATTTCAATGACGGGAACGATCCAGACAAACTCTTCATCTGCCAACCACAGATCGAAAATAGTTTTAAATGCTTTGAGAACGCTATGAGGATCGATTTCAATGCCACTATTTTGACCTTGATTGCTAGTTTGATGTAGGGGTAGCAATCTAGCTGATAGACCTAATTTTCGATAGAATTGATAAATCTGCTCGACATTATCGATATTTTTCTTGCTTAAGACAGTAATGCACCCAAACGAAATTTCAGCCTCACGCAGTCGATCCATATTTGCTAAGACACGAGATTGAGAGTCACGACCATTTTCGTATACCCGTAGGTCACCAAAAATATCTACAGATACCCCCACTCGATCGAATCCTTCTGCCAATAGCAGTAACCGTTCATCATCCAATACAGTTAGATTAGTTTGGACTCCGTTTGTGATTTGATAATGATTACTTGCAAATATTTTTGCTTGTAAATCTAATGCTTCCCAATAAAACTGTGGTGAGATTAATAAAGGTTCGCCACCATGCCAGATAAAGTGAATCGCTACCGGAATTTCGAGCGATCGATAGTAACTTTCGATATGTCTGTACATCGATTCTATCTGAGCCATCGTCATGACATCAGATTTGTGCAGTTCGCTGAATTCATAGCAGTACTGACAGCGCAGATTACATTGCTTTGAGGTTTTGATTACAAACTGCGTAGATTGATATTTCATAGCTAATTCACGATCTGTAATATTAGGCAAGAGAGACGGTTCGACGATCAGGAAAAGTAAGATTTTTATGACGAGTTTTCACCTGTCACAAAAATCTTGAGTACGATCGTGTGGGGAGCACGTCAACTGTGTCAGGACAAATGTACTCCTGGCGTAGATACTGGTTTTTAGATAAGTGTAGCCACGCTTGAAACCTTGAGCGATCTTTAGTAGTTCATTTGAATCAGCAAATTTGACGTGCTCCCGAGCGTGTGTAGCTATTTATTTTCTGTCGATCTAATTTCCTTTTCGATATCTACTGCGGAAGGGAACGATTTGGAATTAGATTTGAGCATACTAGGCTGAGTTACTTTATTAATTACAGGTAATTTGCTGCCACTTTTGACAAAAATCGGGCCACCTTCTTTGACGAAAGATTGATTTGCTCCTGGTCGCATTACCTTTCCAGGTTGAACTACGTTCCCAGGTTGAGTTACTTTATTAATTACAGGTAATTTGCTGCCACTTTTGACAAAAATCGGGCCACCTTCTTTGACGAAAGATTGATTTGCCCCTGGTTGAGCCAATTTATTGGGTTGAACTACTTTAATCTTTTTCTGAATATTCTGCTTGTGAGTGTCGATTTGGTTGGTTGAATTCTCAGGTGTAGTAGTTGTTTTTATACCAGCGGTGAGATTGTCTTGAATATAAGGATTGGGGTCAGCTTGAGCGACAGCCGCGAGTGCGATCGTTGAAATACTGACAATCGTAGCAATTGCTAAGTTATAATTTTTACTGGAAAATATCATTTTTCTTATTTACCTCTATCAGGGCACTAATTTCGATCGAAATTAGTATCCCAATCATAACCGACAAGAGCGAAAAATATCCAATGTAACCTTTACTTAATCAATAGTCCAGATACATTGAAGAGAGAAAAAAGAGAGATAGACAAGAAAGCGGTTCATCGCGTAAGGTACATGAGTTCAAGGATACCTCAATCAACTAAAGACAGCTCACAAGCATCTGACAGCGGGAGTCAAATATCTGGCTGCGGACAGTTTCTACAGTAAGCAATTTTTTGTTGCTGGTGTGCGTGGGTTGGGGCTACATTTAGTGAGTAAATTCTAGCCTTCAATCCCGCTCTAGAAGCGCAGGATTGGAGGCTAGAATTATTAGATCGAACGACCGATGTGTGCTGACAATTCCGCTGCAATTCGGTCGCTTGTCGCTTCGAGCGATTCGTGCTTAAACTTAATTGGTTTTCGCCCATCAGTACAGGCTACATAGACGTTCCCATCATTGCCTAAAGTGACACTCGCACTAGTAGGCTAGAGCGGAAGTTAGGTTAGCATAAGAGGAGGTTGATTAAGAGGAGGATGAGAGAGTGCCTAGACTAGCCCCAAAAGCACTGATGCTGAAAATAGAGGAGCGGGAAGAACTAAGGCAGATACTCAATCGC
>JBBRVB010000186.1:0-7875 GCA_038247275.1 Chroococcales cyanobacterium
AGTAGTATTGAAGACAGTAGATTTGGATGAAGTCCCACAGCCCCAATAACCACAATCTCGACCAGATACACCGCCAACACTGAGGATACTGAAGTCTCGATCGAAAGCATAGCCATTACCATTAAGACTCACATAAGAAAGAACAGGATTGACAACTGTCTTGGAAAAAGTGAGGGCTTGCTCACCAGCAAATCTTAAAGCAACAATATCAGTTCCGGTGGGAATATTATCAACAGCAGTACTTGTATAAGGAGATGTTGCTGGATTGCGCCCAGCGCGTCTATTTTGCCAGTAGTCCGTACCTCCAGAAGCTTGATAAAAAGCGATACCTTGAGGATTGTTGTAAGTGACGTTAACCGTGTCAGTAGGAGTCGTAATTGTGCCCAAACCAGTAAATGGAAGAGCTGTGCTACCAGTATTACTGCCACCCCAATCAGTCCAATATATTGTCGCGGCACTAGCACTACTGCCAACCATCGATAGGGAAATAGCCGCCAGGGTGATAGCGGCACTGAGAGAGTTCTTTTTATTCACGATATTTTGGACGGGGTTATTTTTCATGTTTTCCTTTTGCGCTAGTATAGTCAGACGCTGATTGGTATCTTTAACGCAGCAACATACATCTGAAAGATTGAATTGCTACTTGAGACTATTTTGGTGGAAACTTTAACGCTCACCAAAATCGAGACGGAAATCTCTGCTTGTGACTATCGGTAAGTTCTTATGTGTCAAATGTTTTCTAAGCCAGTTGGCTTAGTACTTCAATCATGCATCAAGAGGTATATGTTGTCAAGTAGTAGATTGTATCGAGCCGAACAATTCTGACAACGTGGTTCATCCTCGATCGAGCAAGGTCTAGAACAAGTCAGCAGTAAATGAAGATCGCGATCGATGGGCAGTTCGATAATCGATCGCGCAATGTCTGAAATCGAGGCGACTGAGTAGCCAAAAATTTTGCTACGCTAATATACTGAGAATCGATCTCTGAAGGTAATTAAATTTACCCAATTTTGAAAGTGGACTGGTGCTTAATCAATGACTTTTGTGGAATAACTACCGAAGTTTTTGACGGTTTCGGCATAAGCATCCAAATCGGCTAGCGCGGATTTTAACGCAGGGCAATTGTTTCCGTCGGTTTCGATGTCGATGAAGAACAAATAATCACCGAGCGAACGTTTGCTAGGGCGAGACTCAATCCGGCTTAAATTGAGACTGCGATCGGCAAAAAATCCCAGAGCTGTCATCAACCCTCCTGGCGCATTCGATCGCAGACTAAACGCGATCGAGGTACAGTTTCCGAGTAGTGCTGGTTGCAAACCAATCGCCCAAAACTTCGTTTGATTATCCGGGCGATCGTTAATCGGTTGGATCAGTACTGGCAAATTATATAAATTTGCTGCCCGCACTGAAGAAATCGCGGCTGTCTGGGGATTGGCGGCGAGTGTTGTCAATGCTGCGGTAGTCGAACTATCGGCAACTCGCACCGCTTGGGGTAGATGCTGCTGCAACCAATCCTGACATTGACTGAGGGCTTGAGGGTGCGAGTAAACTGTCTCAATCTCGCTCAGACTGGTGGCGACAGAAATCAAGGCATGATGGATTGGTAACACGATCGCTTGTTGGATCTGAATTGGTGCGGCGATCTGCCAAATCGTATCGGCTGTCATCGTCACACCACCCTCGATCGAGTTTTCTACTGGCACGATCGCGAGTGTGACTTCCCCACTGGCGACAGCAGCGATCGTCCCAGCGATCGTCGGATAAGGCTGTAAACTAATTTCGATGTCAACAAGTTCCGCCCGAGCATAAGCCAATGCTGCCGCTTCAGTATAAGTACCTCTAG
Source organism: Chroococcales cyanobacterium (assembly GCA_038247275.1). Lineage (GTDB taxonomy): Bacteria > Cyanobacteriota > Cyanobacteriia > Cyanobacteriales > Chamaesiphonaceae > Chamaesiphon. The sequence continues at coordinate 1,844 of JBBRVB010000186.1, forward strand.
GCCCCAAGTGAGCGATCTTCAATGTCATAAAATTGGCAGGTTTTACCAGAATTTTGGTAACAACTTGATAAAATACTGAATTTTTTAATTTTAGCTAGAAATCTCGTTGGCGCAGCCTCTCCCCAGGAGAATCGCCAATGCGATAAAATTTAAAGTAGATACATTTTAGCCTGGCGATACATCAATCGATCGAAACTTATTTTTTCGCTACGGTTTTCAAGATCTAATCCCAATTCGATCCACAGGCGATCGCTAGTTGACAATTCAGGACTTTAGACGACGATACTGGTAGCTAATTTTTCTTTTTTAATATGCAAACTGTTAAATTCATCGCGGATCGATCGGTGGAGATCGCCGTTCCACAGCATTCGGTACCGATTAAACACTATCTCCGTCAGCCGCATCGATTAGTTCGATCGCTAGTCGATCCAGATCGCGTCCGTCAAGTGAGCGATGATGAGTTTTGTCTGACGATGCGGACATTAAGTTTTTTTGGGTTCGATCTTCAGCCGACGGTATTTTTACGAGTTTGGACGGAAGTAGATGGCACGGTGCGAATTGTTTCTACTAAGTGTGAAATTCGGGGTATTGATTATATCGATCGGCGGTTTAGTCTCAAACTAATTGGTGAATTGTCACCTCAGCAACATCAGGGGCAAACTTATCTTGAAGGTTATGCCGATCTCCGAGTCCAAGTAGAAATCCCGCCAGCATTAAGTTTTATACCCACATCGATCGTCGAATCGGCAGGTAATAGTCTACTCAAAAGTATTCTGAACACCTTTAAACAACGGTTGACATCCCAATTATTGGCTGACTATGTAATGTGGGCAGATCGAGATCTGTTAACTACTCCCGCTCGGGATTTGCTCAATGAACCGATGGGTGAAGTCTAAAAGTCGGGGTAATTCAGGTACCTCTGCTTTTACAGGGGCTGAAGGATTGGCGGTGTTCGGGAGTAATACCATAAAGATCGATCGCCCTCAGATGCGCGGCGGTGCCATAGCCTTTATTGCGATCGAGCTGATAGAGCGGATAAATAGTGGCTAACTCGGTAATGAGGCGATCGCGCCACACTTTTGCCAAGATACTTGCTGCTGCAATTGCCACTGACCGATCCTCACCTTTGATTAATGTTTGTTGGGGAAAGTCCAGATCGGGAATTCGCTGATTACCGTCCACCAAGCACAATTCGGGGAGTACTGACAGCCCGGTTATCGCCCGTCGCATGGCGATTAGCGTCGCTTGGAGAATATTTAACTCATCGATTTCTGCGACACTAGCAATGCCGATATTGTAGGCGATCGCGACTTGTTGAATTTGTGGTACCAATCGTTCGCGCTGTGGGGCTGAGAGTTTCTTACTATCTTTGACACCCCAATTTTGACACTCGATCGGGAGTGTTTTGGGTAAAATGACAGCAGCGGCAACGACGATCCCAAACAGTGCCCCCCGCCCGACTTCATCGACACCAGCGATCGGATTTTCAGGTGAGTCAGACTCGTAACTAGTCATGGCTGGTTTGATGCTCGATTGAATCTATTCGGTTTCCCTAGCTCGGATGTTTAAATCGAGACGGGGAGGGGGCACAAGCCCCTTTTATCAGGCTACCGCGTCAACACAAGTCGGTTAGGCTTCGTTTCGACTAAATCCCCCAACCACCTTAAAATGGGTGCTTGAGGGGGATTTACACCAACTATGCGTCGATCTAGAGATGTGTAGACCCGATCGCTTGGATCTAGATCTGGATGTCTAATCTACTACTGCTGAAGATCTGCGCTTGCGTCGCCGATTTTCGGGTAACTCTTCTGCCAACTCTGGTTCAGAGATCTCCACCATCTCGATCTTGACAGCTAGCTCAGATGGTACGGTGAGTTCTACTACAGCTTCAGGTTCGGGAGTAGCTACTACTTCAGCCACAGGTGGACTGAGTACTTCAGGCGGAACGCTCTGGTCATCAGGAGTTGGCACATCTTCCGGCAAATCGAGTTGCGGGTCATCTGGATCTGCTAACACCACTGTTGTCGTAACCGGTGCAGATACGATCGACTCGGGGGGTAAACTGCCTAACGGGACGATATTGACGATCGCCGTTTTGGGATTAGTTAATTCCCGCCCCAGCTTTACCAATGGTGAAATTCCCATCCAGGCATAGGTTTCCTTTTCCAGATCCGACATTTCGATCGAGACTACTTCTGGCGGTTCGATCGTCGGGCGCGTTGGTTTGAGGCGTTGGGGTTTCCCAGGGCGTTCCCGCTCGGTGCCTGTCGAGTCGGTAGTATCCTCACTAGAGTCGGTGTCGATCTCCTCTGGGACAAATGCTTCGATCGCAGGTGGAATAAATTTACTACTAACTAAAGTAGCACGGGTAGTATTTTCTTCGACTGGTGGTACGATGCTGTTTTGGTTGACAGTGCTGCGATCGCGGCTACCATTACCACCTGGGGGGGGGGTATCACTACTGGGTGACGGGCGGGGCACGGTGCGGACAACTTCTTCCCGATCGGTTCTACCAACACGGCGGCGACGTTTTTTACTCGCACCATTTTGCTGTTGATAGCTGGGATGATTGACGAGGTTAAAATCATCTTCACTTTCGGTGCCTTCTGGGTCGAAGCTATCCCACCCTTCGGCTACTGGTGGGCGCAGATCGGGGAGAGTGCGAGAGTTGCGGCGAGGCTCTTTGCTCACTCTACCGGAGAGCGAGGTGCGATCGCTATTGCCCCCGCGACTGCGATGTTCGCGTTGGGGTGAGCTGGATACGAGGGAAATCGGTACGGCTTCGCCATCGGCACCGTAGACAGTTTCACCCGGAACGTGAGCCAAATGTCCCAATCCGCCACAGGTGGCGCAGGTTTCGCCAAATAGTTCGTAAATATTTTGACCTTGGCGTTTGCGGGTGAGTTCGACTAAGCCTAGTTCGGACAACTGCGCGATTTGGGGTCGAGCTTTGTCAACTCGGAGCTGTTTATTAAAATGTTCGAGGACTTGAAGCTGATCTTTGCGATAATCCATATCGATAAAATCGATAATGATTACCCCCGCAATATTCCGCAGCCGCATTTGACGGGCGATTTCGGTGGCTGCCTCACAATTAGTCCATAATACTGTCTCGCGCGAAGTAGTCGATCGAGTGAAGGAACCGGAGTTGACATCGACGACAGTTAATGCTTCAGTCGGTTCGATGATAATGTATCCGCCAGAAGGTAGGTCTACTCTGGGTTTTAATGCTTCTCTAATTGCGGCATTGACGCGGAAATATTCCAGAATTGGTTGGCGTTCGCGGTGCCGATCTACAACTACTCCTTGAGGTAGTTGACCGTCATTCCAGCCTAGTAGGGTCTGCTTGACTCGTTTGAGTCCCTGTTCGGAATCGATGACAATCCGGTTGACATCAGCCGCATACATGTCTCTGAGTACTCTTTGGATGAAATCATCATCGCGGTTGAGCAATGCTGGGGCGCGGGTAGAATTGGCATCTTGCTGCACGCTCTCCCACTGCTTTTGCAACTGTTCGAGATCTTCTAAAATTGCTTCTTCGGTAGTGTCTTCGGCTTCAGTCCGCACGAGGAGTCCCATCCCGGCTGGTTTTGCCAGCACCGCCAGTGCTCTAAGCCGATTGCGTTCGCCTTCAGAGCGAATCCGCCGGGAGAGATTGACACCTTTACCAAATGGAATCAAGACGACATAGCGACCGGGCAAACTGACATTTCCCGTCAAGCGGGGGCCTTTATTGCCGGTTGGCTCCTTCATGATCTGTACCAACACTTTTTGCTGGGGTGCCAGCAGTTCGGTAATCGAGCCGGCACTACGTCTGAGTCGGAGCGGACCTAGATCTGTAACATGGATAAATCCATTGCGAGAGGGGTCGCCGATGTTGATAAACGCCGCATCAATCCCTTGTAATACATTTTCGACAATGCCAAGATAGATATCACTGACCTGATGTTGTCCGGTCGCTACCACCAATTCTTGAATTTGGTCTTCTCCAAATACGGCACCAATGCGGTGTTGCTCCGCAATAATTATTTGCTTTGGCATTCAATTTCCTCGAAAATTAGCAGCATGTCGGATCGCCTAGAATCGATAGGTGCCGAGCTGTGATGGTATATTGTGATGTAATTCCTAGTAGCTAATTGCAATGTAATTAGTTCGATCGATCTAGTGTCATCGCTCGTCCGGGGATAGCTACCAATTGACTACCAATATCGAGAGCTACCCGATCGACATCTGCTGGGCATTGGTGAACACCAAATGATGCGCTCACACTCTGAATTGAGATGTAGGACTCTCGATTGACTAGCGAGTTGGTAACACTGACAAATATCGTCGCAGGCAAGCGTTAGATCTGAGACTGAATTTCACCACATTAGTCGGTGCCAATAGGCGCAGCCGCTATGGCGATCGAATGGTTGGTAAGATTGTCAGGCGACTCTCTAGTAAAAGTTGCTCCAAAAGAGGATTTACTGGTGAGAGTTATTATCTTTGCGTCTGCTTCAGATCGCCTACCCAAACGGCGGTTACGAGTAAGTTCGTAACGATCGGGTTGACATCTCTAGACGATCGCCCAATGAGTGACTCTCGATTGGAGCTGGATCTGTAGCTTGTTAACATAGGGCGAACTGGAGCGATCCTCCAGCCCTCACTAGATCCATTGCACTTAGTAATTAGCTACAAGGATTGTGGTCTGTCCAGAATCCACGAAAATTTTGTCAAGTACACGATCGCATCCAGTTTGGATTACCGGAAGTTTTGGGAAGATTTGCTGAGCTTATTCTTCTTGGGGGCGATCGCTCTTGGTTACTTTCGATTATACCTGCAAATTGTCACGATCTCAAAGCTAACTTGCGGAGACTTTGAATCGTCGCAATTACGGCTGTTGCGACTCGATCGATTTGCTCGACTGTATTATTATGCCCAATTCCAAACCGAAGTGCAGCATAAGCCAGGGATTGGGATCTGCCTAGTGCCGTTAAAACGTGTGAAGGCTCAATTTTGGCGGAACTACAAGCGGCTCCTGATGAGAGGGCGACAATCGGACGTAGACCCAGTAGGAGCGCGTTGCCATCAACACCAGCAATACTAATATTTAGATTTCCAGGTAGTCGTTGGGTCGGATGACCATTGAGGTAAATCCCGTCAAGCTGACTCAATTGCGACCATAACCTGTCACGCAACTCAATTAACCGCGCTGTTTCCATTTCCATTTCGACGAGGGCAATTTCGACGGCTTTGGCAAAACCAACGATCTGGGGCGGGTAGAGCGTACCCGATCGCATTCCCCGTTCGTGTCCGCCGCCATGCAGTTGCGGCGACAGTTTGACGCGGGGATTGCGCCGCCGCACATATAATGCACCGATCCCTTTTGGCCCATATACTTTATGCGCCGTCAATGACATCAGATCGATGTTTAATAGATCGACATCTAAGGGGATTTGACCGATCGCTTGAGCAGCATCGGTATGAAATAACACACCATGCGATCGACATAATTTACCAATTGCTGCTAATGGTTGGAGGACACCAATCTCATTATTAGCTGCCATAATTGAGACTAAGATCGTATCGGGGCGGATCGCATTTTTGAGAGTATTAAGATCGACTAAACCGTCGGGTTCGACGGGTAAATAAGTAACTGTAAATCCTAATGATTCTAAGTACTGACAAGGATCTAAGACCGCGTTATGTTCGGTTTGCAGCGTAATAATGTGTTGCCCTTTGGCAAAATATGCTTCGGCAACACCTTTGAGAGCGAGATTATTTGCTTCTGTCGCGCCACTAGTAAAGACGATTTCTTCGGTACTCGCCCCAATCGCGGCGGCGATGGTTTCCCGCGCGCCTGTCACCCCTGCTTCTGCGGCCCAACCGTATTGATGGGTGGTACTAGTTGGGTTGCCAAAATGTTCGGTAAAATACGGCAACATCGCCGCCAGCACGCGCGGATCGACTGGTGTAGTGGCATGTCGATCGAGATAGATTGGTAAGTGTCGATCTGTGGACATGTAGTGGTGATGTTTGAGGATGTGAATCGA
>JBBRVB010000187.1:0-7851 GCA_038247275.1 Chroococcales cyanobacterium
GCAACAAGGCGACAGGCTACAAGAGAGTAAACCATCACCATTATTTACTGCTCTATGCAAGCAATTTCCTCAGTTAATTGGAAAATAGCAAGTAAATTATCACAGCTCCTGCTTCATGCCGATAATTGATGATGGTGCTACGATTAATTGAGCCAAAAATGCCTGGGGATCGATGTCTTGCTTTCGGCAGGCTTCATCTAATGTCGGCTCTTCATTACTTAGTATGCTGATTTACGCTCAGATTGACAGCTGGCGAGGGATTGAGCCTAAAATCTATTGTTGTTAGATTTTTTAGCCATTTTTGGCTTAATAGCAATGGTTTGAGGACAACAAGCCGCGATTAGCATACCAGGTAATGAAGACACCTAATGTCTGTTGACCACCACAGCAATAGTCAACCTTGGCTTACTCGAATAGGCGAAAAAGGGAAGGACGATCGCGCACGATCGATCCTACTGTATCATTGATTTGAAAGGTTGTCATAACGTCGATCTCCACTGTTTGAATTGGTGACAGAACTACCCCAGGAGCGAGTGTGAGATGGTAAGGCAGTCTATCCTAATGCTTTTGATTCAAGACATCTTGCTTATGCTGGGGAGCCGCAGCTACCTCTGCCAAAAGGTCATCAGCAACCCCCATCTCCTTGAGCGTAATCATTAAGTCCTCGGCAACCGCATCAAAGTGTTCGCTGCTTAAACCCTGGTTTGCCACCAACTCTTTATGGGCTTCCCGCATATAGTGACCATCGTATTTATCGGTACCGCCAAAGGCGTATGTGAGAAAGGCTTTCTGATGCGATCGCTGTTTGAGCATATCTGTATCCGCAAAAAAGTGTTTGATGCGATCGTCCCGTAGTACTCTTTCGTAGAATCGATCGACCGCTAAGTCAACGGCTGCTGCGCCACCAAGTTTTTCAAATAACGTTGCCATAAGTTTGTAGTTTTTTAATAATGTTTGGTGGTAGTTGTAGCTACAGCATAAGGGAACAACCCTGAAAATTCTTTGACTTAAATCAAAACAACCCTTAAAAGATGCTTAAATTTGATAATTAACTCCATTTTCTTGCCTGAAAGTCATCTGCTTTTGGTAGATATTAGATAATGAAGCGATAATTGATAATGATAGATAAATCAGACTCGATCGATTGGTTACAAAGGACATTACTATTCCGAGGACTATCCCTAGAGCAACTCAGACCTGTAGCACAGATCGCTCAAATCCAAAAGTTTCAAAAAGGAAGTACAATCTTCATCCAAGATAGCGAAGCAACGGGTTTCTTTGTGGTAAAAACTGGACGAGTCAAGGTTTTTAAAATGGCAGCTAACGGCAAAGAACAAATCTTGCATTTGCTGGGAGTGAGAGATTACTTTGCCGAAGTTCCAGCCCTTGATGGTAAATGCTTTCCAGCCTCAGCAGTTGCCCTAGAATCAACGGAATTAATCTTTTTCCCTCGGATAGCATTTCTGAATTTACTCCACCAATATCCGGCGATTTCGATTAATCTGCTGATGAGTCTGGCGGCTCATTCCCGAAAACTGACTCAACTGGTTGAAGAACTCTCTTTTAAAGATGTACCACAAAGATTGGCCTCTTATTTACTATGTTTAAGCGATCGATCGAATAGTAATGATGTCATAAATTTAGATATCACAAAAACCCAACTAGCCGCAACTTTAGGCACGATTCCGGCAACCCTGTCCAGGGCATTTTATCGCCTTAGCAATGAAGGACTAATCGCCATGAATGGTTCGCAAATTGAGTTGTTAGATCGAGAGCGGCTGCAAAGTTCGCTCGATTTGGGGGAACTGAACGATCGCTAAATTCTAGTCCTGCAAATATTTATATCTAGCTTTAAGAGTGAAAATTGTCAAAAGATGATTGACTGACAAAAGTGAATCAAAAGCTGATGAAGACTAAATTAGAGAGTAAAGGAGAGGATAAACTGTTTTTAACCAAAAAAGTCAGTTTGAACCATTAATGATTCATTAACCCACTTTTGGCAGTCAATCAGCTACCGCCTAGTTTCAATCTATTAGTCGAACAAATCGATCGTGAAATTAATAACCTCAGCAGCCTTGGTAAAGGCTTCGACGATCGGTAAGAATAAGGTTGTCATAAGTCTTCGCTTTTGCAAGTAGGCTGACGCTACGCGAACGAGATCTGTGATGGTGCGTTACGCTGACGCGATAACACACTCTACGATTGAGATTATTTACGATCGTCGGATGTGTTACTGCGTTCACGTAGCTTCTGCCTTCGCAGAAGCATAACGCACCATCACATTAGATCAAAATTTTCAGGATAAATTAATATGAAAATTGGCATCATTGGCGGCGGAATTGTTGGACTGACAACGGCATACTATTTATTGAAAAATGGTCATGAAGTTGCGATCTTTGAAAAACATGGCGATGTGTCGCAGCAGGCATCCTTTGGAAATGGTGGACAATTAAGCTATTCATATATTCAGCCATTTGCTTCCCCCGCCATCCTCAAACAAGCAATTCAGTCTTTTTTTACTAATCTTCCTTATGCGATCGATCGCGCTGCACTAATTAAAAATGCAAGTTGGGTTTATAATTATATAAGAAACTGTAACAACAGTTCTTTTTATCAAACAGCAACAAGACTGCATGAAATATGTCTTCTTAGTGCATCTGGATTTGAAGAGATCTGCCATGATCTGCCAGATATTCAAATTCAAAATAATGGTAAAATTGTGCTATATTCATCAGAATCAAGTTTTAATGGCAATGATGAATGGATGGCTTTCTTAGCCAAAAATGGGATCGAAACAAGAAGAATAAAACAGCAAAAACTCAAGCATATCGATCCATGTCTAGAAAACTTAGCTGGATCGTATTATGGGGGATTGTATACCCCAAATGATGCTTATATCGATCCATTGAAATTTTCTAAGCAACTACTCAACTATTTGAGCATAAAATATCAAAATAAATTTGAGATTCTATTTAATAAAACCTCAAAGCTACTAATTGAGGATCGTGTGGCGATCGGCATTACAGCCGCAGAAATCAATTACAATTTCGATACTGTAGTGGTGTGTGCGGGTTTAGATGCAAGCTCAATGGGGATCGGTTGCAATATCATTCCAATTCGCGGATATAGTCTCACATACTCAATCGATGAATCTCTTCAAAGTGGAGTCTCGATTACAGACTATAGCAAGAGATGTTTATTATCTAATGCTGGCAACTCAATCCGAGCCACAGCCGGAGCTGATTTTGTCGGACTAAATAACTACATTTCTCCTGAAAAATGGCAAGAGCTAGAGAACTTTGCCATCAGAACACATCCACATATTACCAATATAACTCCAACTAAATGGGTTGGTTTTAGACCATTAACACCTAGTAGCTTTCCGGCAATTGAGAAAGCAAGGGAGGTTGAAAATTTATATATAAATAGCGGACATGGTGGACTAGGTGTAACGCTTTCTGTCGGTTCGGCAAGGTATCTAGTTAACTTGCTTGACAGTAATTAATCTAAAATGTAGTTCCTTTAACCGCTTACCTGCACTTGTCCATCCACAACCTGTACGGGAAAAGTTGGTAATATTACAGTTGCATCGTCTCAACATTTGCCTGTTAACAGACTAAAATTTTGCTTATATATTGGCGATGTGACCTTGGGACTGCTATTGCGTTCGGCTATACCATCACGGAGGGAATCGCCGACTATTCCTCTCGATAAGACTGATGCTTTACCAAATGGATCGTAATTCTCGATCTCGTAAACATCCATTCCTTGACCAACTCTAAACACGACGATTTGTCGATCGTTAACTAAGGCACAAACGCGCCAACTATTCATCAATCGCATCATATTTATGTGGTTTCAGCGACCGCTCGATCTCCAAGTACTCTGAAAACCAGAGCCTCGATGTTGGATATGATTACTAGTGTTTAATCTTGAATGTATTTTTACTACAATATGGTATCCTAATCTCAAGAATATCTTAACTAAAAGACTTTTTTTAGGGAGATAAAATAATAGCTCTACCGAAATTATGAAAATTAAATCCTTAGCGTTGACAACAGGTATTGCCATCAGTGGCATGATTGCCACTGGATCTATTACGCCCGCCAGTGCTGTGACTTTCGATCTCGGTGCCTTTGGCGAAGATATAGCTGCTAATGGTGGGGCTAATGCCATCCCCAATTCTCAAGCAGCGGAAGTACTTTTTTTATCTAAGCTCAGTGGGCGTACTACTCAAAATTTTGATAGTGTCGTTCTGTCTACTCCATCTTCAGATCCGATAACTCGTACTTTTACACCGGGCACTCCATTAACAATTACTGATTTCCCCGGCACGAGCAGTATTACCACGACATCGATAGAGGTAGCTCAAGATCTCAATACACTGCCCACGGTAACGTTTTCGACCAAAGGTGTGCGATTTAATGATACCGCTACTCCTCCCACTAACAACGGGCGGTTTGCAATTTCAGGGACGCAGTACTACGATGTGGGGAATGGTACTTTTACAATTACTTTTCTCACATCTTGCACCAGTACACAACAACTGATGAAAATAGCCTCGAAACTTACTCAATCACACTAAAACTATCCCCTATCCCCTATCCCCTATCCCCTAAAACACTAGTAACTGTGTTTTGATGCAAGATGTGAGTTTTAGCACCCCGATGGCTGCACTGGGTTTTTATGCCACTGATGTCGAAGATCCAGCCGGGCTGATCTTGCAGTTCGATAACGATGCTGCTAAAGTTTTGACGATTCCCAGAACAGCTACTGCTGGTAGTACTGATAAGTCCGCGCTTTATTATGGCTTTGTAGCTGAAAATCCTAGTGAAATTTTTACTAGCGTTACTTTTGGTCGTGCCCTCAATGTCTCTAATGATAAATTCGGATTGGATGATGTGACATTTGCAACGAGATCTCAAGTGAAATCTTTTGCTACCGCAGTGCCCGAACCATTTACAATGATTGGGACTCTGCTTGGTGGTAGCATCGCATTTCGGCTCAGAAAAAAGCTCGATCGCAACAAGGTTTAAATAGTACAAGGCTAGTTGCATCAAAGTCATCATGAATTTTTGAGTGTCGATCGCGTCTAGAATTGATTTTGATTCTCCAGCAACCAACTTCACTTTGTAGATCTACACTAGATTCAAGTACTGACTTTTTCCCAAGCCGGATGGGATAATAACGCAGAAATAACCCGCACGCCTCGCAATTGATTAGATAAGGGTAAATGACCTCTAGGAGCGGTCAAATTCCAGGTGAATGAGCCGGGATAGCGCGTCCAGTTATTACCCTCTTTCCAGCCAATTTTCGGCCAGAATTTATCCCAATTTTTATTCATCCCCACCCACATTTCGCGTTGGATCGAGAAGCCAAATTTGCCTTCGGAATGTAATAACCACAAAGCATCGATCGTGTGGAGATCGATAGTTGGTAACTGTTCGACTTCGGTAAAGTAGATCCACTTACGTTTGACGGCATCTACACCAGCGAGTTCGCACAGCTTTTCGGTAGTTAGTTTGTCAGCAGCCTGAAAATCTTGTTGGGCTAATAATTGCTGGAGCTGGGTATAATCAACGCTCATACTCGATTGTAATGGGACAATCCCCGTGGGGAATTCGCGATCGAGATAAGCTCTCCCGGCGGGAAACTCGCTCTGATATAAGGCTTGATACACTGCGCCTACCACAATCGTCGGTTTAGTTCCCCGTTGTTGCTGGAGCCATGCGGTGAGGACTTCAATGCCTGGAAGTCCCTTGTCGATCAGTTGCGGGAGTAATTGCAACTGATTTTTGAGGGCACTAGTGATGAATTTTTCCTGCAACTCGATGACATCTGAAGGTATCGATGCTGAAGTAATGCTGAGATCGGGCATGGGTGAGGAACTGCGAGGGGGTGGAGTAGTCCAATCGATATTTTACCAAAAATAAACTAACTTGTTGCTACTTGCCACCTGCTAAACCTAGCCCTTTAATAACAGGTAATAGAGATGTCCCGGTCCACCAGTAACACCAGCACGATCGCCAGCGATCTTACCAGTGCCCATAAAATAGTCTACACGTCCGGGTCCAGTAATCGCACTGCCAGTATCTTGATCCAAGACATAGCGACTAACCAATTTTTGTTGGATCGATCGACCATTAACACTGTAGGGCAGTTTGGTATGCACCAAAGCCAAAGCTCCAGGTGGCATCATTGATTTGTCTGTGGCGATCGATCGATCGGGTGTAACTGGCACATTAATACTCCCCATCGCTTCACCGTTGAAGGTTTCCTTCATAAAGACAAATCGTTTGTAGCGCGGAATATAAACGTTTAACTCTTGAGGATTTTCACGGAAGTAGCGGATGATGCCAGGGAGGGTGAGCTGACTGGATGTAACTTTGCCATCTTTGGCTAGTTCTTTGCCGATGCTATTGTAGGCAAAATTGGTACCGCCAGCGAAACCGACGGTAGTTTTGCTGCCATCGGGGAGATTGAGTTCAGCAGAACCCTGAATCTGGACGAGGAGGGCTTCAAATCGATCGCGCATCCAAAATATCTCATTCCCCGCTAGGGCACTTTTACTGCCTTGTAAGCCATCTGCGCCCTCTAGCTGCAAGCGTTCGGGTTGAGGATCTTTCCAAGTGCCAAAGTTTGCAGGTAATTTGTAGAGCGGGTATTTAAACTCGGCTGTTTGTTGACGACTGGCTTGATAGATCGGTTCGTAATAACCAGTAAATGTTACGGTACCTTTATTATCTTTGCCGATCGATTGATAGAAGACAAATTCTTTGTTTACCGCAGCTTGCAACTCTCCCGCAGAGCTACTCTTGTTGACTAACTGTCGAAATCTGACGAGCGAACGACGCACTCGATCGCGACTGATTCCCTGAATGGGATAATTTTGATATGCTCTGATCGCTGTGGGTGTCTCTAGATAACGCAAGCTATTATCGATCGATTTGAGCATTGCCAGTTTGTCACCTGATTTACCCCATAATTGATCGTCAAAACCCAGGGAAGTAGCAGTTGCCGCATAATTAGTGGTGGTGGAAGTACCTCGATCGGCTCGGATATTGGCAGCAGGGTCAGCATTTGAGCGTAAAGGTGCTTGCTGATTGAATCCTAGCGCAATACCTAGATTCAAAGAAAGTAAAGCCAGTGTTTTAATCATGAAGTAATTACTAAGTAATGTTTGGACATTCCCATCGTTGACGACAGTCACAGAACGCATGTTTCCAGATCTTGGATCTTGGCGATGATTGTACCCAAAGCCTAAGACTTGAATCCCAAGACCTAAAGCCTAATACCCAATCTAATAGTCGCGATCGATACTAGATGCAAATACAGGTTCGACACGAATTGCTTCGATACACTCAGGACGAATCAGCAGGTATTCACCCTGATTATTCTTCATGGGTAGGTTGATAAAGTCTTTGGAACTGGATTTGGGCATCAGTTCGTTACTATACCATTTTTGAAAATCTTGAGCTGTGGGAAACCGAATTTCCTCCCGATGACCACCGGATAATAACAGATGCACCGCATATTCAGTCGCTACTCTAGCCATACTTCGATCGTGTTTAGTGAGACTTATTAGTCTGAGTATGCCCAAATTTTGCCCGAAAATAGATGTTGGTTAGACAGGGAATAGGGAGTAGGGGATAGGACATAATTATTCTTCTACCCATTACCCATTACCTATTACCCATTACCCATTACCTACTGACTTTTCCCGTTATCTTTTCGATCGAGAGATCGCTTGCCATACTGCTATCCCAAATACCTATTTTCTCGTGACATATTGTCAACAAGTGCAGATTATTGACAACACGCGATCGACTGAAACCTCTGTTATTTCGTGGA
>JBBRVB010000188.1:0-7819 GCA_038247275.1 Chroococcales cyanobacterium
GTTTTTGTAGTTCCTCAGTCTTAGACATTTGATGATTCACCTTCGGCTAGTATTTTCATTGCCAGTCTCTTTGTCTAGTCGATCTGCCAATTCTCTCAAGGAGATCGGCGATTCCGGATCGCGCCAAACCTGCCCGATCGCTCTTAGATCGTCGGCAGAAAAGTAAAGCTCACTACCACTCATCTTCACTTTTATGCCCATAGCCGCGAGAATATCGTGCCAAACCTGCAACTTCACTGTCGATGGGTCACGATAGTAACCAGCTTCTTGCGCGGGCATCACACTATAAACCTTCATCATCCGCTTCACATTTCGATCGCAAAAATTGTAAAACATCCATCCTCTAAACGAGTATTCTTCATCATCTAAATTCAAGTATGGGTGACGATCGAGCATACCAGTTGATAGCTGATTTACATACAGAGCGGTATTAACAGCAGAGAACCTTCTAACTCGCGCAGAGCCAACTCGCACCAGATTGTCGAAGAAATTACAACCCAGCATATTATCGACCGCATCAAAAGGATTAATTTCGATCTTTTTGGATAGTAGCGATTGGAAATGCCCTTTGTGCTCTGATGATGAGTCGATTGTCATTCGATCGACCAATTGCTGCGATAGTAAGTAGCTACTACCATCTGACGAGCTGAAGTCCTTACCAATCTCAGCCCCATACTCAGACACGGCAATACTTGGAAATATTCGATTTAGTCTATTTGCTAACTGCGGTTCATCCTCTAGATACATTCCATTATCGAAATCGTACTCAAAAGCCTCGATCGATCGCTGACGCAAATCACTCGATCGATCGACATCATCGATGTACGTTTGAAATATATACTCTGACATTAGATCGCCTTGAAACTCATCCATTTAACTTAGCTCCATTTTCAATTAATCATTGCTTGTGTCAAGATCGGGATCGAAGGAATCGGACTGATAATTTTTCTCTTCGATCAGATATCGTCCAGCTTGATCCTGAGTAATTTTCATGCCGTATTGGAGGAAACACCCGATCGCCGTATTAAATTCGGTGTAAAGACCCAAAGCTTTTGCCAAACTATCCTGAGCAGCCTGCTTCGAGCTAACTTTCACTTCGATCGTCCCATCCGGCGATACCTTAATTGCCGTCACAGCTTCAAGAGCTGCTTCCTGCCACTCGCGAATCGGTTTGTAAGTTACAAAATTCCCATCAAAATCGAGGATATCGGTTAACCTAAAGCTGGCGATTCGATCGAATCTTTTGAGGATTGTATCGCCAGCAATCTCCGTCCGCGCTTGCCGATCCTTCCCCAGTTCGATAATTTTGGCTTGAATGTCAGGTTTTGACAGGTTTTCGTCAGCGATCTGTCTGGCTGTTTTAGGGCTATAGCCCGCTCTAATTGCGGCTTGAGTGCCATTAAGATCGATGAGGTACTGACGGCAAAACTCCTCTTGTTTGGCGGTCAATTTACCGTTTTTCGGCTTGGGCATAACGACTTACTAATAGCAATAATAGTATTTATGTATTTACATTAACTCATCAGTAGCATGAGTTAATGAAGCGATCGAAGGTTAGCTATCGATCTGGTATTTGATGCTATGCTGCTGTCGGAACATCAAGTAGAGATAGCTGAGATGTCGTGGTTGACTTTTTGGATGGCTTAGACAATTCAATGCCTAGAATCGATCGATATTGACCATATAATAAATTGACATAGTGTTCGGCCCAATATGGTTCGGTGGTAGTTTCCAAAGGACGGCTAGCTAAGACATTACCAGCCCTCCCGTGACGCTTGCCCTCAGTCAACCAGTAACTAACTCGATCTCCAGGTTGCCCGATCCCCAGTTCTACCAAAGTCTTCTCAGCCGAGCCGATTTTCCGATTGATAGTGAGTTCTGCCACATCGAACCGTCGATCGACCAAGAGACTTCGAGTGTGTTGATAATAATCATCAGCCGCGCGCGGTGACTCCATGAAATAGAGCCGCAGGAATTCGACCGGGAATTTATTCTCAAGGGCATATCGATTGCGCTTGCGGAATAGCCCCTTAACAGTTGTTTTCCCACAGGGATGAACTATCACATAGGTCTTGGCTTTGGGTGCGTATAAACCGCAACCAGCTAATTCTAAGTCAATGTTAATCCCACTGGGTAATGATTCGGTCACAAGCCTTTGAACTGTATCAGGGTCATTATGACTAAACAGAATCCCATCGGTGTCAATCTCGATGACAGTTCCACTGCAACTGGTTACTACATCCACCATTAAATCTAGAATCTTCCGCCCGTAGGCTGTGACCAAAGCCGCCGCACCGTAATCATTGAAGCTGTAGAAACCCGTCCCCATGAACCCGTAAGCGCCATTAATGAGGATCTTCAGTGACTTCTCTTGGAATGATGCGGATCGATCTCCAGACTTAGCCAAGGATTTGAGTCTTAGCCGTTCTCCAACCATGTAGGACATGACTCCTAGAAATTTATTCTCAATGTCCTTGCGGCTACAAATTCCATACCGGAGCATGATCGACGGATAGAGACTGGAGACATCGATTTTTGCTACTTGGCGATGAAGTCCTGGGGATACCAGTTCAACTTTGCCACCATCGAATTTAACCTGTTCATCGGCGGTCGGATCGAGATGAGGTAATAGACCTTGGTGGATCTTCTGGGCTTTGAGTGCGGGTGATGCAACAGCGATTTGTTGGAAGGTCAGCGAGGGCACATACGCCAACTGATAATAAACCACTGGAAGGAGGAAATCAGCCAGTATTCGAGTGTCGTCAAGATCGAATTTTAGATAACTCTCGATCGTATCTATGTCTCCAGAGGCCCAACACTTGCGG
This sequence comes from Chroococcales cyanobacterium, assembly GCA_038247275.1. Classification (GTDB taxonomy): domain Bacteria; phylum Cyanobacteriota; class Cyanobacteriia; order Cyanobacteriales; family Chamaesiphonaceae; genus Chamaesiphon. The sequence goes on from JBBRVB010000188.1 coordinate 2,826, forward strand.
ATCTCGTTTACCGATAGTTCTAACCGTCGATCGTCCCTCAAGCCCAAGGCAATAACGCTCGATTTTAGGTCATACCTATCGAGTTTGGCGGCTTGTTTGTCCCAGACAGCAATCTGTTGATAGGTATCCAGGATGTTAACTCCTGACCAACATATAGGCGTGAATTCAATGGGTTTACCATTCACACTCGAAGCTGTAATTCGGCTAGTCTTATCGGCTTTCCTGAAGGGGTGAGAGATGTTATGTACCTGACAACGCTCCATCAAAAACGGAATATCGAAGTTAACTAAATTGTGACCGATTAAGCAGTTTGGTTTACACCACAGGTATTCGATCGTTTTAGTCAAGATCGCCCGCTCATCTGGATCTGTGATGATGGTAGTCTCTCCATTCCCATTCAATAACCCGACCATGAGGACTCGATCGACACTGGGATTTAGTCCAGTTGTCTCTATATCGATATACAGCTTTGTCAGTGACTCATAGGGCTTGAGTGTTGCTGTGGGTTCCCATTGGGGAATAGGTATTAGTGGCTGGTAGTCAAGCGACAATCGATCGAGGTCGATATTCACCCGACCATGCTCGCACGGTGTGCCGTCTGCGTAAGCAATCGACACTGCCTGCCTGGGACTGGGATGAGTGGCAGCGACGACAGATGATTTATTGACTTTCACCAATCTGCCATTGACTTCGATCGCCAGCCAGTCACCCGCAACCGCACTTACTTCTTTCGGTTTACCAGCACTGCCAGTAACCATCGATCCAATTACAAAATCCATTTACCATTCCCCCTGTAATAATTCTTCGGTTGCTTCCGGCAATTCATCTAGTCCCGACAAAGTTAGTTTTTTATCGTCAGTATCGTCAGCACGGACATTCATATCATCAAAGTGTTGATATAAATGAGTTTCATGGCTGACGATTGACTGACGATGCTGTGTGTTACTATCGTCAGCACCATCAGCAGTATCGTCAGCCGTGCAATCGTCGCTAGAGATGGGTTTTCCGCCGCTTTCATCATCGGCTGTACCATCGACACCATTAGGTATCGTCAGCCCATCGTCAGCCTTATCGTCAGCCGTAGAATTGTCGCCAGGAGGAGTTTTTCTAGTTTCTTCATCGTCGGCTGACGATGCTGACGATATTTTTACAATCTTTTCTATGTAGATTGTTTTTGTTCCGGCTTTACCTTCTCTGTCATCCTTGACTTCAATTCCTCCTGCTCTGAGATCGGGGGTCAATCGATTGAGTTGTGCTTTCAATCTGTTTGGTGCTTGCGGAAAGAACCGAGATCGATAAGTAGAAGATTCGGTGTGATGCTCCAGTACTTTTAATAGCTCTGATGCTGTGCCCTTCCAAATCAGCCGCCCTTCCATTAGGTGCTGAATCGCTGCCCCTAATGGAGTAGCATCAATTACTGCCTGTCTTGCTAGATCCCGACTTGCATCGAAAGTCTTTCTGAATTCCCCCTGTTTGAGTCCTAACGCTTTCTCGCTGGCGATCGCAAACAAGGCATAGTCAGCCATCCGAGGGAGTTTGTCAGGTTTTGTATGGGGTAACTCTGCTAGAGTCTGACTCAGAGCAGTCAACAGTGCCCCAAGGATACGGGGACGCGCTGCTTCTACCTTGGCATTTAATTCTGATTGGGGTATTCGCTTGTCTTCGGTAATTTCTTCCAAATGAACCATCAGTGCTCGATCGGCTAAATCGTCGCGAGTTACCAGGACATCGATCGCCGTGATGATTTGTGGTCTTGTCACCTCAATGGTCGTCTCTTCGTCAGTTGTGTGAAGAGTGCGAGTGCTCAACCCAAACCCCGTCGCCATGCGACAGAGATCGTCTGATTGGTCTGCGCTGATATGCCCCACGTTGTCAAAAACAATCAATAAACGACGGGCAGCAGCTACAGCTAATTTGAGAGTATCACCCATGAGCTTAATCAGTGGTGCTTTACCTGGGTCGATTAAACCTTTAATGATTTGAGCCGCTGCTGTTTTACCACTGCCCCTGTGGGCAGAAATTACCAAGACAGGATAAGTCTTGTTCGGGCAGAAACAGAACAGCAAGAACGTAATTAACAGAATCCAGGAAGATCCATCGACATTGATAAAGTCCTTCAACTCATTCAGACTTCCGCCTTCAACCGGATACGGTAGCGGTAACAGTGATTCGGGTCGCCAGAATCTTATCGGGGGTTCGGCGACCAACCGCCATCCGTGAGCATCGATCTCAACCGCTTTCCAATCCGGTGTTCCCAGATCGAGGTAGATTTTCCTGTCATGTTCTGCTGTTCGGAGATGAACTTCATGGGCTTCACCTCGGAAAATAGCGATCGCTTCGATCGTATTCAAAGCTTCCTGCAAAGCCTGTGAATTGATACCTTTGCCAGTTTCTTCTAAGTATTCGCCTGACATCCACAGCCGAAAAGCTTTCGATCGAACCGCGTAGGTGTGTCGGTTGCCGTCAACTATGACATCAGCGTAAGCAACTTTATCCATCGTGTGGAAGTATCGAACTGTCTGTCCGATTTCCACTGCTCGATCTGTTGCCGACTTGCGCGGCTCTTTCGGCGTATGCTTCTTATTCCAAGCTTCGATGATGTTTTGAAGCCCCTCCGGATCGTAGTGATTGCAGGAAGGGTCGGGATTATCCTTTTCAGCCGATCTCCAGATCGTATCTGGTTCATTTCGATCTAATGGTGGAGAACAGTCCTCAACAAAGTCGTCGAACAATGAACGTGGATCGCCATCATAAGGTATCCCCTCAGCATCTAGCCAGTTAGCACAGCCGATCAAATCCCGTGCTAATTTTGCGCCCGCGTCGTTGCGTCCTGGTTCCGTCACACCTTTGAGTGATTCTCGATTAGATTTGACTAAGCAGTTCACAAGGGGTATGGGCGGAACACATTCAGGCATAGCGATTGGCTGAATCTTTCGCTCTATTTTCGCCCGTGGTTTCGGTTCAATTAGCTCCAACAAGTAATCGATGACCACTTGGGGTAATTCCGCCACAGGAGTATCGATCGGATCGTTAATCCACTTATAGCCGTCCGTCATTGGATGCGATGACGGGGGTAAAACTGACTGATTGCCCGTGTACCGAAACTCGATCGCTTCTCCCTCTCCGGTCTTAATCTTTTTGTTTTCGAGCCTGTCGCGGTAAACTTCAGGAACTTGGAATAATGCCTGATATCGTCCATGTCGCCCTGAAGTCCAAGTTACTGTTTTGGGCAGTTCTCCGAACTTCTCGATCGTCATATCGATCGCCGATTGTCCGTCGAAATCGAGCGCGATTACATACCCGCTTGGTTCACCTAGTCTGATTCCGTAACCGGTAGCGTTCCCGCTGGCGATCTCTTGAATAATGGAGTCACGATCGAGATCTTTATAAGTCCAGTTGTCGGTGTAGGGCTTTTTGTCACGAACGGGGGTAAATTGCCATGATTGAGGCAAGGTATCGATCTCACGATCGAACTGGCTTGTAGTTGAGGTAGTCGATAGCATATAATTAGGGTAAGAATTTGATTGTTTTGGGGCGCAGGGGCTAAATCTTGCGCCCCATATTGTTTTTAGTTTTCGATCGCCTCCCAACTTGCGTGTAAAGAGCAAAATTCTAAGTTACCGTTTGGCTCTAGCTGTGTTATTTCATGGTCACTATCCTGTGTTTCACAGGATGTATAGTGTCCGTGGGTTTGTAAGTCACTCAGATCGGTTTTGCAAGTCATTTTGTCACCTTTTGTAGTGTTTACTAGAGAGTTATACTTGAGTTGCTTATTTGATGTCGATCGATATCATTGCTGGTGTCGATCGTTCCTTTCTATGCGGATTTGGAGCTTGGCACAAGAGAGGCCAGATAACGCTCTATAGATCTCTGATGCGCTGGAGAATTGCCGCCGTTGGCGAACCAATCGCGAAGTAAATCTAGCCTCCACAAGATTTTTGGCGATCCCGGTAAGTTGACGTAGTGTATATTTCGGCGTAATTCGCCGCTGATGCGTCGGGTTTTAAAGTAGTCTTTGGAAACCCCGAACTTGAAGCAAGCCTCACCAGTAGTGCAGTACTCTGGATCTGGGCGTTTAACTCTTTTGGTCACTTTTGTACTCCTTTTTGATTGGGATTTGTAAGTGGCTACTAAATAGTAGCCACTTAGCAATAAGAGGGTTATTCGGGGGTGCCTTGGTAGCTTTGGGGCGAAAACGTTACTGGATGGGTGTTCAGGTACGTTAATAGCATTGTTGCTTAATTCCCTCTTTCGGATGGGACGGAATCATCCCATCAGGATTTTTATTTTTAAAGTTCTCTCTCAGACTTGGTTTTAGCGTTTGTAACATTTTCAGTAAAACACTCCTCGCAGAGACGATCGATATTGACTATCCGTTGCATCCGACATTCTTGACATCTCTTCTTCTTGTCGAAACCTTTCTCCCAGCCATTGCCACTTCTTTTTTTTGGCTTTCTCACGTTCTCATTCGCTGTCACACAAGCATCTTTGCCGCAATTAGATGACCTAATCTGTCCACTGCCAAATTTATTGTTCTCAAACCAATCATTGCACTGAGGGCATTGTCTGGATATTGGAATAGTACCTGTCTTTTTGAAATCATCAGCTTGACTTCGCAAAGCTCTCAGGAGTGCTAATACGTCTTTTCCCCCAAGGGCGAATAAATATGATGAATAGAACTTGTCCAAATAATCATTTGCTAACTTGTACTGTGAAAAACGCTGTTCCAGGCTTGATGAATGAACGTATCGTCTACCTAGCAATGATTTAGGACGACCGGATTTAGACTCTTCTGATTCTGATTCCTTAGCTAATTTCTCAAAACCATCCCAGTCGAATGACTGAAATTTACGGCTAAGGTGATTCCCGACAAAGAATATACCCGATTAGGCTGGGCGAATTAAAATGTCCCATTTCGGGAGTCGTGGGTTTCGTTCTAATCTTTTTTCCACTTCTTTCATTGCTGATTTATTGAGTGAAATACCTTTTTGGTA
>JBBRVB010000189.1:0-7817 GCA_038247275.1 Chroococcales cyanobacterium
AATCCATCCGCAAGCCATTCAAGAAATTGATTATTGATCCCTTCCCAGATCGCGTGAGTAGGGAAGGGCCATTCTTTTTTGAGCCGTCCGCTCAAACCTGCTTGACAACTGCACTCGCGTCTTAACTTGTCACGAATCGGGGAACCCGACCGCAGCGCATCCGCTTTTGCAGCCACTGACAATCCAAGACATCACTCTTGCGCCCAGGTACTGTTTTGACAAAGCGAGCATTGACCAACCTTACTTCTAATCCGCTGGTTTCCAAGATTTGAAAGAGGGGAATCCAGTATACTCCCGTTGATTTCATTGCTACTGTGGTAATCCCTCTCGATTTGAGCCATTCGGCAATGGCGTACAGATCTGCTGTGAAACAGCTAAATTTACGCACTGGTTGTGGATCGCATTCGGCTGGGATGCTCACCCAATGTTCTGAAGCTCCAATGTCTATTCCTGCTGCTTGGGGATGAACTTTGCTCAGTTCTGGTTCTACTTTTGGTCTAACCATTTTTTCCTCCTTGTGGGTGAATAGGTGTTCTGACCTGAGTGGGTCGCTGTCAAGTCTTCTAAACGGGATAGGATGTTATTCCTTCACCAATCTTGTTACCACGGATCTCAGAACCATGCTCCTTTTCGGGCTGCTATCGCACCAGTGAGGCTTCGGTCTTAACTGTCAGAACACTTCTCTAGCATAATCGCTTGTCAGTGTCCTAGAACAGTTTCTTTCATCCTTTAGACGACGTTTTACGTCGGCTCAGTTGCTCCTACGGAGAATCGAATCATTAGGAGCATAATTAGGACACCTCCTCGGTGATGTTCCAGCCTTAATTTTGGTGGCAATTGTGCTTGGTTTCCTGACATCACGCGCATTGGTACCAGTGCCTGAATGAGCTTGGCATTACAGCGATAGTTTTCTTGGGTCGATCCCTATTCGATCTGAGCCAAGATCTTACACCATTACCACACTCTAGAGATGACGGAAAATTAGTGAAAACTGGTATCCGATCTCATGCTAATTCGTCACAAGAACCTCACATGTTATTCGTAGAATCGAGATGTGAGTAAAAAAGGTTTTTTATGAAAAAGATAATTATTATCTCATTGGTATATACGGGGTTGTTAGTGACTATGCCCTTTGATGCAAATGCACTGGATTCACAAAAAGTTAGCCAGAACTTTCTTGAGCAAACAAATTTGCGAGTAGCCCAAATTCGTCCCAGTTACCAACGTGGCTATACCGTTCATTACGCAGTCCCCGCGACCGCCAATGGACTTTAGAAGGTTTCCATGCCGAGCGTCGCGATGCCGAACTTGCTGCTCGTAGATTGGAGCGGAGTGGTTTTAGAACCCAAATTAGATCGCGTGCAGCAGCCGAACGTCGTAGTAATGGGGGTCGCTAATCGCATTAAACAGTTGACAGCGAATGAGAATAAGAATAGAGGAAGTTAATATGTTTAAGAAGATTTTGGCGGCAATAGATGGCTCGGAAATGAGCCATGATGTTTTTAAGACAGCACTCGATATTGCGAAGGCCGACAAAGCTAATCTAGTACTCTTGCATATTCTATCTTTCGAGGAACAGAATAGTCTATCGATCCCAATGCCGACTGGGTTAGAGTATTTTCAAGCTGCGGATAGTGATACGCTGCAAATATATCGAGAACAGTGGCAAACTTACGAACAACACAGTTTGAATCTATTAAAATCGCTGGCAGACCGAGCGACTACTGAAGGTATCAAAACTGAAGTTTATCAGATTTCTGGCAGCCCCGGTCGTCAGATCTGTGAATTTGCTCAGTCTGAGGATATCGATCTGATTGTAATGGGGCATAGGGGGATTTCTGCGCTCAATGAGCTGCTGTTGGGCAGTGTCAGCAATTATGTCCTCCACCGTGCGCCATGCTCTATCCTCACCACAAAGATCGGATCGGAGCCAGTGACGACTAGATAACAGTCTAGGTGGCTACGCCGTCTACTTCTGAAACTATTTCCTGACGCTGGCGGCAATGCCGACTACTGAATTTTTAGAGAATAATTATGCTGAATATCGATGAAATGAGTTTAAAAGACATCCGCAAATTACTCCGTCAAGTAGGATACGGGCATCTTGCATTCATCATACTCACATCTTGCACCAGTACTTATTAACTAACAAGTGGTACTTATTAAACGATCGATTGATGGTTGAAACTAACGGTTGGGGTGGGTAAGGAAGCTTACAAATTTAAGTCGCATAACTCATATCGTTGCAGTCTGCCTCCAGAGATGCTTTGAACAAGAAAGTTACGCAAGTTATTTTTATAAGCGTCCTAACTATCCACTATCCACTATCCACTAAAAAACTAGTAACTTTGTTTTGATGCAAGATGTGAGCATATCGATCTTGAGGAAGATAATTCTAGATATCGAACATTTTTGTCCAAGCGATTCTCTAGGAGAGGCTGCGCCAACGAGTTCCTGCGGATGCGATCGTCTTATCTTGCACCAATCTCTCTACCGATGAATCGTTATTAACTGGAGAATCCCTACCAACAGCAGCAAGATTGTTTCGACTACGCTCAACAACCTTGCTGCTGTGGGTAATATCGAGATGGCGCGTCCTGGGGGCGATGAATTGCCGTTTGTGTATTCGGGAACATTGGTGGTGCAGGGACAGGGGATCGTGCAGGTGCGAGCGATTAATCCCCCGCCCGACGCAAAAACCCAAATAATCTCATCGGAGATCCTGAAGATCTGCAATTCTCATCGCGCAGACTACCCTAACGCACAAAATGCTAATAGCGAGAGTTGACAAGCTTTCCATTCACCTTTGACTGTAACATTCATTTTATCGCATCGACCCCGATCGCGACCGTCGGGTTGAAAAAAGCGACAATTTTTACAGATAGCAGGATTATACATATAAGTTTTTATTAATTGCACCCAAGTTAATTATGATAAGTAAAGCTCTAAAGATCTGCCAGATGCGATACAGTTGACAAAAAATCAGATTAACTTCGACTTCACCCACAGCCATTGAACTAGATAAATATGAGGAAGTTGTGAGTTTCAACTTTTCTAAATTTGAATTTTTAACCAATGACTGGCTAATTGCCAAATTGTCCCAGCAATACTAGCAAAGAAAATAGTTGTCGCCACAGTCATCCCATAGCCAATCAGAATAAATAATCCATCAAATTCTAATAAGCCGATCGCCAAAACCACTATTCCCTACTTGTTTTAGTAATACAGATAGCGGCAAAGGTCGATCGGTATATTCAATTAATAATTGAGAGAGTATTTTAGATAGTTTCATACGACATAGTTAATCCTCTAAAGATCGACAGACAGTATACACATGGATGCCCCGATCGTATTTTAGATCGAGCGGATGAGGAAGTTGTGAGTATTTAATAATTGTCATAATTTTCTCGATCGTATTAAAATTAATATAACGATCGATAAGGTTATTGTAAAATTAGTTTAGTTTTTAATGAGGCTCGATGCTAATGTTGCAAAAAATCTTAGTTACAATTGGCGATCTTCCTGACTCAGAGCAAATCTTTGCCGCAGGATTGGCACTAGCAGAGAAACTTGGTGCCGAGATGCTACTTTTACATGTCCTCGATCCACTGGTGCCCCACGGTTTGAGTACGGTACCTAGTCCATTAGTGGGTGGGATTCTCCCGATGATCGACGATGTAGAGATCGAGCAATATCTAGTGGCTTGGAAAGACTACGAACGCAAAGGAATCGAACGGCTTCAAGCTTATGCACAGCAAGCTAAAGAGCATCATGTCAAAGCCGAGATTTTGCAAAATTACGGGGACTCCGGGCCGCTCATTTGCGAAGCCGCAAAAAATTGGTCGGCGGATACGATATTAATGGGACGAAACCAGAAATCGATGTTGAGTGAAGCCTTTCTCGGTAGCAATAGCAACTATGTTTTACATCATGCAGCTTGCTCGGTAATGGTAATTCAGTTACCCGCACGATCGAGTTAGTTTTACGTGACATTTATGAGAGATTAACCTTGACACGATCGATGAGGAATAACCACAATGTTTGAGAAAATTTTAATCGCACTTGGTAACTCTGCTGAATCTCAATTAGTCTTAGGATCGGGATTGACTTTAGCCGAAAAATTCGGTGCTAAAGTGCTACTTTTACACGTCATGAGTCCGTTAACATCAACTAGTTTTAGTCCCTTAGTCGGTGGGATGTTTCCGATCGTCAACGATATTGCAATCGAGCAATATACTAAGGAATGGCAGGAGTCCGAACGACAAGGACTCGAACAGCTTCAGGCTGATGCAGTGCAGGCAAAAGAACGTGGGATCGACGTGGAGATTTCCCAAAACTTGGGCGATTCAGGCAGGATGATTTGTGAAGTCGCCAAAAGTTGGTCGGCGGATGCGATTGTGATGGGACGAAATCAAAAATCGATGTTGAGCGAAATCTGGTTGGGTAGCAATAGCAATTATGTTTTACATCACGCACCTTGTTCGACGCTCGTAATTCAGTTACCAGCACTATGAGGTGGATAGGGAATAGGGAAAATAGTGAATAACGACGAGTCGATCGCGTTTGAAAGAGGTTTATGAACGAGCGAATATTCCTCAGATTGCCTGGTTTGCGCCAATTGTGGGGCTATCAACGCTCGTGGTTGCGGGGAGATCTGCTCGCAGGCATTACTGTTGCGGCTTACCTGATTCCGCAATGTATGGCATATGGGGAATTGGTGGGCGTTCCGCCTGTTGTCGGACTGTGGACGATACTGCCAGCGATGTGTGTATATGCTCTATTTGGCTCGTCGCGTCAACTCTCAGTCGGCCCAGAATCAACTACTGCGGTGATGACGGCGGTAGCGATTGCGCCGTTGCTGCTGGCGGATGGAAGTAATTATGGGGTGCTGACGGCTACGCTGGCGATCTTAGTTGGGGCGATTTGCTTTATTGGATACATTGCTAGATTGGGATTTCTGGCAAATTTGCTCTCCAAGCCGATTTTGATCGGCTACATGTCAGGTGTTGCGCTGATAATGATTGCCGGACAATTGGGCAAAATTAGCGGGATTTCCATTCCAGGCACCAGTGTATTTGCCCAAGTGGGGACATTTATCCAGCAGCTCAACTTCATTCATTGGCCGACCCTGATTTTAGCTGGATTGGTGTTCGGGTTCTTGTTATCGATCGGGCAGCTTTTCCCCAAAGCACCCGCACCGCTACTAGCAGTCCTAATCGGCACTGCTGCGGTAGCGATCTTCGATCTCCAGGGGCATGGTGTCGCCGTTGTGGGTGCAATTCCGGCAGGCTTGCCCCAATTTGTCGTTCCTAGCTTGCCAACACAGCTCCCAGCTCTGCTAGCCTCCGCTCTGGGGATTGCGATCGTCGGTTATTCAGATAATGTGCTGACGGCGAGATGTTTTGCAGCGCGTCATCACGACAAGATCGATGCCAACCAAGAATTACTCGCGCTGGGATTGGCGAATCTGGGGGCGGGATTGGTGCAAGGGTTTCCAGTGAGTAGCAGTGGCTCTCGCACGGCAATTGCGGATACATTGGGTAGCAAAACTCAGCTTTTTTCATTAGTAGCGATGGGGGTAGTAATTTCGGTGTTGCTATGGTTGCGCCCAGTTTTGTCGCTATTTCCGAAAGCGGCGTTGGGTGCGATCGTGATTTTTGCCGCATTTGGACTGATTGAAATTCCCGAATTTATTCGCCTATATCGATTTCGCCGTAGTGAGTTTTTCCTGGCATTAATTACGACTATTGGTGTTTTAATTACCGATATTTTAGTAGGTGTCGCGATCGCGATCGGTTTATCGGTAATTGAATTATTATCGCGATTGGCACATCCACATGATGCCGTCCAAGGCACCGTGCCAAATCTACCGGGGCTGCACGATATTAACGATTGGGAAGGTGCGACCACAATACCAGGATTAGTAATTTATCGCTATGATGCACCGTTATGTTTTGCCAATGCTGAAGATTTTAAGTGTCGTGCTTTGAGAGCGATCGATCTAGAAGTTATTCCTGTAGAATGGTTTGTCCTCAATACCGAAGCGATTTCCGAAATTGATATTACGGCAATGGATATGCTCGAAGAGTTATCTGATGAATTAGCCGATCGAGGTATTACCTTTGCAATGGCACGGGTGAAACAAGACCTCTATGCTCAGTTAAAGCGATCTCCACTATTAAAGAAAATTAGCGAAGATCGAATTTATCTTACTTTACATACGATGATGATCGGCTTTAAATCTCGTTGCTAAAATATCTACTATGAAAATCTTAATTAACTTGAGTTCTCAATAGAGATTTATATTAAATTACGATCGTATCGTAACATCTAAAAATACTATTTGATTTGCCTTTGCCAACATTAGTGCTTGCTCGAAGATATTTTGATAGAATTCAGAAGCATCAATCGCGACTAAAATTCTCTTGAACATAACTTGTTCTCCACTTTTCACGATTTAGATCGAGCTATTTTCATCATTAAATTATGGATTGTAACGCAATACTATGATGATTTTGGGCATAGATATCGATCGCATCGATCTCTTCGATGCGATCGACCTCGCTCTCCACCTCGATCGCGCCCTCATGAGCTTTGACGATACCCTGGACTGTGGATAACCCCAATCCGGTACCCGTCTCTTTGGTAGTAAAAAATGGATCGAAGATCCGATCGTCAGTGACGATATCTTGACGGTAAGCATCGCCGATATTTTGAGCAAAAAATCCCGATTGGAGAATCGTCCATCCTGCTAGCCCAGCGCAGAGGTGCCGTTCGACAGCGTGGTGAGGTACGAGCGGATTGTCACCCGCACCAGCAACGGAGATAAAGACAACTTGAGAGACACCCTGAGATCGCGCAACATCGAGGAAGACATTCAGGGTCTGCTTGGTGTTGGCAATGGCAGGCGGGCGCAGCAAAAACACTGCATCACAGCCTACGACAGCAGATCCATAAGTATTAGGGTCGAGAAAGTCAAATCTAACGGTCTTGACACCTTCACTAGCATTAGCAGTCGTTGACTTTCGACCACCCTTGGGGGGTGCGCTTGCGCGATCGCCGATTTGGAATGGTACTTGACGGCTGTGCAACTGTGCGACCACTTCCTTGCCGACATTGCCCGATGCACCTGTAACCCGAATTGTCATACGTTCTTTAAAGCGACGATCGTCCTCACTGGTTGAAATTGCCCAATCGCTTCACATGCGGCGATAAAATGCTCCAGGTTGAAGAGTAATTTGCCCGAAACCAGACACCCAACCCAGCCACACACCTGAAGTAGTTTCACACAATAATAGAGCTTCGTCATCGCTATAATCATTCGGCCGGTCGCGGAGCTTGACCCAAATATCGGCTTGCGGTTGAAAACGATCGATCGTCGCCAGTTCCAACTCTGAATTTGCAGCCAATTCGTTGGCGTAGCCTCTCCCGTGGAGAATCGATGTGCTGGCTGAGAAATTTTGTGAGCGGATGGTATTTACATTCATAAAATCATCCCGAATTCTGTAGTCTATTTTACAAAATTTAGATTGAGATTAGGAATCGATCGTATTAGATCTTGATGTTGTCAAGAACATTAGACCTGTTCTAAAATTCTAAGCCATGCTGTGATTCCTTTTCGGCATTTACATGACAGACATACTCCAACTATGTTGCGACGCAATCATGCATGTTTGAACCCTGACTACCTGACAGATCTCTAATTGAGTGATTGGTAGTCAGGATTTACAGGTAATAGTACTGATGCGAGAAAACCAGATTAACCTAGAGAAATCCAGTTCAGCTTTGGGATTGGGAAAACAAGGTTCGGGATCTCT
>JBBRVB010000190.1:0-7796 GCA_038247275.1 Chroococcales cyanobacterium
CAGAACTAGGAATACTAGTAATGACCTGTCCTTATATTTAAATCGCCTTTGAGATTTTTTCAGAGAAATGTCAGGTATTGGGTATAGATAGATGTTGATTAAACATTCAACAGCGAATGTTGAGATTTAGTTTGCTAAAGTTAAAAATTATTTAAAGTTGGGACACACACAGGAGAATTGAGGATCGAAACATGACAGACAACTTCGATGGGGAGCGATCTGGCACCCTTTTAGACGAACGGTTTGAGCTACTGAGTGCTTATCTAGACGATGAGGTCACAGCTAGCGAACGCCAGCAAATAGAAGCGTGGCTAGCCAACGATGCTGGCTTTCAATATCAGTATCGCCAGATGAAGAAAATTCATCAAGCATTCCCCCAGATGAGCGTACCCAGCAGCCAGTCTGCTCAAGCTTTATCAACCGGTGTATTTGGTAAAATCGATCGCCAGCGGCACCGGAAACTAGCCTGGATTGGCGGTGGGACGATCGCTGCGACACTGGTAGCAGCTCTGACTGGATTGACTGGTTTATTTAATGGTAATAACCCTCAGCTCCAATTTGCCGCCAATAAAGCCAACACCCCTGCACCCTTGATGCTGGCATTAAATGACCCGATTCTGGCGATGCCAGTTAAAGGTGAGCAAGTAATCGAGTTACCGATGTCCTCGCCAGAAGTTAATGCAGAATAGAAGCCAACGCAAATCCCCGACTTAAAAGAAGTCGGGGATTTGCGTTGGTATTAGTGAATATCTAATCGCTTTAACATCGCTGCCCGCGCTCGATCGGCTAAACTGTCATCTAATGGTGTGAGCTTGATTTCAGTTTGATACTTATTCTGGAGTGCGGTTTTAATCATCCAGTCGGCGATAAACGGGTTCTTGGGAATCAATGGCCCATGAGAGTAAGTCGCGATCGCGTTGTGATAAAATGCCCCTTCAGTGCCATCGGTCGCATTATTGCCATACCCTTTGATTACCTTGCCCAGAGCTTCAGCATTTGGGCCGAGATAGGTTCTCCCACCATGATTTTCAAAGCCGACGATGATGGGTTTTTGACCGCCCAGCAGCTCGGTAAGTTCGGCGGCGAGTCTTTTAGCAGTAATCTCAAATACCACGTTACCAATGCACCGCTGGGTATCAATCCCAGGATGTTTAGTTTCGAGATCGATGATGTTCATCCCTTCAATTTTCTCACCCAATCCTGGCTCGTAAAATCTCCCTAATAGTTGTGGGGAACCGCAGGTAAATACGCCTGGTGCGCCTGCGTCTAGTTTCGCTTTGATGGCTGTGGCTTTGGCTCCAGCAAGGTCGCGCATGACGATCTCTTGTTGGCGATCTTGAGCACCCCCGCCAGCCATAATGTCTACTTGATGGATCGTATCGGGATGAGAATCGCGATCGTAAGGGATGACTTCAACATCGATTCCCCGCCATTGGGCGCGTTGTTGGATGGCGATGACATTCCCGCGATCGCCATAGGTACTCATGAGGGTAGGATAGAGCCAGCCGATTTTTAGTTCCATAGTTGGGAGATTACCCTGTTTCCTGACGATTCGATTCTTTAACCTATCATAGATCGCCATTCGATCGAGCTAACCAATTGACTTACAGTAAATAAGGGGATGGGTACTGACAAAATCATCTATATGTAATATCATTTATAAATGATCTGGGAAATTATTTTTCACGAAAAATTTGAAGAGTGGTTTTTTGCAGAAGATATCGAAGTGCAAAAATCGATGGCAATGGTGCTTGATGTCTTGGAAGAGCAAGGGGCTGCATTGGGTCGTCCTTATGTCGATACAATCAAAGGCTCTGCCTTCACAAATATGAAGGAACTAAGAATACAACACGACGGCAACCCATACCGAATACTTTTTGCTTTTGACCTACAACGTCAGGCGGTGTTGCTAATTGGAGGGAATAAAGGAGGCGATAAACGTTGGTATGAAAAGAACATACCAATTGCAGATCGACGTTTTGAAGAATATTTAGAAGAGACGAACGGAGGTGAGTTTTTATGAGCCGGAAACACAGAACTTATAGACAAATAAAACAAGAGTTTTCCCCAGAAATGCAGCAAGAAATTAATGCTGGTGCGGATACAATTCGATCGGGTTTAAAAATTATCAGTGCGGTTCGGCAAGCAGCAGGACTCACACAAGAAGAATTAGCAATTTTACTCGATGTCAGACAATCTTATATCTCTCAAGTTGAAGGCAGAGAAAATATTACTCTCAGTACACTCATCGGCGCGATCGTTGCGATGGGAGGATCTGTCGATCTCCAAGTAAATTTTCCAGAGAAACCATCCGTGCAGTTTTCACAGATAGAAACTTTGTTTATTGGAGATCGCAAGAATTCATGAAATTGACGAGATACCTGACTTTAAGAAGTCAGGTATCTGTTTGGATTTTTACTAGAGAATTTTCTTGCCCGTTAAAATTTCGCGCACGTCTAGCATGGCAGAATAGGTCGGAATGATGTGGAGGGTTTCATTAGCTGCTGTCAGTTCTAGTGCAGTATCGATCGCCTCTTTAAGATCTTCTTTAACGATAATTTGAGCACCACTATTTGGGTCAGTTTTGCTGTATTCCAATCGTAATGCTAGATCGTAAACCCGATCGCCACTGACAACGATCGTGCCGCCAGCATTAACAAATTTCTCGGTATCAACATCCCAAATCCATGAGACATCGGTACCATCAGGAGTCCGATCGTTAAGTACCATCAGACTTACTGAACTACTACTAGATCGATTGACTTGGCTGACAGCCCGAATGGTTTCATTCATACTAGCCGGATTTTTAGTGAGTAAAATCCGCACCTTTTTACCATGATAAATTAGTTCTTCCGATCGACCGAAGGCAGCTTGGAAGTTACTAATCGTATCGAGGATAACTGGCTTACTAATCCCGATCGATTCCATAATGGTAATGGCAGCGAGGGTATTATATTTGTTATAGACACCGATGAGTACCTGCGGCCATGCTTTACTATCGATCGAGAGTTTACTTTTGGTAAAGCTACATTTGGGGCAATCAAAATCACCCTGGTGGGACAGATAGACCCCTTTATAGTCGAGGGCGGTACCGCAAGTTGGACAGTAAATCGAGTCTACTGCATGAGGAATTTCATCTAAATATAGTTCTGGTTCTGTAAGTCCAAAATATTTAACTTGTTTGGGATTTTTACCATGCTCTTGTTGTTGTCCCAAATGCGCTAGGGAAGGATCGTCGCCATTGACAACTAAAATACTATCTTTGTCTAACTCCGCAATTGCTTTGCCCCAGCGGTAGGTAATTGTATCGACTTCACCATATCGATCGAGTTGATCGCGAAATAGATTGAGAGCAAGTACATATTTGGGTTTGAGTTGGGGTAAAACGATCGGAATAACATTTTCATCTACTTCGAGAATGCCATAATCGGCTTTGAGTTTGCCGGTTAGACTAGTTTTTTCTAATAATGTGGTAATTAAGCCATTGACTAGGTTGGCTCCGGCTTCATTATGGACTACCTTCCAACCATCGTTGGTTAAGATATCTCGGAGCAGAAGTGATGTAGTCGTTTTACCATTGGTACCAGCGACGACTATTACCCCATATTTAATCTGTTGAGATAACATTGTCAAAATCTGCGGATGCAAACGTTTGGCAATTGTACCCGGTAATACGCTGGCTGCACCGAGTTTGAAGATCCGAATTGTTGCGGTAATTGTTTTGGCGACAAATACCGCAATTCCCAATCTAATTCGATCTAATAAATTTATCTGCACCTTGGGGTTAGGGGGTAGAGGGTAGAAGAGGGTAGAGGGTAGAGGGTAGAAGAGGGTAGAGGATCGTAATTTAGACTTGTCAGACCGATCGATACAAGACAGTGAATTAGAACAGGGAGTGACCGTCGATTAGAATGCGAATCAAGTTAAGTTGAAAAGTTAGGATGTGGTAAGACGAGTCATCTAACCACTGAATATAGTTGCCCATCTACTACCCTCTACTCCCTACCCTCTACTCTCTAGCCATACTGTCAGAAGGTGGCTATTAGATCAAGACTTGGGGACGAGTATTTGTTCGATTGCGGCGGTGACGATCGATAAAGCGACAATCGGGGCGGTGATCGTGCGGAGAATCTGCCGTCCCAGGGATACTAGCTGAAAGTTGTGTGTGAGTGCTAGCTGGATTTCCGCAGGTGTCCAGCCGCCTTCTGGGCCGATCGCGATGATAATGGGTAGGTCGATAAGTTGGCTCGATTGGAGACAAGTCAGGAGGTGGGGATGTTCGCCTCTGGCTTCGCATAGATACTTGTAACTGCGATCGGGAAGTTCGCTCAAAATGCGCTGTAACGCTCGGGGTTCGGCAACAGTAGGACTTGTCAGTCGCTCTGATTGCTCAGTGGCTTCCTGGGCAATCTTGCACCATCTCTGATACTTTTGAGGACTGGGGACCAGGAGGGTGCGATCGCTAATGGCAGGGAGGATCGTCATTACGCCGAGTTCGGTACAGGCACGGACGATATCGTCAAAGTTATTCCCTTTGGGGAGCGCGCAAATGAGGGTAATGGGTGGTGGGAGTTCGCCAACGAGTGGGGTAATTAATTGAATGATTTGGGCATTTGCGGCGGCTATTTCACACAGATAGAGTTGTCCGGTGCCGTCGATTGCTTGAAATTGTCCATCAGTTTGTAGGCGGAGGACGCGGGTCAGATAGTGATGTTGTTCGGGCGTAAGCGAGATGTAGTTATCATTGATTTGACTAGGCGCGATCGTGATACGTTGCAATGTTTTTAGAATGTTGAATACAAAATGTTTTTCGTGTAGGATAGAGATGTGCTACTTAGGTCGAATTGCGGGGAATACTAGTCAAAGTGTGACCCGAAATGTATAACTCTAGCGTTCTGGTAAATAAATGCTTGCATCTACCACCAACTTAGACCGATGCTATCAGTTACTCGGAATCTGTCGAGGAGCATCGATAGATGAGCTAAAAACTGCGTACCGTTCATTAGCCCGCAAACTGCATCCCGACCTCAACCCAGGTGATGTCGAAGCGCATCAACGTTTTATCTCGCTCAATCAAGCTTACCAAACTTTACTCGCTGGTATTGACATATCTGCGGAGTATCGCACCACCCCAGCAGCAACTCCACAGACACCAGCTAGAGCGACAACTACCGTTCGAGTCGCCACTACGACAACGCCCGCCACAACGCCAACAGATCCCAAATATGACGACCAATTAAAGTGGCAGTTATATCATGAATTGCAGTCATTATTGAAGCAACAACAATTTTTAAAAGCAGTCGCTTTAATTGAGGGTTTAGCTCATCATTCACCCCAAGATCGCCAAATCTGTCAATGGCAAGGAATTATTTATGCTCAGTATGGCAATCAATTAATCCACCGTCGCGAATTTGATAAAGCGCGGATTTATCTCAAAAAAGCCCTGAAGGTCGATCCTCACAATCGCCAATTATGGCAGGAAGTCGATCGTGGATTCAATCGCATCACTCAATTAAGTTAAATCCGGTAACAGCAGGGGTAGTGTCTTTTTTGGCTGCTTGGTGCGATGAGATTCCGAATCGGTCAGACGGCTACCGATTGAATCTGGTTTGGATGTCTCAAATCTGGAGATCGGCTCGATCGTTACCAGCAATTAATTTGCGGCTATCGGCACTAAATACGAGCGCGCAACTGCCATCGACTTGGATATCTGGGCTAAATTCTATCCCCCAAAAGCTGGCGGAAATACCACCCGATCGAATGTCGCTCCCGTAAAATTGACACGATCGAGGGTCGCATCAGCTAAATAAGCCGATCGAATTGGCAGCCAGGAGCAGTCTAGATCTTTGAGACATCGATCTGGCTCCAATTCCAGCAGTAGATTGAGGATATTCCCGGCGAGATAGCCAGCCGGAATCGGATCGAGCGTCTGCCATGCCGCTAAAATCTGCCGGAGGTGTTGACTGAGCTGGGTGGGGTCGTCCCAGCGATCTCGCAATCGTGCCAGTAAGGGACGCAGGATCGACTGGATCTGGGTTTGCCGGAGATAATTTTTGGTTTGTGCCTGAATAATCGCATAGGTATTCAGGTGGCAAAATCGCTCGATGAGATCTGTCAGGGGAGATGTCGAATCTGGCGGTGTAAATTCGGCAACGAATCGATCGATCGATCTGTTGGTAACATAAGCGATGGTGACTGGGGGGATCGACCAGTTGCGATCCTTGCAGGTAACGATACAACGACGGGATAAAGACTGAAGCGCATTAATAATTTCCCCTGGCATCTGGTGATTGAGTACCAAATTCGATCGCAATTGGGCACCACTAATCGGATCGCGCTCGATCGCCAGCCAGTAAACTAATTGTTGTTCGATCGCGGACAATCGCTCAAATTGCCGATAGAGTATATCATCAATATCCCGAAACTGAAGTTGACCGGTTTTCAGCAGCGGATAAAGCTCCAAGATCTTCTCGCCGCCCCCAGTCAATTCGACTGCCGTAATCGCAGCAATTTTGAGCGCGAGGGGATTACCGTCATAATGGGCGTGGACTTCCTGCCACATCTGCGGTGGTAGCTGCGGACAGCCATAAAACTGCACCAATTCATGCCCAGCCAATGATGTCATCCCCTGGATCGTCATCGACCGGACTAGTTGCGGGTTGACGATTTGCGATCGCGCGATCGTATGCGGTTTTTCCCGCCCAGTAAAAATCGCACAACTTTGATGCGGTAACTCGCTCAAGGCTCTAAATAACCGATCGTAACCATCATATCCTGGTAAATATTTACCCGATCGCACTTGACCTTCCAGGATTGATTCGACATTATCCAAGATCAGCAGACAGCGTTCGCGGCGGAGACAGGCAATCAATAACTCAATTTTGGCGGACAATGACGGCGGTAGATCTAATAGCTGCCAATTCAACCGCAGTAAATCGCTACACAACTCCGCCACGGGCGGCATATTTAATAACGATCTCCAAATCGTCCGATCGAAATAGCCCCCGATCTGGCGCGCAATTTCCCCGGCGAGAGTCGTTTTACCCATCCCGCCCATCCCAATCAGGAAGATCGTCCGACACCGCTCGTGCAGACACCAATCAGTCAGAATTGCCAGTTCCTCCGTCCGTCCATAAAAGCGATCGGGTTCGGGATTGGCGGCTGGAAATCGATCGGTCAAAACACTCTCAGCATGGCTGTCTGAAGCCAGCAAATGTAGTGCCACTGGGGGTTCCAGTTCAAATGACAAATTACTACCCTGCGCCGATTGCGATCTGGGTTGTCTGGTGTACCACCGGAGGACTGCTGCCAAACTATTTTTGGTCACTTTGTGGTCGATCCGCTGGCTCAGAGATTGCCACAACTGAGCACCCGTCTCGCGGATGTAGCCGAGCCGATACCCACCCGCGCCCCGCTTTGCGATAGGCACAAGTTCGGTTTGAGCCGATCGATCTGTATCGACGGCATTCTCATCACATCGCGATTCTGGTAGTAAATCAGCTCTAGCAGCAGTCGCGATCTCTCGATAGCTCTTGCCAGCAATTGCCCCCCGAATAATCTGCATCTGGACTGGATTGAGAGATTTGGGAGCTAAAACTGTTTTAACAATCGCGATCGCTCGATCGGCATCCATAGTTAAACAGTTGACAGTTGACAGTTGACAGTTGACAGTTGGGCTTTGTGCCCTGGAAATTTCCGCCCTGGATCTGTCAGAGAAGACAAGACAGGCAGTCGATCGTTATTCAGTTAAAGCTATAAGAGTCGAACATCTCACCTCGATCGATTGAATCTCGATC
>JBBRVB010000191.1:0-7781 GCA_038247275.1 Chroococcales cyanobacterium
CATCTCCTCCGCCTCGATCAGCGCGTAAATCGTCCAGCGCACGACATCACCCCAACCGGGATCGCCGCTGGCGATCGCTGGAGCTAGCGGTTCCTTAGATAAAACTTCAGGTAAAATAATGTGGTCGTCCGGTTTTGGTAACGTACTGCGACGGGAAACTAGTTGAGATCGATCGCCTGTCACCCCTTCGCACCGCCCCTGGGAGTAAGTAGCAAAAGTTGTATTCAGATCTTCAAACACAACTGGTGTATAGTTTAACCCGCGCTGACGCATTCGATCGGTCAGATTCTGCTCCGTCGTCGTGCCCGTTTGAATACAAATTGCTTTGCCTTTGAGTTCGGCTAATGATTTAATGCCGCTGGCCTTTTTGACCATCATCCCCTGCCCATCATAAAATACCGTCGGCGCAAATTCTAACCCCACAGATGTATCGCGGCTCATCGTATAAGTCGTATTGCGACTGAGAATATCCACCTCACCTGATTGCAGCGCGGTGAAGCGTTCCTTGGCATTGAGATTCCGAAATTCTACAGCTTGGGGATTATCAAATATCGCACTAGCAACCGCTCGACAAATATCGACATCCAGTCCCTGATACTTGCCATCTTTGCCCAAAAAGCTAAATCCTGGCAGTTCCCCACTGACCCCACACACCAGTTTACCCCGACTCAATACCGTCGCCAGTCGTCCTTTTGCGAAGGTTTCCCCTTGTCCTGGGGCTGCCGGTGGCTTGGAGGACAGCCTCGCACAAGAAGCCGTGGAGAATAAAGCTAGAAGGGCGACCGCGCCCCAACCAAACAATCGTGGGTGCATATAATAACCAAAAGTATCGTCGATCTAGAGTTAAGATCCTATTTTAATGGAATGCTACAGTAACGATCGAAACCGCTGGATTCGGATTCATCACAGGGCTATTAACAGGACAAACGGGCAATTGCTAGAGCTGTTTTGACGCGATCGCTTGGCGGTATACCTCCACTGTTTGAACGGCAATATGATGCCAATTTAAGTCTTGCTGACAACGCTTGAAGGCAGCAGTTTGGAGTTGGTGTTGCAACTGACAATCGCTTAGTAATCTGATGATGGCAGTGGCTAAAGATTCGACATTACCTGGCGGTACGAGTAAGCCATCTTGCTCCGGTTTAATTAATTCTGTCAAGCCGCCAATTGCCGAGGCAACGACTAAGGTACCCATGCCATAAGCCAAAGCTGCTACACCACTTTGTGATGATTCGATGTAGGGTAAAACGGCGATCGTGCTGCGTTGAAATAGGGCAGCTACCTGCTCGGGTGGGATAAAATCATTGATGATTTCGATCTGGTGTCGATCGATCCCATTGGGGAAATACTGCTCGAAATTTTCGCCTTTACCAGCAACGATCAACTTAACTTCAGGAAATTTAGCGGCAATTAATGGCATCGCTGCCAATAAGTATTTAAGACCTTTATACGGCCAAATTCTCCCAAAAAATAGTAGTGTCTGCGGCTCCCGCTCGATCTTCTTGCCCAATGGATCGGATACAGCTCTGTGACGATACAAACTGCCGAGTTCGCCATGTGGGAGGACATTAATCCGCTGCGAGGGTACCCGAAACCGCTGGCTCAGAGCTTGTTGTAACGCCTGGGCATGAACGATCGTCCGATCGGAACGATGGAAGGAGATTCGCTTGGTGTAGTCGGCACCGAAGATATTTTGACGATCTCCAGGATGGCGAAACACATCATGAATGGTGGTAACTAGTGGCGGCATCCGATTGAAAAATAATGTTAAGTCATACCAAGGATCGTTGGTTTCTTGGACGTGTAAAACATCCGGCTGGAGTTTGCGAATAATCTGGATCATCGCGGACATTGCCGCAAAGTTGCGCGGATCGCGAATTCTCGGTTTGTCAAACTCGATCGTCCGAATCCGAGGATCGAGCGAACTCCGGCAATATGCCGCCACCTTTTTGGGTTGAATTAAGGTGAGATCGACGAGATCGAATAAGCTATTGGCGAGTTCGATGGTGTAATCTTCAAAGCAAAAATGCATTAAGGCAACTTTAATTCTGGTCATAATTATCGAGATTGTGAGGTTGCCTCATCAACTATTGCTGATGACGATCGAATTCCACTGTACTGAATTAATGTGTATTCTCACATCTTGCATCAAAACAAAGTTACTAGTGTTTTAGGGGATAGGGGATAGCGAAAAGTGCGGGAACAGGGGTTTCCCCGCTTGGGTTCGTTCCATGGTCGGGAGACCCGACCGGACGAACTCCGCCAAGTAGAGCACCTTTTCAAGATAGGGGATAGTTAGTTACCCTTACTAACCTTTAGTTTCAGCCATCAATCGATCGTTTAATCAGTACTGCTTGTTAGTTAATAAGTACTGGTATAAGATGTGAGTATTTAGCCTACGATCGCAACTTGACGATCGATTGGCGGACGCGATCGATCCCACCCAGTTCATGTACCATCACTGCGAGGATGACCAGCGCGTAAGCAGCAACAGCGAGACTGAGTGTCACCAGGAAATTGAGGTGCATCGCCTGAAGGATGAGATAAACGATCGACATGACACCGCTAATTAGCAGTGGTAGCCGTAACATCCGCCAAATTCGCAAGGTAAATATGCGCTGATGGACGGCGGTGCCGAGCACGCCAAAACTAGTAGTAGCCATCATTAAGCTCATTAATACTGCTCCCATTAATTGATATTTAGTAATGAAAAATATGCCGGATAGACCGCCGACTGTTGTGGTAATTACCACTTCAATTAAATTAAACTTTTCTAAGCCATTAGCAATCAATACATAGCCAAATGTTTGGGAACAAGTGGCGACCATCATCGATATACACATCAGATTGAGGATGACCGCTGCTTGGGAAAAATCTCGATTTTGATAAATAAGTAATAATAAATCTTTGCCATAAAAGAGGGTGCCAATCGCGAATGGTAACCCCATACACAGTAATGTGACGATCGTATTTTCAGCCTCTTGACGCTGGGGATCGCGCCCGAGATCGACTGCTCTGGACAGGCGCGGAAAGGCGGCTAAATTGAGACTATTGGCGACGATCCCATAAGGCTGAAGTAGTTGCATCACCGAACCGTACAGACCGATTAACACCTCACTACCGAGTAACGAGAGAATTAAGATATCAATTTTGGCAGCAATCATCCCCAGCCCTTCAGTGGCGAATAAAGTTTTGGCAGTTTTGATAATATTCCACATAAAATCGCGATCGATCTGCCATTGGGGAGGGACAATTTTGACCAACATGAGCCATTCGATCGCCAGGATGAGGGTTTCCGAAATTATTAAAATAATCCCCACATCAATGATTTGATGCCTGGTCTGCATCACCCATAGCATGGCAATTAAGCGGAGAATATATACTGGTACTGTCGCCAGCGCGATCGAGTGCATTTGTTCGCGGGCTTGAAAAATTGATTCGGTAATATTGGACAGCGCAAAGGGAATTGCGGTAAAACCGATGACACAGCATAGGATCGAGGTGTCATTGCTATATGGTAATAGATAAATAATCCCGACCATCGCCGCATAGCCAACTAAACTAACTAGCAACTGTAATAAAGTCCCACTCACCAAATATACTGGTGTGGCTTCAGGATTTCGAGCTATTTCTCTCGTAAATAGCGTTTTGAAACCTTGAGAGGTAATACTCACAAAAATATAATAATAGCTAATCGCGAGTAAATATTGCCCTAATGCGTATGCACCTAGAGTTCGGGCGATCGCTGCACTCAACACAAAGGTCGCAATCCCTTGGGTTAAGCGATTGAGTAACAGTGCGACCGAATTACCGATCAGTTTACGTTTTTGCGACATACAATTTAATTAAATCTCCGCCTGAGATTGCTGTAAACAATCTTGCAATTTTGCGGCGAGGATCGGGACACGCGGTTCTTTTAACATACTAGAATGTGGGCCGGAAATTGGATGAATTTCGAGACTTTTTACCAGATCGCGCCAGCCAAAGTCGGCATGGAGATGATGTTCGAGATCCTGAATTTGACAACGCAAGAGGGTGAGTCTGCCGGGATAAAATTGAGCGGTATACTCTTGACCGGCTTCCAAATTTGCATCGAGCACGGTGAGTAATTGGGGGGTGAGATCTTCGAGTTTATACAGACTTTGTGCCAAAAATTCGCGTTGGTTATTACCTTTAAATCGATAATCGATCCTGCCTTTGATGTAACTCGATCTTTCTTGAGGTTCGAGTTGCCACAGATTGCCCAAATGCACTCCCACCGCGTGAAAAAATGATGGGCGCAGGGTGGGTAAGTTGGGAGCACTGCTGTCCAATAAGGCGAGGAGGGCGATCTGTTGACCCTGAGCGGTCAGTTGTCGAGCCATTTCATAAGCGACCAAACCACCAAAAGAATAACCGGTGAGAAAATACGGCCCCTGGGGTTGGACGGTGCGAATTTCCTGAATGTAGTGACTCGCCATGTCTTCAACGCGTCGCAATGCTGGTTGACCGTTTAATCCTTGGGATTGGAGTCCGTAGACAGGGAGATCGGGATCGAGATAGTTGGCGAGGGCATAGTATTCCAAGACGTTGCCGCCGACGGGATGGATGCAAAATAGCGGCGATTTTGGTTTCAGATCGCCAGCCGTCGTCCGCGCTAGTCGGATCGGCACTAGCGATGACCAAGATGGCGACCATTCCTCCTGACGGAGTACTGCTGCGAGTTCCTCGATCGTTTGTTTTTGGAGTAAGGTGGCGAGGGGGAGATTTTGCCCCCAAGTTTGCTCGATCTGGGCAAATAACCGCACCGCCATCAGGGAATGACCGCCGAGTTCAAAGAAATTAGATCTAATGTCGATCGGGTGAACGCCGAGTACTTGCTCCCAGATGGCGGTGAGCTGAAGTTCTAATTCGTCTCGGGGAGCCAGGATGGGATTGGGCGCGGCGTGAGTGTCCGGGCTGGGTAAGGCTCGACGATCGACTTTACCATTAGTTGTCAGTGGTAACGCTGCCAGCATCACGATCGTCGAGGGAATTAGATACTCAGGTAGTCTAGACTCCAGGAAGGTGCGGATTTCGCGCTCGGTGGGCTGTGCTGGTGGCTGGGGCACTAAATAAGCAACTAAGCGTTTATCGCCCCGATCTGCGCGCACGGTCACGATGACTTCCTGCACGCTGGGGTGCTGGGCGAGAACAGTTTCAATTTCACCAATTTCGATCCGAAAGCCCCGGATTTTGACTTGATTGTCGATGCGTCCCAAAAATTCGAGATTGCCATCCGGGAGATACCGCGCCAAATCTCCGCTCCGATAAATTTTTCCAGTCTGGGCGAACGGGTTGGGGATAAATTTTTCGCAGGTGAGGTCGGGACGATGGAGATAGCCACTGGCTAAACCGTCGCCACCGATATACAGTTCGCCGGGAATCCCGATCGGCACTGGTTGGAGGTGGGGATCGAGCAGATAGACTTGAGTATTGGAGATCGGGCGACCGATGGGCACCGCAGTCGCTAATGGGTCGAGCCGATCGATCGGATAACAGCAGGTAAAAGTCGTGTTTTCAGTCGGCCCATAGCCATTAATTAACTGACAATCGGGCAGCGTTGCCAATACTTTGCGGACGTGGGGCACCGATAATACATCACCGCCAGCAATCAGATGGCGCAGTGGTTTTAAGTCGTCGATCCGCTCGTCCACCATCAGGTGAAACAGTCCGGCTGTCAACCACAGGGTGGTAATTTGTTCGCGGGCGAGGATCTGACCGAGTGTAGATAGATCGGGCCGATCGCCTGGATATAGTACTAGCTTGGCACCGTTGAGGAGGCTTCCCCAGATCTCAAAGGTGGCAGCATCAAAAGCCAGGGGCGCAAGCTGCAAGAACACCAGATCGGGACTAAATTTGAGATAGTTTGTCGATTTTACCAGTCGGACGACCCCTTGATGGGGGATACAAACGCCTTTGGGTTTACCTGTCGATCCAGACGTGTACATGACATAGGCTAGATTGGTCGATCGCCGCGATCGATCGGGACTGGTAGTCTTCGATTGGGCGATTTGATCCCTGTCGGCATCTAGACACAATACTTTCAGCCCTGTTGGTAATTGAGCCATGAGGGCGGTGTTGGTCAGTACCACTGCTACTCGCGCATCAGCTAAGATCGCGGCGATGCGGGCGGGTGGTGCGGTCAGATCGAGCGGTAGGTAGGCTCCACCGGCCTTGAGGATGCCCAAAATGGCAACGATGCTGTCGATCGATCGATCGACAGCTATACCGACAATCTCGTCGGGCTGGATGCCCAGAGCGGTCAAGTAATGGGCAAGCTGATTGGCGCGCAGATTTAACTCGCGGTAGGTGAGTTGGTGTCCATTGTCGCTGATGGCAATTGCATCGCCAGCACTCTCAACTTGGGCTTCAAATAACTGATGGATACATTGATGCGGATAATTAGTTTGAGTCTGATTCCAGGTAACTAGTGATTGCTGTATCTGCGCGGAACTCAATAATGATAACTGTCTAATCGATCGATTGGGTGTTGCTACCAGGTCGGTGAGTAAATTTTCAAGCTCACTCAACCTTTGTGCGATGGTGGCGGCACTAAATAAATTAGGATTATATTTACACTCTAAATCGATCTGTCCAGTCGCTTGGGGGATCGCATTGAGAAATAGTTCAAAGGTCGCAAATGAGTTGTGATTCATCTGAGTTTCGACGACTAGATCGCCAAAGGAATCGGCACTCGCACCAGCTAAATCGATATTAAATACTGCCGAAATTAGCGGCATCCGACTAGCATCTCGGGGAATTGCTAGTTTTTTTAATAAACTGCCAAAGGTAAAATTCTGGCGATCGTAGTCATCTAAGATTGTCCTATTTCTAGCCTGCAAATGGTCGCTAAATCTAGCTTCTGGATCGATTTGGCTTCGCAACGGTAAAAAATTTACGCAATGTCCCACCAAATTAGATCGATCGGTAGTAGCTTGACCAGCGGTAGGTACGCCGATCGTGAGATCGGTTTCGCCCGTAAGTTTAGCTAAGAATACTTCAAAGGTCACTAGCAGCGTTGTCATTAAGCTACAGCCATTTTTCACGCCCAATTGTTTGACGCGATCGGCTAAACTCGCAGGTAGAGTATAAGTTACCGCCGCACAATTAAAGGTTCTCACTGGCGGACGGGGATAGTCAGTTGGTAAGTCTAAAATTGGGGGTAACTTCGCAAACTTTTGGAGCCAGTATGCTTCAGTCGCGATCGATTCGACACTCCCAATCTTGGCACTTTCTAAAAAAGCATATTCACTAAAATATTCGGTCTGCGCCAACTCTGGCTCGACCTGTCGATCGAGTGCGGTATAAATTTTAGCTAAATCCGCACTAATTACTCCCAACGACCAACCATCACAAATTAGATGATGAACACTCATAATTGCGATGTGTTCGCGATCGGCGAGCTTGAGAATTCTAGCCTTAAATAGTGGGCCATGCTGGATGTCGAATTTCTGGCTAGTAGCTTGCTGTTGATATGTGGCAACTGCTTGGGATTTTTCTAGTTCTGTCAGTGCCGAGAGATCGATAATTGGATCTTGGAAAGCGATTTTTTTGGCAATTAAAATCGTCGTACCGTCACTATTAAAAGTTACCCGCAACGATTCATGCCGATCGACTAGTCGATCGAATGCAGTTTGGAGGAGATGGACATCGAGCCGACCAATGAATCTCAATGATTGCGATAATATACAAGCTAAGTTAGCTTCATCACTCAGTTGCGCGCCCAGCCAAATTTCTTGCTGAGATTCAGTAGCTGGGGC
>JBBRVB010000192.1:0-7750 GCA_038247275.1 Chroococcales cyanobacterium
AACCTGCTGAATGTAGGATCGAGTATGGAATTTTGACGATCGTCCAAACAGATTTTACTCCGGTTGCAACTGGAATCTGCAATTAAATAAGTCAAAGAACAGTCGATCGATAAGATGATTATCGATCGACTGTCTGATTTTAAGTAGCTTGGCACAATTAAATATAAAACACTCTGTAGGGTGGAAACTGCTGCTGGGCAGGCGATCCGACTATTCCACCATCTAGGTTTCAGATCTAATCTATTTGATAAATAATTGTGCCCACCCTACTTATCTATTCAATTAGAACCCAAATGAGCGACGGAAATTATCGATCGTCCGGCGCGTATCATCAACAGTATTAGTGACATTATTTACTGTTTCAGTAGCTTGACGAACCGAATTTAGGGTAGCCTGAAGGTTGCTGATTTTGTCGCGAGGATCGGGTGTGCTACTGGCGACATAAGCAGCTCCAGCTTCGGGGGCTGGAGACTTGTCTACTTGCAAGGTGTCAGTATCGATGCCAAGTCCACCAGCCTTTTGTAAGAAAACATTAATCGGTACGGCATAATTGAATCCCGGCTTGATTTTTGAAGCTAAACTCATCGCGGCTTCTTGACTCAACCCAGACTCCATGAGCTGACGAGCGTCTTCTTTATCACCCATCCCATGAATTCCGACTAGTCTGCCGGCTGTATCCAAGACAGGGCAGCCACTCATCCCCGCGCGCGTAACGTTGGTATAGATCATGCTGTAGCCGCTGAGGGATTTGGGCAAAAATCCTGAAATACTGCCAGATGTAAACTGACGGACGAGTTCGCCACCAGCAGCGTTACCAACTGCGCCATTAGACGGCCAACCAGAGACAAAGACATCTTGTCCTTCAGATACTTTTGCCGTACCAATTTTGGCGACTGAATAATTTTTATCACTCGTAAATTTGACGATCGCGAGATCGACACCATTTAAGCGTTTGATTTTACTGTAATCGATCGCGTAAGCCTGTTGGTCGGCGGTGACGAGTTTGAAATTGTCTCTTTTTCTGACCACATGCTCGGCAGTCAAGACATAATAGGTATTGCCATTCTTTTGGATAATTACGCCTGAACCATGTCCCTGTTCGCCCCTAATCAGGACAGTGACTTCCCGCGCGATGTCATTGACTTGAGTCCCAGAGAGGGCACGAGCAGTACCGGGGAGAGTAATGACGATCGCACTGACAATCGCCGTTCCAGTCAGTATTGACGCTAGGTGATGATGATTACGCATAATATTAATTGCTACTGAAGATACAAAAGACTGTCCTTGAGTCATATACACCAGTTTTAGCCCAGTTTCCGGCAAAATCCCAATTGAGCGATCGAATTGAGCCGAAATGCTCAAAGTGTAGATTTGCCAATCAATTATTATTGCTGTAATTCGACCCACTCAATGACTTGTTGCCCCAGACTGACACCATTTAACCTGTCGATTTCGCGGATGCCAGTGGGACTAGTCACATTCACCTCCGTCAAATAACCGCCGATGACATCAATCCCGACAAAATATAAACCCGCCGCTTGCAGCTTGGGCGCGATGTCTGCACACATCTGGTATTCTCGATCGGTAATATCTACCTGTGCGCTCCGTCCGCCAACTGCCATATTGCCCCGAAATTCCTTCCCAGTCGGAATCCGATTGACTGCCCCCAGTGGTACCCCATCGAGTAAAATAATCCGCTTGTCGCCATCCTTGGCAGCGGCGAGAAACTTTTGAATCATCAGGGGTTCGCGATCCTGCCTGGTGCTAACTTCAATCAGCGAATTGAAATTGCGATCGTCTGGTGTCAAAAATAAAATTCCTTCACCACCTTTACCGCCCAAAGGTTTTAAGACTGCGGCACCGTGGGTTTCGACAAACTGGCGAATCACCCCTTTATCCCGCGAAACGATCGTTTCAGTCATCCACTGTGCAAATTGCAGCGCGAACATCTTCTCATTGGCAGCGCGCAAGCCAGCCGGACGATTGAGTACCAAAGTTTTGGTCGGATCGATACAGTCGAGAATATAAGTAGTATACAAGTAAGGCACATCTACCGGTGGGTCTGTCCGCATGAATACGGCATCCATTTCATCCAGCGGGGTGAATACTACATCTCCGAGCTGATACCAGTCTTCCTGAGCCACCCAGCGACCATCCTGAAGCTGTACGGGGGTAAGTTTCACTGACTGCAAAAAGCCCCACGCTCGACCTGCGATGACACTTAATTTTTCAGCTTGGGTAATCCAGACCTGATGCCCCAGTCGATCGGCTGCTTCCATCAATGCCACACTGGTATCGTGGGTGGGATCTAGCTTGGCGATCGGGTCGATAATAAATGTTAGTTTCATCAGTTATGGTCGGAGTTGGGAGTTGGACGGGATCGCCAACGGCTGCACTCGCGCACCGTTAGGAGTTAACAGTTAAATTTTAGGTGGTGATGCGACTCGGACGCAAGCGTGAATAGTTGATGCCCACCAACAACGGGAGCGATTCATGAATGGCTCATCCTGTCGAGGCGATCGAGATCTGTTCGCACTAGTTTTGCATCGAAAATCAGTAAGTTTACTGAGATCGAGTAGTCACCGCTTGGGAATAATAGTTCCATCCACTGAAGTTGAGATCGAACCTAACAGCTATCTAGCATCAAAGTTGGGATCTCAAGTTTAGAATTTTGAAATGTGATGTGATGGAGCTAGAGCAGCAAGCTAAATTCGATCTGTTGGTACATCAGATCGAGCGATCGACACGTCAACGGACAACTACTAATCATCAACTCCGGGTAGCGGCTTTGGCTACACTTGGGTACGGGTATATTGGGATTATTTGCCTGAGCTTCTTTAGTAGTTTATGGATACTCAGATGGCTACTGGAGTTGACTCAACATCGCCCGATCTCGATCGATCCACATCAATTATGGCTGCTATTTGGGTTAGTCGCGATCGCCACTTTTTGGGTGCAACCGATCCCTCTGCGCGATCGGGAAATCGATCGCACCGAATTCCCTAAATTATTTGCCCAGATCGATGAATTAAGTGCTAAGTTAAATACCCCCAAAATTCACCATGTCGTGATTAATTACGACCATAACGCGGCAATTTATCAGACACCATATCTGGGATGGGGAGGATGGCATCGCAATTATCTGCTACTCGGTTTACCACTCTTGCAATCCTTGACCCCCGAACAATTTCAGGCGACATTAGCTCATGAATTAGGTCATTTGGTCAATAATGATAGTAGTTTTACTAGCTATATTTATCGCGTCCGCCAGATGTGGGAGCAACTGACGTATGACCATAATTTATTTATTTTTCACTGGTTTTTTCGGTGGTATGAACCATTAATCAAAGCTTATTCATTGGTGTCGGTACGCGATCGCGAGTATGCCGCAGATGCGCTAGCACAGCGGATGACGAGTCCTGAAATTGCGGCTAGCGATTTGATCCAGACCTATATTTATCAATATTATCTCCAGGAGTGCTTTAGTCGCCAGCTCGATCTTCAAGCTCAAACATCGGCAACTCCACCGCCAGATGTCGTCACCCAAATGTTGTCAGCATTGCGTCAACCCCTCGATCCCAGCGCAACTGGAGTATGGTTGGGTTTGCTCTTGGGACAGGCAACGGATACCGATGACACCCACCCATGTCTGAGCGATCGGTTGGCGGCTGTAGGTCATCCTACACCCAAATCCTGGACACCACCACCGATGCCCCAAACGGCAGCAGAATACTTTTTTGGAGAGAGATTGGCAGATCTCGCCACCGAACTGGATCTCCAGTGGTCTGAAAGTCGTCAAACAGCTTGGCTGCACCAATATCAACAAGCACAGCAGCAACAGGCATATTTAGCCCAGCTCAACCTTCAGGCTAGTAGCAAACTAACCCAAGGTGATGCGATCGTTCGAGCTAATTTAACGACCGAATTACATGGCGAGTTAGTAGCTTTACCACTATGGCAAGAAATTCTCGCCCGAGATCCAGATTGCGCTCGGGCAAATTATCAAGTCGGTAAAGCTCTTACCACTCGGGGACATTTGAGCGGCTGTTACTATTTAGAACGATCGATCGAGTTAGATCCAGATTTAGTCATCCCCAGTTGTGAGGAGTTATATCGATTTCATACTTTTCAATCCGATCCGACATCCGCAGAGATTTATTTAGATTGGCGGCAACAGCATTTACCAAAACAATGGCGATCGAAACTAGAGCGCGAACTCACAGCTACCGATCGATTGATTTCTCACGATCTAGATCCAGCTTTAGTTATAGAAATTCGGGCGAAACTGACCAAATATCCAATTATCGATCGAGCATATTTAGTCTCTAAACCGCTGCAAGTATTTAGCGATCGACTGCTCTATATCCTAGCAATCCAACTTACCAATACTAATACAGTTCGCTCTCAGAAAATCTTAACCGAATCTGAAATTGAGTTCGATCTTTGTCAACAATTACAAATCGAGCTTAATTTTATCGATCGCTTAGTCATTGTCACCTTCGATCGAAATCGATCTGTGTTTACCGATCGTCAAGATTTTAAATTACTTGAAAATATTCAAAAAGTACCAGCAGCTCAGATCCTCTAAACCGATTCTCTTTAAGATCGGCTACGCCAAAGAATTGCTAAATATTAGCATAATTTAGCCAGCAATTTATCATCCATAATCTAGCCACAACTACCAATCCATGTCCAAGCAGTCCCACTCTAACTTTTTAAATCAATGGCTACTCATTCAAGTCATTGGGGCGATCGCTTTAGCAATTGCGACTCAAGCGATGATTACCTTAGTAATTCTATTAGCTCATCTAGATAATCTAGTAATTACCATTTTATTGAGATTGACAGGTTACTGCCTGAGTAGTATTGTCCAAGGATATCTTCAGTGGCAGATGCTCAAGCAAGTATTCAAATCACTCGATCGTCAATGGATTTATACAACGGTTGTGGGGTTACCAATTAATATTTTAAACTGGGGATTAATTCATCTTGGTATCAAAATGTTAGTATTAGATGAAGATGGTACTGTATTGATTATTTTGGCAATCGTGGGCGGCATCTGTGGTGCGCTTCATGGCAGAGTAGTTGGTAATTGGCAAAGATCTCTACTCAAAGAAC
Source organism: Chroococcales cyanobacterium (assembly GCA_038247275.1). Classification (GTDB taxonomy): domain Bacteria; phylum Cyanobacteriota; class Cyanobacteriia; order Cyanobacteriales; family Chamaesiphonaceae; genus Chamaesiphon. Next base: position 5,119 of record JBBRVB010000192.1, read on the forward strand.
GTCTTTATTGGCGGTCTTTGTGGCATGATTGGGATCGAGAACAATTACTTGCTGGCGTATTGGGTGGTATGAGTACCGCTATAATTATTATCGGGACAGTACTTTTATGTGGCTGGGATTGGATCGCCTCACCCCTTTCGGCATTTATCTGTTCGATTTGCCTAACTTCGATTTCCCCAGTGATGTATGGTTCGATCGTCGGAGATACGATTCAAGATATTTTCAAGCAAGCTAAATTAATCGAGTAGTTAGATAGTTGGCAGTTGACAGTTGACAGTTGACAGTTGACAGCGAATTAGAGTCATTCGTATGGTGGGCAGCGCCCACCACTTAGATATCAGCTATTTATATCGCTATAAATATTTCGATCTATCTACTTATCGATCGAGTGGATTAACTTACTAGCAAATTCTATTGCATCGGTAAAAGTAGCAACTGTTCCGGTAATCCTAGCGACTTGAACTTCAGTCAATAATTTCCCAATTGTGGGTGATGGTGGTAATTTTAGAGCTTGCATCAGATCGTGTCCACTAATTAATGGTGTGGGATGGGCAACTTGGTTGTGAGGATCGAGGTAGCGATCGATTAGATATTGTAAACTTACTAATTCGACTCCCTGTGTGAGTGCCATCACAATTAGTAATGGAAAATGGCTATCCACAGATTGAAACCAAAAATATTGTTCGCGCAGAGATAGCTCTCGATCGAGTAATGGTGGTAGATAATTAATGAGTGTAGTGACGACCTGCATTTCTACTGAACTAAATGTTAGTCTCAATAGTTGAGTAGTGGCTAATTCTAGATTTGGTGATAGCAAGATTGCAAATTTACCGATCGCTTTTCGACTCGTTGAGATTGTCGGACGTAAAGCTAGATCGAGTTCGCGATCGAGTGTGGGATAATGTTGTTTAATTAACTCGATCGATCGATCGAATTGAGCCAATTGGTTTTTAAAATCTGGCTGTACAGGTATTTTTAGCCAACCAATCAATAGTTCGTCGGTTACCACTGTCATCAACCACTGACTACTATGGGCTGTCTGCAATAAGTATCGCAGCTCTGCGAGTACCCGTTCGGCAGCAACAGTAGTTAATAAGGGTGCTAACTCACAAATTGCCGCGTGAGTAGCCGACTCGATCGTAAAATCAAGCTGTGCCCCTTGACGATAGGCTCTGAGCAACCGTAACGGATCGTCAATGAGGTTCTGCCTACTGACCATTCGGATCGTGCGCTCCTGAATGTCCTGAGTGCCACCGAACGGATCGATCGTCTGCTGTGTCTGGAGATCGTACGCGATCGCATTGAGAGTATAGTCTCGACGGGCGAGATCGGCACTGATACTCGCCCCATCCTGCTGGGCGATATCCACCGTCATCTGTGGAAAGACTACCCGCGCGATCTGACGCTCCGCATCTAACAAGACAAAACCCGCTCGATATTCCGCCGCTAATTGGCGGGCTACCGCCACCGCACCTGTAGATATGACCAAATCCAAATCCAACTCTGCACGAACGCGCCCCAATAGAGCATCCCGTACCGCACCACCAACTACATAAACTGGCTTTGGTAAGAGATGGATGTCGAATGGTAGATTTGCTAAAAATTGCATAGAATACAAGATATTGGTTAGTCCCTAACCCCTAAAATCTTATGTGTATCTGTATCAATTGCGAATACGTCGATCGTTGTACGACTTATCATGCAGTCGAAGAACAACATCAGCAACTCCATCTCACCGCCTCACCTGATTTTGAAGCCACCCAGCCCCAGATTAATGTCAACATCCGCACCCACGATGATGGGGTTGAGATGGAATGGGATGTCGTTGGCTGTCTGAGCTTTACCAAGAATACCGGCAAATGGACGCGGCTACGTCCGGGAGAATTGGTGCCGACTTAGTGGGTAATGGGTAATGAGTAATGAGTAATGGGTAATGGGTAATGGGTAAGAAAGTAGGGTGGGTACTGTCCACCATCTAGGTTTCAGACATTACTAACATTGTAGATATTTTTTTAAGCCTAATACCTACTCCCTTCCCGCCAGAAGAGTATAGATAATACTTCCATCCTAATTACGCTCAGAGATTTTTTTTCAACCGCAGAGGCGCAGAGGGCGCAGAGGGCATAAGGAAAAAGCTAATCTATGGTCTTTGAGCGGGAAGGGAGTAAAGCCTAACGCCCAATACCCATCACCTAACTTAAAATCTTAGGACTGTAGGTTGGGTAGAAGCCCGCGAAACCCAACGCCCCCACCAGAGTTATAGGAGTGTGCCTGCGTTGAGGTGGGCGGGGTTGAGGGTTCCGGTTGTTTGGGTGTTGATGCCTGAATTGACGGCGTTGATAATCGCCCAGTCCATTGTGGATGGGAGTTTACGGATGCCTGGTTTGAGGTTGGTGTCGAGGAGGTCGTTGGGGTGGAGGGTGTTGTCGAGGTGGCTGAGGTCGGTGGAGAGGGTGTAGGCTTGGGTTCCGGTGATGAATTGGTTGCCTTTTTTGCTCTAAGCGCAATTTGTTGTGTCGTGCTATTGCGGTTGAGTATCTGCCCTAATTCTTCTCGTTCCTCTGTTTTCAATCTTAGTTCTGTTGGGGCTAGTCTGGGCACTGTCTCATTCTCCACTTAACTAGTACCCTCT
>JBBRVB010000193.1:0-7622 GCA_038247275.1 Chroococcales cyanobacterium
AATCCTCTAACTTGTATCCAGAGGTTCTTTTGACGACTTCCTTGACCCAATTATTGAAGCCCAGGTCACAACTAGCAAAATCACTAACTACTCCATTTTTGGTAACGTAACAAGTTAAGTTCCGATGACCTGCCATAAATACGCCAACTTTAGATTGGGGATTGGCAGATTGGCGATTTTGATACAGTTCGAGAATTCCGGCACCTTCTGGATGAAAGCAAGATCCCACCAGCTTGACATTCATCATCCCCAGTGGAGAATCAAAGTGAGGCAGAAATGAGATCAGTTGCTGTTCCAACAACCGACAATCAGCCAACTCCCCAGGTGGTAACAAACACCCAATCGATAAATTGGATTTTTGCCCTAGCTCAAAGCGATGGGCAAGAATCGATATTCCTGCCAAGATCTTGTACACAGCAGCATCGATCTTGAGTGGCTTAAACCGTTGAAAGGCTCCAAACCGCTGTGCCAAATCGCCAACAGCATAGTAACGATCGTTGACACCAACAAAACAATATTCAACTGTGGCTCTGGGAGACTTTGCACCTTTACCGTAACTATTTAACTGCCCATCCAAAGTCAAACGATCGATCTCGATTACTTCTGGGGACATGACTACAGAAATCATCACCCCATCACAGATGCCAATGATCTTGGTCAAACTAGCTCCAAGATCGATGACAACCGACATAAGTTTATTTTTAGCCATATTTACCCAGTGAAAATCGCTCGATACCTACTTTGCCATCAACAAGGAAAAATTTGCAGACGATTGAGGTTTGATTAATTCAAACTCCTCATCTTCATCTGTCTCCTCATCCCCATCATCTGAATTTGAATCCACATCTATGCACCTTCGCTGTTGAGTCGATGGGGGAATAGAAGGCTGTCCCAGAAAAGAAACTCTCCTGGCTAAACCATCAACTGGCAACGGGATACCCTCAAGACTATAAAGATCGACGATTGAGTTAATCTGATGGATTAATCGATCGATCGACTGATACCCAATCGTCCATAATTCCTTCTCCGATATCTCCCCTTGAGGAAACATCGCGGAGGGTAAAAGGCAAGCAATCAAAGCGTCAGCAATAGTCTCTCGTGATGAAGGAGATTTGGCTAGATAGGCATGGATACTCTTTAGTTGCCGATCGCTTTCTCCAAAATCTATGCCGATTTTTCTTCTCGTTGATTGAGCCATAAATTCGTCATTTTAGTGAATTCTATTATCCACTTAGATTTCAGTTAATACGAGCGTAACCAGCGTAAATACTGAGGAATGCCAACTATTGCGACCGATCCAAGTCAGCTATCTCAGTAAAATGTTCGCTCGTCGTAGAATATTTCAGTCGTATTGTTGCTAAATTAGCTAATAGTAACAGCTACCCACATTGATTGCTATTAGTAACTCCATCAAATATTACTCAGTAATTCTAGAATTTACCCGCAATTGTGCCGATCCGCATCTATTAGTAAAAGCGTAGAATTGAGTGCAGGTTGAAACCGATTGTGAGGCGGGGGAGCCAGCCATGCTACCGTCCGTACAATCGCCTGCGGCAATTTACGGTCGGTGCAGTCTGGTGAGGGCGTTCCCCCCTTCAATCCCCCCTCATCCCAGCCGCAATCGAAGATTTGAAGCTGCGAGGGTTAGCCTCGAAAGTCCCATTTAAAGCATATTACTTTGCGTAACAGTACCGTCGCGATCTGAATCCGTTCCACAGTTGTGAAGTAGTCGTGCTGTAATTCAATAGGTAATCATGAGTAAGCAAGAAGAGATTGACATCCTTGAAGGTAAATTTCGGCGTGTAGAAGTGCGGATGAGCGATCGCGAGTTGCGGATTATCGATGCTTCTGCCCAAAAGACGGGGTTAAATCGCTCTGAATATTTGAGAGCGAGAGGATTAAAGCGGGTCTACACAGCGGTTCGGAATATCCCCAATCCAGACTATGAAAACTTGATGTTGAACTACCGCGAACTTAGGGCACAGGGGAATAACCTCAATCAAATGACCAAAGCAATCCACCTGGCTAAGTTTACGGGGCAGTCGATCGCGATCGACAGTACCGAACTACGCGCAGCAGTCGAAGCCAACAACCGCGCCACCCAAGCCATCCTAGCCACCTTCACCTAATCCCCTTCCAAACTTATTACTTCTTACTTATTACTTAAACAATGACGATCGCCAAAATCAGCAAAGGAAACGGCTTCCGTGGAGTCATGAATTACTTATTAGATCCTGATAAACGACCCCGCATCATCGGTGGCTGCGTCTTTACTTCGGAACCTGCGGACTTAGCGCGGGAGTTTCGGATGGTGGCAAATCTTCGCCGTTCGGTGACTAAACCCGTTCGCCACTTCTCGATTTCTTTTTCCCCAGAGGATGGCGATGTGGATGACATTACCAAGGAAGCGATCGCCTTTCGGATTCTAGATGCCTTGGGTTACGCGGAGTGTCAGTTTATCGCAATCGACCATCATCGCGATGACCCTGGACACGATTATGCTCACGACCACGACCACATGCACATTGTTACTAATGCTGTGAGTGTCAAGGGTGAATACGTTAGGGACAGTTTCGACAGGTATCGGATTCAAACGATTCTCCGAGCAGCAGAGCAAGACTTTGGGCTGCGGGAAATCAAGTCGTCTTGGGAGATTAAACAAGAGAAAGCGCAAGGGATTAACCTAGATTCCGATCTCGCTCGAAGCGTTGCTGCTTCACTCAACGATCGTCCTAATCTGGAGACTTGGCTCAATCGATTGGAGCAGTCCGATATCGATGTCCGGTTCAACCTCAGCATGAGCGATAATGTCATGGGAATTACCTACCTCAAAGATGGGAAAAGCTGTAAGGGTAGTGATATTGGAGCGAGTTGGGCGGTGGTGAACGATCGGGTATCCGTTACGGCTGAGGATCTTCCGCTGATGAAAACGACTAATATCAAGAGCCAGGAAAAACCCGTGCGGTTGAGTGAGATCGATCGGGCGATGTTCGATCGGGCTGTGGAGATGGCATTGATGAAATTAGGTCATGACACTAAATTTAAGAACTCTCGTGCAGATATTAAATTAGATGGGGACACGCTAACTGTGATTAGAATGCGCCCTCATCGACTGATGTTCAAGGCGAGTAAAACAGATGATGGCTGGGAACCTGTAGGTTTTCCCAATATCGAGCAGCGGGATGTCGAACAACTCGAACGCTTCAATGGGGTGGAGCCAGAAAAGTTTGAGAATGTGGCGGAGCAACCCCCAGAACAAAGGGATATCTATCCAGTTTTTCAAAGATCCAAGCCTGTAGAAAGTCAGCATCTCAGTCGGGGTATGTCTTTATAAGATACTCGGTCTTTGTTGGCAAGAACTGGAGATGGAGAGGTACGGTTGGGAGAGTGAATATTAATACCTAAAAAGTGGCTTAACTTATCGACTCATAAAGGTTGAGCTAGTGAATAATGTCCATCTCACTAGCTCAATCTTTATTCGTTTAAAGTCCGATCGAAATAGGCTATACAGTGCATAGCCTATTTCTGCTTCAGTTAGCAATTGAGAGTTTGTACGATTCTCCAAGGGAGAGGCTACGCCAACGAAATTATTGACAAAATTCTAAGGATAGCGATATTGGAGCGAGTTGGTTTGTTGTGAACGATCGGGCATCTATTACTACTGACAATCGCCTTAAGCGAAGCGTTATTTTAATTAAATATATCTGCGATTGGATAACTAGAACTGTTAAAATGTAACTAGAAAAAAAGGTAAGTGAAAACACTTACCCAAACAAAAATAAAATAGTTTTTACATTATAAATGAAAACCTCAAACATTGATACTCAATCATCAATGACTGGTTCTCTATCGCAATCGGAGCAGCGATGCGATTAGCAGCCAGAGGAGTTAGTGGTTCGCTCCATCAATTTACCCAGAAAGTAACCAACAAACGTGGGGAAGTTGTCGAATACCCAAAAGTAAACGGTACTCGCAATCCCAACAATGCCAAGCACTGGCGATGGCAAATTAGCTGGAAGGAAAAAGTAGACGGTAAATGGCGCACCCGTTGTCGCAAGCTTCCATTTACAAAGGTAGCAACAGTCAAACATCAGATCTTGAAAGGGGGAGATATCGATCGAATCTTAGAATTGCTCTAATTGTTGTTGTATCACGGTTTCAGCCAAAATTTTAGGATGTAATTTACATCCTAAAAAAATAGCTCAAAAGCAGACTGGGATAAGGTTTAGGCGTATTCTTAAAGAAGTAAACGGCTATAACTGTCTCTGAACAACAGTTTCAGCCAAAATTTTAGGATGTAATTTACATCCTAAAAAACGATGTCACTGCAACGTCGATCGCTTTTTATTCAACACAAAAATAATCGATACCAAACAGCATAAATCCCTCGCCCAACTAGACATACTTTTTGCATCAACCGATAAAACCTCCTTAATTTCCATCCTAAATCAAACCGAACTGCCGAAAGATTACTCAATTCGGGTCACTGAAAACTTTGAACTCTTCGAGCAGTTACTCAATGAGCGCAAAGATGACTTAGTGACAGTCTGTAAAAGACTAGCCAAACTGGTAGTGGTCGATATTGCCCTAACACGCGATCGAGATAATCCCCAGCTAATTTTCGAGAGCATGAACTCCACCGGGCGAGAATTGAGCCAAGCTGACCTGATTCGGAACTATATCCTCATGGGACTCGAACCCAATGCCGCCCTCAAAATCGCCTTTCAAGATCTGCGAGAGTTGAAGGTGGATGTCGCTTACCCCTTCTTGATGGAACTATATCGAGCAGCGGGATGTCGAACAACTCGAACGCTTTAATGGGGTGGAGCCAGAAAAGTTTGAGAATGTAGCGGATCAAGCCCCAGAACAAAGGGATATCTATCCAGTTTTTCAAAGATCCAAGGCTGTAGAAAGCCGAAATCTCAGTCGGGGTAAGTCTTTGTGATTAATTAATGAGTAAACTCATCTATAAAAATAAGTCACGCACTAGGTGAACTATTTCGGTTTCAGTTAGAGATCGATCGAGCAGCGTGACAAAAATTATTGTGGTAATAAAATAGAAATGTTTTCATACCCATAGCAATGCCCAGAGCCAAACATTGGTATCGATTACAACTCTGATCATGCTAATGCTCTTGGCGATATTCGCGTACCAATTCACTCAATTCGGCTAGAGTCGGTTGCTCTGGATCTACTCCCAATGACTGCACCCGCGATCGCAAGTCATTAAGTGAAACTGGTTTTTGCAGTTTTTGGAAGAAGATATTTTCGCCTTCTTCCCAAATCATAAATTCATCACCTGCATGTAATTTGGCTTGAATTTCTGGTGGGATTTCTAGCTGTAGATTATCTGTGACGCTAACGATTGTAGCTTTACGCATTGCAAGTCTCCTAAACAAACATAATTGAGAGAGATTTACTTCGACTTCCCGATCCTTACAATTACCTTACGGTAGGCTATGCCAACGTACCGTAAATCTCATTATTCAAGGTCAATCGAGAGTTGTTTACTACTATTCTTTCGGGTGGTTTTCCCGCGCTGTTTGGTGGTGCTGGTTCGATCGCGTTCGGCGCGAATTCTCTCTAGTAATGCCGCTGCGGGTTCGTCGTTGGGATCTTGGGGGACGAGTTCTCCTCGGAAGGCTTTGGCAAGTATAGATCGATCGAGTTGTTGCGAGTCTATAAAGTAAGAAGCGGTAATATCTTCTATACTTTTAATCGTGATAAGTTGCATAGTAACAATTTCTACAATTTTACGCTGCTCACAAATTGGAGGAATAGGAATAGGGGTTGTCTTTAAATCAGATCCTGAAATTCCATGTTGACCAGCAGAGGTCTTTACATAACTCTCTATATGTTTTTTTGAAATTCCAGAATTGCAAACAATTTCAAGAAAACGAGAATCGAATAGTTCGCTAGAAATAACACGCCCACGAATTAGCTTGTCTGGATGTAAAAGCTTTCCAGATATTTGATTGACCCGACCACAAACACCAACAAATTCTCTATTTCCGTTGTATCGAGTAAAAAGCAAATCACCCTCATCAAGAAAATAAGATTCTACATTTTCATTATCTTCAGGTCTGTAAAAGCGAATGTCATTAATGTCGAGATTCATCGATCTGAGAGCAGATATCCTCAGAATTGGAATACCTGGCATTTCATCTGCTGGCTTTCGTGAAAGTCCATTACGCAACGAATACAAAAGCTGATCTAAACTTCCCCAACTCCATGACTCTGGAAGCTTTGGCAGTCGATCTATTTCTATATTTTGAGGCGGCTTATACTGTAATTTTGATGATTCCTCCCATCGTTTACGTCGATCGATCTTAATCCGCTCTAACAATTCTGAAGCAGGTTCGACATCAGGATTTTTCTTGCGCCAGTCGGCGGTTAAATCGCCTCGGAAGGCGGCGGCGAGGACGGATTGACGGAATTGGGCGATGAGTTTGGGTACATCTGCTAGGGCTACACGGGCTTTGTGCGATCGATCGGTCAATTGTTCGATCGTGCTAACAATCCGCCGCTGTTCATTGAGAGGTGGGAGGGGAACTTTTACAGGGTTTAAAAGACTTTGAGAAACATATGGTTGCCCAGATCCACCTGCGAGTTCATTTAATTTTCTATACTTTAGCAAGTTGTGAAAATACTTCAAATTAATGGGAATATTTATTGAAGAAGCATAAATAGCATTGTCTGTAATCCATGATTTGATTGGAGCAATATGAACATTTCCACATTGGGCACCTACTCTTCCAATTACCAATGACTCAGTTTCGCACAGCCAATCAGAATGAAAGCCAGCAACCCCATTACCTCCATACACAGCATATTCACCATCATCGGACATTTGCTTTTGTGTCAAACCTTTTCCACTAGCCCAAGAAAATATGTCTCCAAGTTCAACTAAGCTCCAGTTATCAGGTAAATCAGTTAATTCAATCAAACCAATTCCTCCTCACCAACTTCTAACAAATCCTTCAAAGCCGCCATCTCCTCCATCGCCGTTTCCAACCGCTCCATAATCCGCAACGCAATCACCCCAGGCTCTGGCAAATCATCCGCCGATTGTAGACTTTCATCCCGCAGCCAAGAGATATCCAGATTATCCCCTCGCTTGGCGATCTCCTCCCGCGAAAAACACCGCAACCGCCCATCCTCGCCCTCATCTACCCGCCCACTCCCACCATTCGGCTCATCCCCATACACATCCATAAACGGCTGAAAATGTCCCCGCGTCAACGGTGTCCGCTTGCCAAACGACGGCATATTCGTCCGTAGATCGTATACCCACACCGCTACTGTATTCCCCTTCTCCGTCATCCCTCGTTGGAAAAACAGCACATTGGTTTTCACCCCTGGGGAATAGAAAATCCCTGTCGGTAGCCGCAAGATCCTATGGAGATTACATTTATCCATCAAATCAGCCCGAATCGCCCGCCCTTGCCCATCTTCAAACAAGACATTATCCGGCAACACCACCGCCGCTCGTCCGCCTGGTTTCAAGCCCCGATAGATGTGCTGGAGAAACGCTAACTGTTTGTTAGACGTAGTGTAGGTAAAATCATCCCGCGTCGGTTTCCCCCCCGCCGTCTTGGTGCCAAAGGGTGGATTGGAGAGGA
>JBBRVB010000194.1:0-7604 GCA_038247275.1 Chroococcales cyanobacterium
TCGATCGAATGCAGTTTGGAGGAGATGGACATCGAGCCGACCAATGAATCTCAATGATTGCGATAATATACAAGCTAAGTTAGCTTCATCACTCAGTTGCGCGCCCAGCCAAATTTCTTGCTGAGATTCAGTAGCTGGGGCGGTTAATAAGATTTCACCATCCCTAAACGGATCGAAGTCAATTGCCGTCGGTGTCGATCTAGTTGACTCGATCGATATTTGCTCAATTGGGACGATCGCAAATCTATCTTCATCGGTAACTGAAGTCAGGTCGATCGCTGGAGATTCGGATGTGAAGAGGCAGTCCATCATAACTATAAAAATTGCAAATGAGATCTAAATATTGATGATAAATTCAAGTTTTAGGCACCACATCCATCGACTTGGAGGTATTTACCGGATCGATCGGGATCGGCAATAAACCAAGCTGGATTTCCCGATCGATCTTTACCTAGTCGCGCCCCTGGTTGCGGTGGGAGATTGTGGTTAACCGCGATCGCCTGACCCGAACTAGAGAGGAAACCAACTGATTGGAGTTCGGCAATACTAGCTTTAAAAGCCCACATAATTTGCTCGATATCAGCATCGCTGTGGGCGAGTGTTAAGAAACAGGGACGATTTTCCCAAATGTGAATAGATTTTTCCCGCAATAGATAGAATAACAAGCTGCCATAACTTTCACTCGGGGGCAAAGTTAGATAGAAAAATGAACTAAAGTGTTCGATCTGGAGCGGGAGTCCGACTAATTGGCAATGCTCGGTAAGCTGTCTGACGAGATCGGCGACTTTGCGATCGAGTGTCTGGTGCAGTTGGGCACCACCAGCTTCGAGTTGGGTCAAAATAGCTTCGACAGCCGCTAGCGCGAGGGGATGACGGACGAAGGTACCAGCAAAGAATGTCACACCTACTTCCGGCATCGATCGATCGCCAAATTGCCAAAAGCCACCATCGAGGGCATCCAGATATTTAGCCGCGCCGGTGAGGATGCCGATGGGCATTCCGCCGCCGACGACTTTGCCATAGGTAGCAATATCGGCTTTGACACCAAAGTATTCCTGCGCGCCACCGGGAGCGACGCGAAAACCAGTAATCACTTCATCGATAATGAGGGCGATATCCAACTCCTCGGTGAGGGCGCGTAAGTCGTGGAGGAAGGCTTGCGGCTGGAGGTTGGGGCGACGACTTTGGACGGGTTCGACGATGACTGCGGCAATATCATCGGCGTACTCCCGAATGATGGCCAGCGATTGGGGGCTGTCGTAATCGAGCACCAAGATATTGGCTAGGGCTGAAGCCATGACTCCTGGTGCCGAAGGTAAAGTCTGGAGCTGGGGAGCCGCCCGGAATAAGACTTCATCAAACGTCCCATGATAAGAGCCAGCAAAGATGACCACGCGATCGCGTCCCGTCACCGTCCGCGCAATCCGCAATGCCGCCATCACCGCCTCAGATCCAGTATTGCAAAAGGCTACTCGTTCCATCCCTGTAAATTGGGCGATTTTTTTGGCAACTCGTCCGGCTAGGGGCGTTTGGGGGCCGATTGCCATCCCTTTATCGAGCTGTGCTTTGAGGGCATCAGTGATGAAATCTGGCGACCACCCAAAGAAATTTAGCCCGAAACCGTTGGTAAGGTCGATATATTCATTGCCATCTTCATCCCACAGTCGCGATCCTTTGGCACGATCGGTGACGATCGGGTAGACCATTTCTTTGAGTAAGGGGGTAAATCCTGAGACGGTACGCGGATCGGCTAGATAGCGGCGATGCGCTTGGGCTTGGCGTTTGGAGGTAGCGGTGCGCGTTACATATCGATCGATAATATTGGCTAGTGCGGCTTGCTGGCGGGGATTGAGGCTGGTATCGATCGACTTATTAATTTTGAGTCCAGGTGCTGACCCTGGGCGGGGTTGGTGTCCGTTGTTGTGGTGAGGTGAGGGGGAGACTGGGAGCGGGGGAGACTGGGAGCGGGGAGGGATTTGAATGGGCGATGGGGGGACTGATGGGGTTCGATCGCCACTGAGGAGTTCGAGTTGACGCGCCATGATGTGGAGCTGCTGCTGGATGAGCGACTCGATCGCGTTCGGATTACCACTGTTCATCCCCGGACTGATGACTGGGGGAAGAGGATGTAATGTAGCTGGGGGCGAAATTGGGCTAGGAGCAGCTTGAACTGGTAAATTGACACTGGGAGTCGGCGGGGCGATTACGGGTGCAGGATCGGCATCTGGAGGCATCTGGAGATCGATCGAGCGGGCTAGAGTTGTCATCGTCGAGCAATCTTCTAATAACTGCCGAAACGTGACGGGGACTTTAAATTTCTTTTTCAGGCTCAGGGCGACTTGGGTCAGTGAGAGTGAATCCAAACCTAGTTCCAAGAAGGTCGCCCGATCGTGCGGAGTAATTTTGACTCCAGCAGCATCCGCGATAACTGCGGCGATCTCGGGGATTAACCGATCGATCCTAGATTCCGATCGAGGGCTAATTGTGGGGTCGGGCATTGTTATCGTGGTTGAATTGTGGATGGGTACGGGTGGAGTGGCGGGATCGGTAGCGGTGGGATGTAGTGGTGCTAAATTTTGGGGGTGAGGGAGTGGATCGATCCAAAATTTTTGTCTCTCAAATGGATACGTCGGTAGCGGGACGCGGTGCCGAGTTTCCTGACCATAAAATTGCTGCCAATCGATGTTTGCACCAGCTAGCCACAATTGACCGATGGCTGGGAGGACAAATTGCCAGTCGCCATCGGGGGTGGCGGTGTTGCCCAGGGACGGGATGACTTGGTGGGCACGCTCAGGAAATTGTTGCCGCGCCAGGGTGGTTAAAGTTTGGCGGGGGCCGACTTCGAGGAGGACATAATTGGGGTTGCGTTCCCACAGCGTTTGCACTCCGCGTGCGAACTGGACTGGCTGGCGTAAATGATCTGCCCAATATTGGGGATCTGTCGCTTGTGCGTGAGTAATCCAGTCGCCCGTGACGAGCGATATAAATGGGATCTGCGGTGGCGATAAGCTTACCCCCGCGACCACAGCGGCAAAGGGGGCGACGATCGGTGCCATCATTGGGGAATGAAAGGCATGGGAAGTCTGGAGCAATTTACAGGCAATTGTGGCGGTCTCTAGTTCCTGCTGGAGTTGCTCGATCGCGGGTATGGAGCCGGAGACGACGCAGGATACCGGACTATTTATCGCCGCGATCGCGAGTGCTGGAGTCAATTTGCTGGCGATCTCGGCGGCTGGTAATCGGACGGATAACATCGCACCTGCTGGCAAATCCCACATCAATTGTCCCCGCTGGGCAACGAGCTGGAGAGCATCTGTAAGGGAAAATACCCCCGCCAGACAAGCCGCTACAAATTCACCGATACTATGCCCGATCGCGGCTTGGGGTCGAATTCCCCAACTTTGCCACAGTTGGGCGAGTGCGTATTCGACAGCAAATAGGGCGGGCTGGGTGTAACGAGTTTGACTCAGTAGTTCGGTACTCGTGGTCTGCTCTAATGCTGATGGATAAATGATTTTGCGAAGATCTCGTCCTAGTAATGGCTGCAAAATCTCCGTACAAGTATCGATCGCGGCTTGGAATACTGGTTCCCTTTGATACAAGTCTCGACCCATATTTAGATACTGAGATCCCTGCCCGGAAAACATCATTACCACGTCAGCAGTTTGGCTGTCAGTATGGCTGGTGGTGAGTTGCGGTGGTGCTGTGACTAATTCGATCGCCTCGTGCGGATGTTGACACACGACAAATCGCCGATGTGAGTAGCGTTTTCGCCCTTGTTGGAGGGTAGCTGCAATATCTGCCAGGTGGGGATCTTGGGCAGATTGGAGGTAGTCGCGAAGATTACTTGTCAGCCCTGCGAGGGCAGTGGCGGTTTTAGCTGAAAGTAAGAGTAATTGGTAGGGGCGCGATTTGCTCGATGGGGTGCTTGCGGGTGCTTGTTCGAGGATGACGTGGGCATTGGTACCGCCACCCCCAAAGGAGCTAACACCCGCGCGGCGGGGCGAATCGCTTTTCCAGTTTGTTAATTTAGCGTTGACATAAAAGGGGCTGTTGGCAAAATCGATGTGCGGATTCGGTCGATCGTAATTGATACTCGGCGGGATTTGCTGGTGGTGTAGAGCTAAGACTGTCTTGATAAATCCCGCTACCCCTGCGGCGGCGGTGAGGTGTCCCAGATTGCTCTTGATCGAACCGATCCCACAAAACTGCTTGGCGAGAGTTTTGGTGCGGAAGGCTTGAGTTAAGGCTTCGACTTCGATCGGATCGCCCAAGGCGGTAGCGGTACCATGCGCTTCGATATAGGAAATCGTATCTGGCTCGACACCTGCTTGCGCTTGCGCTTGGAGAATCGCTCCCATCTGTCCTTTGACACTGGGAGCCGTGAAACTGACTTTATCCGCGCCGTCATTATTGATGCCGACACCTTTGATTACTGCATAAACTCGATCGCCTGCGGCAATCGCCTCATCCAACCGTTTGAGGACGACGAGAGCACCACCACTATTAAATAATGTCCCCTGAGCATTGGCATCAAACGGGCGGCAATGTCCGTCGGGTGTAAAGATACTCCCTTCCTGATGTAAATAACCGCGATTTTGGGGTGTATCGATCGCGACACCACCGGCTAAAGCGATATCGCATTGATGATTTAATAAACCTTGATATGCCTGAATAATCGCGACTAAAGAAGTCGAACAAGCTGTGCTGACATTAATGCTCGGCCCTTGAAGATTTAATTTATATGAAGTTCGCGTGGTAAAGTAGTCGCGATCGTTTACCAAGTGAGTTTGGAACTCACCAAAGCGATCGAGGATCTCCGGTCGATTACTTAAATGTCTCTCAAAATAAGTATTTTCGGCTGAACCTGCATAGACACCGATTTTATTAGTTTCAGCAGCCACATAACCCACAGTTTCGAGGGCTTCAGATGCTAGCTCCATCAAAATTCTCGCTTGTGGGTCCATCATTTGGGCTTCCCGCTCGGTCATCCCAAAGAAGCTAGCATCAAAGAGTTCGGCTCCCGCTAGTACTCCTTTAGCACAGACATAATTGGGGTCTGTTAATAGCTCTGGATCGACACTGGGATCGATGTCTGCTCGATCGAACCAAGTTATCGCTTCTCGACCCGCACACAAGTTTTCCCATAACTGCTCGACACTATTTGCCCCAGGAAATCTACCGACCATGCCAATGACTGCGACACTATTAGTTGCTACTGGTTGCGATCGACTTGGCAGCGAAATTACCTCAGTCTTTGGCTGCCCATCACTTAATTCACGCAGGTATTTTGCCATCGATCGAACAGTTGGATATTGATACAATCTCACCGGTGAAACTTTTACTTTAAATCGCGTTTGGATCGACTCGATCGCGGTTAATCCTAACAGGGAATTACCGCCCAAATCGAAGAAATTATCGGTCACACCGACTTGTTCCAGGCGGAGACTCGCTTGCCAAATTTCGCTTAAAACCGCTTCGGTCGCGGTATCGGCAGCGACAAAATTCGACCCGACATTAGCCCGATCTGGTGCTGGTAATGCCTGCCGATCGATTTTACCGTTGGCAGTTAACGGGATCGCCATCAGGCACACGAAGGCAGTGGGCACCATGTACTCGGGGAGCTGCTGCTGGAGACTGGTTCGCAGGGAGGGGATGTCGATCTGTGTTGCCGTAGCTGGTACCAAGTACGCTACGATGCGGAGATCGCCGGGTTCATCTTCTCTGACGATCGTGACGGCTGCTTGGATCTGGGGATTTTGATTGAGAGTTGCTTCAATTTCACCCAGCTCGATCCGAAAGCCCCGAATTTTGACCTGATTGTCGATCCGTCCTAAATACTCGATATCGCCGTCCGGTAAGTACCGCGCCAGATCGCCAGTTTTGTATAAAACAGCATCCGGTGCAAAAGGATGAGCGATAAACCGCTCGGCAGTTAATTCTGGGCGGTTGAGATAACCCCGCGCCACCCCCGCGCCAGCGATGTACATCTCGCCCGTTACCCCGCTGGCGACTGGCTGCAAATCAGGATCGAGGATATATAATTCTAAATCGGGAATCGGTTGACCGATTGCCGAAGGCAGGGCAAAGCCCAACGCACTACCCCGCGCCAGATCCGTCGGATCGATCGGTCGATAGGTGACATGCACGGTAGTTTCGGTGATGCCATACATATTTACGAGCTGCGGTACTCGCCCAAATTTGGCAAACCAGGGCTGTAAGCTGGGGAGATCTAAGGCTTCGCCGCCAAAGATGACCGAGCGTAAGTTCAGTGCTAATTCAGCCGTCGGGGCGGTCGCCACCCGCAGCAGTTGTCGAAATGCCGAAGGCGTTTGATTGAGGATCGTCACTCGCTCTCGTGCCAATAACTCATAAAAATCTTGGGGGGATCGAGTCATCGCCAACGGCACGATTACCAACCGTCCCCCATAAATTAACGCGCCCCACAGCTCCCACACCGAAAAGTCAAAAGCATAGGAATGAAACATCGTCCATACATCTCGATCGTTAAACCGATACCAGTCTTCCGTTGCGGCAAACAACCGCCCGACATTGGCATGGGTAATGAGTACCCCTTTAGGCTTGCCAGTCGAACCAGAGGTATAGATGACATAAGCTAAATTATCTGGCGTAACGGCGACTGTGGGCGGCGTGAGATCCTGGGGATCTGGCACATCGGTATCCAGACACACCAGCCGCCCAGCATACCCCTCAAAAGATGCTGCTAAGTGCGCCATCGTCACCAGTACTGGCACTTGGGCATCCGCGAGCATGTAGTCCAATCGCTCTTGAGGATAGGTGGGGTCGAGCGGCACATAGGCACCACCAGCTTTGAGAATGCCGAGGATGCCAATGACCATCTCTACCGACCGTTCGACACTCAACCCGACTAATGTCTCTGGTTGGACATTGAGGGCGATCGAGTGGTGCGCTAATCGATTGGCTTGCTCGTTTAACTCACGATATGTAAGCTGTTGCCAGTCGCAGGTAATCGCGATCGCGTCGGGAGTCCGTGCTGCCTGCGCGGCAAATAACTGATGCACACAGGCAGTTTGCGGATAACTTTGCCGTGGTGGTAATTGGATCTTACTGGCTCTAAGTAATTCTGTAACGACATGATAAGTCTCGCGATCGACATACTTTGAATTCGGATCGTACTTCCAGATGAGTCTAACTAGTTCTGGGACTGCACTCGACGCGCCCACCTGAAGTAATCTCATGGCATTAGACAAGATCCGATCGCCATAGAATTTAATCCAAGTTGCTCGACCGCATTCGTAAGCTCTGACTAACTCTGGTGAACCGCCCAGTGCGCTCACATACTCCCATTCCAGCGCGTGCGTAGTCATCGTCTGCACCAACATTTTGGCAGATTTGCTCGATTCATTACCGCCGTGGTAGCGATATTCTGACACTACGCGATCGTGGAAATAGATCGGCATCTCCCGCGCAATCCTTAGCCATAAGTTCAGATCTTCTTGGTGCGGAGCAAATCCCCCGATTGATGCTACCGCCTCCCGCCGACAGATCGCGGTCGCACATTGGATATTGTGTTGGGCAGCGAGGATCGTGGCATAACTGGCAACTAGCGGTGGCTCGTCAAA
>JBBRVB010000195.1:0-7596 GCA_038247275.1 Chroococcales cyanobacterium
AAAGATCGCTGTCGTCTACACATGATCCGACCTAAAAAGACACCCGATTTCGTTGAGAAGCCGGGTGTCTTTTTAATGCTCGATTATTTTAGTGCGCTATGTAAAAGCCGATCGCTAGCAATAACCCACTCACAAAATGCAACCTTACTGCTAGATACTTACAGGTCCGAACGATCGCGGGACGGTCGTGATTTTCGGTGACAAAGTTAGTTAATTTAAATGCTAAAGGTAGGCTCAAAAATACTAACAGCGTCGCAATTGGAAACAGCTTACTAATTACGCCAATCATCGTGAGTAGATAAATACTTGCAGTACTCCATTTGAGGACGAGCGCACCGCGCCTAGTACCCATTCTAACGATCGGCGACAGTTTACCAGCCGCTAAGTCATCTTTAACTTGATGAAAATGGGAGCAAAATAAAACCAGACTGGTTGAAATTCCAATGATTAATGAAGCCGTCAGATTGGCGATCGACCAAGATTGGGTTTGACTATAATAAGCCGCACTCAAAGCCAACGGTCCAAAACAGATCGTACAAATTATTTCACCCAAGCCTTGATATCCCAAGCGAAAGGGTGGCCCTTGATAGGTATATCCCAAGAAGCAAGATAGCCCCACAATTTCGATGACAGTAATATCTTGTTGCCACCAAGCGATCGTCGCAATCCCAGCAATTCCCAAGCTCAGAAATAAGTTTCCCAGCCAAAACATCAGATTGCGATTGCCGGTCAAATTCACGACCGATTCAGCTTTATGAATGTCTATTCCGGTATCGCTATCATACACATCATTACTGATATTTAGCCAAGCAATAATCGCGATCGCCGATAGTAAAAAAGTTCCTAAAATATTGAGATCGATTGATTGAGTCTGGGAGTAAGCGACAGCCGAACCCACAGTAATCGGAATAATTGCGACAGTATACATTGGCGGTTTGATTGCCGCCAACCATAGCTTAGATTTTGGTTGGGCGATCGACTCAAATGTAGTCATAGTAAAAATAAAATCTCAAATAAAATCTCAAATAAAATAAGATTTACGTTCGCCTCACGCCCAAATTACTAGTTGTAATTGCTCGATCGACTGCTACCTACAGCAGACCTCAATTGGTACTAATCCCAATCTTGAAATGAGTACTGAGGATGAGGCGGCAATCTATCTATTACTAGCTATAACACGATCGCTAATTACCTAATTCATCATTGCCAAGAAAATTAACAAGTCAATTGCTGATTTAAGCCTTGCTCGTACTCTCGCACCAAATCGATCGCCATACTCAGGTCTGTAGGGCTGCTGTAGATTACCTGCCGCGCCCGAGCAGCTAAATCTGTCAATAGTGGATTTTTGACCTTCCCTTTGGCAATTGCCTTGGCTGTGAGCGCATCCAATCTGCCGCGCAACTCCTGTCTGGTATCTAGTGGCAATCGATTGGCGACTTCGGCACTCATCGCCAAACTCGGACTCGCCTGCACCCGATCGAGTGCTGTTAATGCGGCACTCGATCGCTGGCGGAGTTTGGTCACCAACAAGTTACTAGATCGAATCAAGAGCGTAAAGATTGGAGCTGAATTAGACATGGCGATCGTGATATCCAAGCTCTAGCAGTCAGAACCCGGACAAAAATTAATGTGGACGATCGACTATGTGCGTAAAATTGGGATGCTGCAAGCCACCGCGCCACATAATGATGGCATCTTCACCAGTGTCTTGATAGTATTTCTTCCGGCGACCGACAGTTTGAAAACCATTCTTTTCATAGAGATCGATGGCTCCCTGATTGGAGGCGCGGACTTCTAGTGTCGCTCTTGCCATCTCGATCGATCGAGCTTTGTCGATGAGGGCACTCAGTAGGATTTGTCCCAATCCTTGGCGTTGATAGCGAGGATGGATGCCCAGTAAGGTGACGTGAGCCTCATCTAAAATCGCCCAGAAGCAGCCGAAACCGATCGTCCCAGATGTTTCTGGTTCCAAGGCTGTGGCAATCGAGATGCCCAGGAAATGGCTATTGTCATTGGTCAATTCACGGCGATAACTATCGATCGACCACAAGCCCCCAAAGCACAAGCGATCGAGGATAATAATCGAGTCGATTTCATCTACCGATATTGACCCAACTGTGATGTCTAAACCCACTGAGTATTGCTGAATTAGTAACTGGGGATGGGAGATGGGAAGGAGTTGGGTAATGGGTAATGGGTAATGGGAGATATGAGATGAGAAATAGGAGATGAGAGATGGGAGATATGAGACTTTGAGATTGGGAAACTGGGGGATTGGGAATAATTGCTCTTTTACCCACTACCCATTACCCATTACCCATTACCCATTACCCATTACCCATTACCCCCAAAACCTATCCCAACCCAAACGCCCGATGAACTGTCTTGAGTGCATCGATGCCCTGAGTGCGGGCAACTACACAACTGATTTTAATTTCCGATGTAGAAATCATTTGAATATTAATCCCTGCTGTGGCTAGTGCATCGAACATTTTGGCAGCAACACCGGGATTGCTGACCATTCCCGCACCGACGATGCTGACTTTGGCGATCGATTCATTGACGACTACCGCACCACAGCCCAAGCGGGTGGCGGAAGCTTCGAGTACGCGCTTGGCCTCTGCGGCATCACCCACGGCGACGGTGCAGGCAATATCGCGGGTGGCGACACCAGCAATGACGCGAGTGCGTTGGGATTGGATGATCGCATCCAAGCTGATATTATTTGCTGCCAAGATCCCGAATAACTCTGCTGCCATGCCGGGACGATCCGGTACTTGCAGTATAGCTAATCTCGCCCGATCCAGGTCGAGAGCGACACCGCGAACTGAGGGTGCAGCAATGGCGCGGATCTGACTTTCATTGTTAGAGGTGGAGATCTCAAACTGTTGACACAGGGCGGCGATCGCCCGATCGCAATCAACACTAGCGATCGTGCAACTGACTTTGATTTCGGATGTGGAAATTAACTGAATATTAATGCCGACATCTGCCAATGTTTTGAACATTTGAGCGGCGACACCCGGTCTACCGATCATCCCCGCACCAGAGATGCTGACCTTGGCAATCTCGTCCGCAACCAGGATGCAATCGTGGCTAGGGACGAAATTGTCCTGGAGGACGGGAGAGATGGCTTCAGCGACCGCCTGGGCACGTCCGATCGCTTGTTTGTGAACGGTAAAAGCGATGTCATTGGTATTACCTTCGTGGATTGATTGGACGATCAGATCGACATCCACTTGTTCGCGGGCGAGTGCGCCAAATAATTGTCCGGCAATTCCGGCGCGATCGGGTACTTGTAATAAGGCGATCCTCGCTTGGTCGGTGGTGAAGCCGACGGCATCGACAGAACGCGCGATTTCTAGCCCAGCCAGCGGACGTGGGTGCGGGACGGGCGATACTACCCAGGTACCCGGATCGTCTGTCCAACTCGATCTCACGACGAGGGGCACACCATAATTTTTAGCGATTTCGACAGCGCGGGGATGCAATACTTTCGCACCCAAACTGGCAAGTTCGAGCATTTCATCGGCGGTAATTTCGGTGAGGAGTTTGGCATCGGGGACGATCCTCGGATCGGCGGTCAAAATGCCGGGAACGTCAGTATAAATCTCACAGGCACTAGCTTTGAGAGCCGCAGCTAGAGCCACCGCTGATGTATCCGAGCCACCTCTGCCGAGGGTGGTGATATCCCGATCTCCAGTGGCACTCACGCCCTGAAATCCAGCGACAACAACGACTTTACCCTCTTGGAGATGTCGGTTGACCCGATCGGGTGCGATGTCCAAAATCCGGGCGCGGGTGTGTTCGGCTTCGGTTTCGATACCTACTTGTGCGCCAGTCAGGGAAATTGCGGGTTGTCCTAATTCTTGAATCGCAATACTCAATAACGCGATCGTCACTTGTTCGCCGGTAGCTAACAGCACATCCATTTCACGGCGGGATGGTTGAGGGGATAACTCATGCGCTAGCTTCACTAACCCATCGGTAGTTTTGCCCATCGCTGAAACGACCACCACCAGATCGTTACCCGCTTTGACACTCGCCACCACTCTGCGCGCGACGGCTTGAATCCGCTCCGCCGAACCAACTGATGTCCCTCCATATTTTTGTACGATTAACGCCATCTCGATCCTGATACCCCCTTAATTACATTCAACTTTAGTGTTCCCGACTACCAACTGGATCTAATCTACTCGATCGACCGCCAGTTCTGACATCCGCTCCTCTAGGTGAGCAGGTACGCCGACAATTCGCGCTAGAGCTGCGGACATCAACCCATTGAATAAAGGATGTGGCAAACTCGGTGTTGACTGAAACTCAGGGTGAAATTGAGTGGCAATAAAGAAGGGATGATTGGGGAGTTCGATAATTTCGACTAGGCGAGTATCGGGGGATGTCCCACTGATTTTATAACCACTATTGAGTAATAAATTACGATAGGCATTATTAAACTCATACCGATGGCGGTGCCGTTCGTAAATCGCGGTTTGCTGATAGAGTTTGTGGGCGAGGGTATTTTCTTCCAATCGGCAGGCATATAAGCCCAACCGCATCGTCCCACCGAGATCGACGACATCTTTTTGTTCGGGGAGTAAATCGATGATCGGATTGGGGGTATCAGGATCGAATTCGGAACTATTAGCCCGATCGAGTTTAGCGACATTTCGCGCCCATTCGATCGTAGCTGCCTGCATTCCCAGGCACAATCCGAGGAAGGGAATTTGATGCTCGCGGGCATACTCAATGGCGGCAATTTTGCCCTCTACGCCCCGAATACCGAACCCTCCGGGGACGACAACCCCTTGCACGTCAGCGAGGTATTTAGCCGCACCGTAGCACTCTAGATCTTCGGAATTTACCCACACAATTTCTAATTTTGCCCCATTGGCGATCGCGCCATGTCGGAGTGCTTCGACGACAGATAGATAGGCATCACCCAGTTGAGTATACTTACCGACGAGGGCAATTTTGACTTCCTGGGTGGATGTCTGCATTCGATCGACCAAATTTTGCCACTGCGTCAGATCGGGGGTACGCTGTTCGAGTTGCAGCAAATCGATGATTTGGGAGGCAAGTCCTTCCCGTTCCATAAGGAGGGGCACTTCATAGATACTGCTGGCATCGGGGGCATTGATGACGCACTCCACTGGCACATCACAAAATTCTGATAGTTTTTCTTTAATTCCTTGGGGTAATGGTTCGATACTCCGACAGACTAAAATATCTGGTTGAATCCCGATCGATCTTAATTCTTTGACTGAGTGCTGTGTTGGCTTGGTTTTCATTTCGCCCGCAGTTGAGATCCACGGTACGAGGGCGACGTGTAGATACACTACATTTCGTCTGCCTACTTCTTTCCGAAATTGCCGAATTGCTTCGAGAAAAGGTAAGGATTCGATATCCCCGACGGTACCGCCGATTTCGGTAATGACGACATCGGGATTGGTGTCTCTGGCGACGCGCTCGATCCGTTCTTTGATCTCGTTGGTGATATGTGGGATGACTTGGACTGTGCCGCCATTATAGTCGCCCCGCCGTTCTTTATTGATCACGGCTTGGTAGATCGATCCAGTGGTGACGCTATTGAGCCGCGACATCGATGTGTCGGTAAATCGTTCGTAATGTCCTAAGTCGAGATCTGTCTCGGCTCCGTCTTTGGTGACGAATACTTCTCCATGCTGGTAAGGACTCATCGTACCGGGATCGACGTTGATGTAGGGGTCGAGTTTGAGGATCGAGACTGAATAGTTGCGCGATTTTAGCAATCGCCCCAAGCTGGCTGCGACAATGCCTTTGCCAATACTCGAAACTACGCCACCAGTGACGAATACAAACTTAGTCATTGTTTTTGGTTTTCTCTACTTACTCGATTACTATCGTAGACGGCAAGCCGTTCGACTAGATCATTGTAAACTACTTGCCATCAATTGCTTCGTGCTACGCGACTCACAATCTTGTGAATGCTTCAGTAACGTTGCATCGTCGGCAAGGTGTTGTAATAAGCGGGGCGGCAAATGGTATATATTCGTGAGTTGCGATTTTTCTAGCGGAGGCAGAACCCGGATCTGGCAGGGCTGATTCATTCCCATTGGAGGTAAAATAGCAAGTGGGAAGGGGGTAGAAAAAATGAGTACAAATTTAATCGAACAACTAAAGCAAGTAGATGATTTTAGAACCACAGATGGACGAAGGCATCCATTATGGTTAGTGTTACTATTTGTAATTATGGGGATAATGAATGGAGCATTAGGATATCGAGCATGTGGAGATTTTGTAAAAAGGCATCAACAAGAACTAATTGAGACATTTGGAATTTCTAAACATGGAGTACCATCTTATTCAACGATTCGACGGGTGATGATGGGAGTAGATTTTGATAAACTTGTAGCAAGATTTAATGATTGGGCAAAAACATATGCAGAACTACAGGAAGAAGAATGGTGTGGGATCGATGGAAAAAGTATTAGAGGTACAGTAAAAAGTCATGATAGTTGTCACCAGAATTTTGTCAGCATAGTATCTATATTTGCTGGCAAAAGAGGGTTAGTAGTAGGGATGAAGAAATTTGAGAATAAAAAAGAGAGTGAGATTGGAATTGTCCAGGAGTTAATTGCAGCATTAGATTTGACTGGGATTGTGTTGACATTTGATTGATTACACTGCCAAAAAAAACTTGTAAGCTGATTATCGATCGGGGTAATGACTATGTAATTTCAGTTAAAGAGAATCAACCTAAGTTATATTGTCATATTCAGAACGTTGCCGATACTAACAGACCAGCAAGTAGAGATGTGAGCATTGAGAGAACTAGAGACAGAGTTACACAGCGTACAGTATCCGTTTTCCATAACTTAATCGGCATCGATCCAGACTGGAGCGGAATTAAATCTTTAATTAAAGTTGAAAGAGTTGGCACTAGGAAAGGTAAAAAATATCATGAGATTGTTTGTTATGTTAGTAGTCTGATGCAGATAGCGCAGGAATTTGCACTTGGTATTCGTGGGCACTGGGGCATTGAAAATCGACTCCATTGGGTCAAAGATGTGGTGTTTAAGGAAGATGCTTCTCGAATTCACAAAGGTAATGCTCCTGCAAACCTCTCAATTGTGAGGGCGATCGTCATCAACATATTTCGCCAAAATGGTTATGATTCCGTCACCACTCATCAAAGATTCTTATCTCACGATATTGACAAACTCCTCCTTCTTGTGGAATGAATCAGCCCTGCCGGATCTGGGGGTTCCGACCCCCAGATCCCCCGATTAAAGTCAGTGAAGGTGTCACCACCCCCACTGCTCTCCAAAACCGTGCTTAACAGTTTCCCGTTACATGGCTCCTCAGTAAAATGTGAAAATATAATAAAGTTGTACAATTACACGCCCTGAAGCCCTTGATATTTCGTCCATATTTGCAAAAGTACAAAAAATAAAGTTATACAATTTGTGAGAAATTCACTAGTAGGCTAGAGCGGAAGTTAGGTTAGCATAAGAGGAGGTTGATTAAGAGGAGGATGAGAGAGTGCCTAGACTAGCCCCAAAAGCACTGATGCTGAAAATAGAGGAGCGGGAAGAACTAAGGCAGATACTCAATCGC
>JBBRVB010000196.1:0-7567 GCA_038247275.1 Chroococcales cyanobacterium
CAAATCTATTGCATCGACCCTCACCACAAAAATACCAATTTCCTGAGCCACCTTAACCGATCGAAGTAGTGCATCAACTAACAATTCTCCCCCCAAACCTTGCCCCTTAGCAGAATTATCTACAGCTAGTTTACCAATTAATATTGCAGGAATTGGGTAATTAGGTATTCCTTTTCGAGCGGATTCTGGTAGAGACTCAAACTCGACAGAACTTGCACTGACAGTATAAAAACCTTCTATTTGTAGAGATTGAGATTGACTAATAGCAACAAAAGTCTTAGCAATACCTTTCTGATGATTTTGCTTGGCATATCTTTTGAGATAATCATTTAAAACTGGATAACCACAGTCAAAATGTTCTCGTTGATATTTTTTATCGATCGGCACAAAATTCCATCTTTGCTCATCGCCACTAGCCATATTTATCTTGATATTTTTCGATCGCTGACTTGAGTTTGCCTTTAAGTTCTGGTGGATTTTCGAGTATAGACAAGAATAAATCTCGATCTCGATCGGAAAGTACGATCTTTTCCTGAGCAGCTATGTCTTGATGGGCAAGCGGTAAGAGATGCTGGAGAGTATAAGCACTCAAAGAAATTCCTTTCAATGATGCTGCTTTTTCCAGTAGCTCCTTCTGCTCTTGAGTCACTCTCAAGTCAATCCGGCTATCTTTAGCTAATGAGGTTTTTGACATAAGACGGTTAGTCAATCTTGAATACTCATATTTTAGCAAATCTTCGCGTACATTGTACACACGAATTTATTTCTGCAAGGTAGGCGCGGCTCACGGCTTAACCTCAAACAGAGCAAGCGTTTGACTCAACGATCGGGAGTAAAATGTACATCGAAACAGAAGCAGAGAACGAACTTTACTTAGCAGAAGTTTCTAAACTAATGCAACTAGGTGAAAATTTATCCCCAGCCCAAGAGCGGTTACTCAAACTCTTAGTAAATTTGATTGAAAGCTTTGAAGATCGCCATTATCAACTCAAGCCAGCTACTCCGTTGGAGATTTTGACTGAATTGATGAGTCAGCGAGGGTTAAAACAGAAAGATTTAGTGCCAGTATTTGGTTCTCAAGGGGTAGCTTCGGAGGTACTAAATGGGAAACGTGAAATCAGCAAAGCCATTGCTAAGGCACTAGGCAACTTTTTCAAGGTTTCCCCAGCACTGTTTTTTTGATGCTGGCGATCGAGATGACGATCGCTAGGATAAGTTTCGTTACTCAAGTGTCTGCTCGGATACGATAAAATGAAAATAGTCCTACCTATGATGACTACGGTGACACAATGGTTCAAACTCCGACCCAACAGGTGATTCTATCAGAGTTTTTGGCGATGCCAGAAACTAAGCCTGCTAATGAGTTTATCGATGGAGTTATTTATCAAAAACCCATGCCTCAAGGGAAACATAGTATTATTCAGCGGGAATTAACATTTGCCATCGATCGACCGTTAAGAGATTTGAAAGTCGCTAGAGCCTTTCCAGAATTGCGTTGGACATTTGGAGATCGATCGACAGTTCCCGATATATCTGTAATACTTTGGGATCGAATTCCTCGAAATCCAGACGGTACTGTTGCTAATGTATTTGCGATCGCTCCCGATTGGACAATTGAAATATTATCACCTGACCAAAGCCAAACTAAGGTAATGAAGAATATCATGCACTGTCTCAAGTATGGCACACAAATGGGTTGGTTAATCGATCCAGATGAGCGAACTGTTTTCGGGTATGAACCGATGCAGGAAATCAAGATTTTAGATCGGATCGATCGACTCTTACCAATGCCAATATTTGCAGAGGGATTGGCATTAATGGTGGGTGAATTATTTGGTTGGCTGATAGAATGAAACGATGTCAATCGCTGATAGGGATGCCATTTTGCCATTTAATTATCGATCGAGAATTTATGATAATGATTAAGACTGAACGTGTTGGTAAAAAATTTTTTTAACGAGTTCCGCACACAGGATATATAGCCCGACAATGGCTGCTAGCACCAACAGAAATTCGATCGGTAAAGGTTGGAAGCTTAATGGAATTGCCAGTGGGGTATAGGGCAAAATCAGCGCGATTATGACGATCGCGATCGTTGCGCCTAATAAATACTTGCCTGGTTTACTATTCAAGATCGACTGTCGCGTCCGAATTACTAGGACAATCGAGGCTGCTGAAATCACTGATTCCATAAACCAGCCCGTTCTAAATTGGGCTGGATTGGCGTGAAGTAATAACAGTAATGTGCCAAATGTGAGGTAATCAAATACCGAACTTAGCAATCCAAATACCAGCATAAAGTTACGGATAAACTTGATGTCCATCCGGCGGGGTTTGGCGACTAATTCTTTGTCCACTCGATCGGCTGCAATCGTCATTTCGGGAAAATCAGTCAATAGATTAGTAATCAAAATTTGACTGGGTAGCAGCGGTAAGAAGGGTAAAACCAGCGAAATCCCCGCCATGCTGAACATATTACCGAAATTAGCACTCGTTGCCATGAACACGTATTTGAGCGTATTTGCAAAGGTAATCCGTCCCTCCTTCACGCCGGCAATTAAGACATTGAGGTCTTTTTGCATCAACACAATATCAGCGGCTTCCTTGGCGACATCTACTGCACTATCGACCGAAATTCCGACATCAGCAGCATGGAGCGCAGAGGCATCATTAATGCCATCGCCGAGATAGCCAACTACATTTCCCGCTTTTTTCAAAGCGATGATAATCCGCTCTTTTTGATTTGGCTCGACTTCAGCAAAGACATTTGTTTCCCCCACCCGATGGATCAGGGCTTCATCGCTAAGTTTGTGTAATTCGGTACCAGTCAATGCTTTTGGTTCCGGTAAGCCGATCTGTTTAATAATACTAATGGCAACAGCCAAGCTATCACCTGTAATCATTTTGGCGGTGACACCGAGATCTCGTAGTTCTTTGAGCGTATCGGCAATCCCTGCTTTCGGCGGATCGAATAGAGCCAGATAGCCCAAAAATGTCATCTGCGTTTCATCGTCTTTGGTGAAGGAATCGCGGTCGAAATTACGATAAGCCACTCCCAAAACCCGAAACCCTTGACTACCCAAATCATCAGCTTCTTGGTGGAGCTTCTGCTGCTCGTTGGTAATATCGATCGTTTTCCCCTCAGCAGTTTCGACAGATGAGCAAACATCGAGAATTGTCTTCAGCGATCCTTTAGTTACAATTAGCTGGGTATTCTCTTTTTTAAACAGGATACTCAAACGTTTGCGGTTAAAATCATAAGGCACTTCATCGAGCTTTTGATAGCTAGAAATATCGAATGGTTTGTGTTGACGAATCGCGGCATCGATCGGATTGACAAAACCCGATTCAGACGCAGCATTCAGATAAGCATGAAACAAAACCCTGTCGCTCTCTTTACCTTCTATATCTACTGCACCACGAATTTTCACCTCTCCTTCCGTCAAGGTGCCAGTCTTATCGGTACAAAATATATTCATGCTGCCGAAGTTTTCGATCGCGGGCAACCGCTTGACAATCACCTGCTTTTTCGCCATTTGTTTGGCACCACGCGCCAGATTGACACTCACGATTGCCGGCAGTAATTGCGGCGTTAAACCAACCGCCAAAGCCAGCGAA
The DNA here is from genome assembly GCA_038247275.1 of Chroococcales cyanobacterium. Lineage (GTDB taxonomy): Bacteria > Cyanobacteriota > Cyanobacteriia > Cyanobacteriales > Chamaesiphonaceae > Chamaesiphon. The sequence goes on from JBBRVB010000196.1 coordinate 3,619, forward strand.
AACATAAAAGATTCCAGAACAGGGCGGTTTAGATAAACATTGGCAACGAAAATTAGTACCACCAAAATTAACGTTACTTCCATCAGGAAGTAGCCAAACTTATTCAGTCCCGTTTCAAATTCGGTTTCCGGCGGTCTGAGTTTTAGGCGTTCGGATACCTTACCAAATTCCGTCCGCTTTCCAGTTTGAACTACCACCGCTTTTGCAGTACCACTGATGACATTGGTGCCCATATATAGAGTATTGGTGCGCTGGCTGAGTCCAACTTCCGCAGGCAATACACCACTGAGTTTATCGGCTGGATAAGTTTCCCCTGTTAGTGCGGCTTCATTTACTGATAGATCTTTTGACTCCAAAATCAGGCAGTCACCAGGAATACTATCTCCAGCAGCAAGCACCACAATATCCCCTGGTACGACATCCTGATTGGATATATCTTGAGATTGACTATCCCTCAATACTGTGGCTTTTACTTGCACCAGAGCCAGGAGCTTCGCGACAGCATCTGTGGCTCCGCGCTCTTGCCAAAATCCTAATAGTCCGCTGATGAGGACGATCGATAGAATAATCATCGTATCGATCGGATCTCCCAGAAAACCAGAGAGAATCGCCGCCGCAATTAGAATCAGAATAATCGGACTTTTAAACTGATTTAGTAATAGAAATAGTGTGTTATTTTGCTGCTTCTGTTTGAGGCTATTTGCACCATATTGAATTAGCCGTTTTTGAGCTTCTTGGCGACTCAATCCTTGAGGGGTACTTTCGATTTGCTGTAATACTTGTTCCGCAGGTAGGTTCCAGAACGAGGGAGAGACTTGAGGCATATATTTAGTTCCCGATCGAATCGTAATCTCGACAATCAACTGCTTGCTCAGTCATTACCCTGTTTGGATGAATAGCGCACTTGAGATAACGACTATGGCTAAAATAATAACATCGATCGCATGGTTGAAATATAGATGATTCATCAAACCTGTTCTAGATCTCCTCGCTCCTGACGCTGAGCTGATTCCTGCATAATTGCGGACATAACTTTGAAAAAGCCCAACCCGCCGTTTAAGAAACCCGCTGTTTTGACACCGCCCATCATCGCGCCCATAATGCCGAGCGAACTGGCATCTGTACCCGTGAGATAGAGATGATCGATTGGTGTTTTCGCACCGATCCAAGGCTGCTCAAAACGCTCTGGGATACAGGGAATGCCGTAGATCGAACCTCGATCGCTAGCGTCAAAATACTCGACAGTTAGGGGCGTAGACAATTCGCTATACTCAACTAAATCTTGGAAGCCGGGATAATGCTGCTCCACTAGGGCAAGCATTCGCTGAGTCAGTTGGGTTTTAAATTGCTGGTATTCCTCACCCCGATGTCGCCACGAGGTATTCTGCCAAGCGGAGCAGCGATCGTAATCTACGAAGACGATGATTTCCGCAGTCTGAGATTGGGCTTGGGGATCTTTGAGCGAAGGGAAAGAAAGATAGCAAGCTGGCGGTAATTCATCAGGGGAATTTAACCAGTCATGGAAAACGCGATCGCGATCGTAACTGCTGTAAATCCAGTGGTTTTCGCCCTGAAATCCCAAAGTAGTCGGGGATGATTTCAAGCCGAGATAGAGAGTGATAACGCTGCAACCCTTGGGGAAAGCAGCGATCTCATCGCGATAGGCGATCGGGTAACTGGGCGGGATCGGTTTGAGATAAGTGTTGAGTGCCCCCACATCGGAGATGACCGTAGGGGCGTAATAAGATGTAACTTTGGACTCAGGATCGTGACTCTTCCGCGCTCTGACACCCACTGCCCGTCCATTATCGATTAAGATTTCCATTACTTGACATCGCTCGATCGCTTGCCCTCCAGCCTGTTCGATAATTGGGAGTATATGTTTGGCGATCGATTGTCCACCGCCCACGGGATACCAACCGCCATTAAAATAGTGACTGGCAACTAATCCATGTATCCCAAAACAACTTTGACTGGGGGGTAAACCATAATCCCCCCATTGAGACACTAATAACGCCTGCAAACGCGGATTTTGGAAATGACGATCTAAATATTCCTGCGTCGTCATCCGCGCAATTTTACCCCAATAGCTCAGTACAGGCGCAAGCAATCGACGTAACCGCTGCGGAAATAACTCGCCCATCGTATAGATCCCAAACCACCGAGCGGCTCGTTGAAGATCCTGAAAATATCGCTCGATCGCCTGTTGTTGTGCGGGAAACATCTGCACTAAATCAGCTTGATATTGAGCGCGATCGCTATGAACCTCAAACGTAAAATCGGGATAGACAAACTTTTCAAATACATCTGGCATCTTTTGCCACTGCAACTTGCCATCCGTCAGATAATCAAATACCGCCTTGCCTGTAGCTCCTGCGCCCATATCGCCGACATAATGTATCCCCACATCCCAATGAAACTTACCCTGGCGGGCGAATTCATGGGTAAAACCACCGATCGTAAAATGCTGTTCTAACACCAGCACTTTTTGCCGATTCAACTTAGCTAGAATCCCCGCCGCAGTCAAACCACCAATTCCCGAACCGATGACAATTATATCAAACTCCTCTACCTAAGACATATTTTCTCCATGTTGACTATGGGAAGTAGTATTTAGTCGATCGTGGTCGTGTGCTCCGTGGGTAGAATGTTGGGTATCCATTTTCATTGGTTAAGGCTCCTAATTATTGATTCGATTACCTCGCGGCGCGGCTACGCCAACGAGCCGCACAGGTACCCATGAAGGGCACTATTACAGTTTTGTAGGGTGTCTTATCCCAACGGATAACGCACCAAACCCTCGCCCAATCTTACTATTGGTGCGTTACGCTACGCGGTAACACACCCTACTCCTACTCCATTCGCTCCAATCAAGTCACCCCAAAACAGGCGGTTGCGGCTTACCCCATTTCCAAACATCGCCGCGAAAATCCTAAAACCAGCGTGAAAGAAATACATCCCTAAAAAGCTATTTTGGTGCATTCCCATCATGCCGCGTTCGTCGTATCGGTCATCGAATGTGCCATTTGAGCCGCCAATTGTCGCTCCAGGTGATTGAATGACTTCGCCACCGAACGGCTTGCCGTCTGCGACAGCAATCGCCTAGGCATCGCCGTCGATTCTTGCGCCTGGTTTGAGCACCACATTACCGCCGATCGCTGTCGCGGTTTGGGTTACTCTAGCATTAGGTTCGATGATGACCGAGCCACCGATCGCCTGAGCATTTTCGACGACTTGGTTTGCTAAAACCGTGACACTTCCGCCTACTCGCAACTGCTTAGTATTGTTTACATTAATATCAGTTTGAGCGATCGCTTTGCCAGCGAATATAAATGCGATCGTCATAAAAAACATAACTACCAATTGTTTCCAGTTAACAGTAAATGATTGCATCGATTACCTCCCCCGATTCTGGATTATTTCATCAAAAAATATGATGATAGATTGTTTGTAAACTTTACGATAAATTTCTTCTTTTTGAAAGAACAATGCGATCGCTTCAGTCCCCAAAATTAGCCATGAAAGGTCGCACAAGTCATCTAGATCGAATAGCAAGGTATCGACTATCCAAGATTCTCGACAGTGAATAGTCAAAGTATTCTGAAGATTGACATAAATATGACATTGCACTAAACTTGGTGCAAAAAAGCTATGTAGTCGTTCGATGCGAGAATGCTTGAGTAGCATTAAATCATCAGCAGTCATTTCATTATGCAGCACGAAAAACATTAGCCTATGGGGAATGATTAGAGTCTTCAAGCTCGTTTGCTATATGTTAGATCTATCGAGCATAAATAAATCTGACTAGCGTGACAGCCAGCCAACATAAGAGCGAATAGATAACGATCGCTACTAGAATATTGACATCAAAAATATTTGCGCCACCACCATAAACAGGACTGATAAATAATGTTGCAAATGGGGCAATAAATGGAGCCGAAAGCTTGTA
>JBBRVB010000197.1:0-7558 GCA_038247275.1 Chroococcales cyanobacterium
GAGTCAGAATTATTTGGTGCTTGTTTCAATTTACCTTGAGGACGATCGATGGTTGGTTCAGTTGGCTCTGTTACGGATCTCGAACTTGTAGAGGCTTTGGAAACCAATGCCGATCTGAGCTTTGATTTACCCGATCCTGAAGATGAAGGAGTCGGCGACTTCGATTTTCAGCAACGCATTGATGATGCGTGGGTAGTTTGCGACAGATTCGATCTCCAAACCGAGATCTGGCGCGGTAGAATCCTCCGCGCCGTCCGTGACAAAGAGAAAAAAGGCGGCGACGGACGCGGACAAGGTTTTCTCAACTGGCTCAAAGATCGCGAACTCAGCAAAAGTCAAGCCTACGCCTGGATCGAACTTGCCAATAGTGCCGATACCCTCCTCGAAAATGGCGAGCTTTCACCCCTAGCACTCAAGAATTTTAGCAAACGCGCCTTTGTCGAAACTGCCAAATCTTCCCCAGAAGTCCAACAACTAGTCACTGACGCAGCCGAACGCGGAGATCGGATCACCCGCCGCGAAGTTCGCCAACTCTCCGACGAGTGGATGGCAATGAGTTCCGATCTGATTCCCGATGAAGTCAAAGAGCAAGCCGCCTCTGGAGCCACTCCACCGCGCTTCATTGCGCCATTAGTCAAAGAAATGGAGAAACTACCCGAAGCGCATCAACTCGCCATCCGCGAAGAAATAGCTGCCAATCCCGACGTAGATAATATCAAGCTCGTCACCAGCAATGCTCGGAGCCTTTCAAAATATCTCGATGCTGGCGCACAAGTCCAAGTCCTCAATGATTCCAAAGTCGATCTCGCTACCGCCCTCGAAGAAGCCATGCGCGTCGGATGTCTCCCCGTCGCCGCCGATGTCCTCAAGCAAGCAGCACAACTAGAGCAGACGATGACCAAATTTTATCTCACCTGGAAACGCCTAGGAAGTCTAGTAGACAGATTGTACGTCGATACAGGTGCCAGTACGCCCAACTTGCGATCGCTCATTGCCTGCGTCGAACGCCTCTCCAGCGAAATCGTTGAAGTTCCCCTCGATGATAGCGGTGAAAACTCAATCCGCTTGCGCGTGATGACTGGGGAGTAAGGTGTTCAACAAAAGTTTGCTGGATTAGAATTACCCATAACTTAATTCATTGTCCAAATAAAATAATCAGATCGATCGAGTCGAAATAGCCTGGGGGATATTACTACTTGAAACCCATGCAGAGCGATCGTTCCGATCGCTATTCAGACGATTTATGCACCTTTGGCTGCTAGCTTCGAGTTGAGCTTCATCTTCATCCCTAGCTGCTTCCCAACGCTCGAACTCAGTATACAGCCGGAGCAATAATAATTAACTTCATTTCGATCGATATCCTACAATTGGATGAGTCTTAATTATGATAATTCCATCTTTATTAAAATTATGCACTCTACCTAATAATCTACCGATCGAAGGAGCAGTTCAGATCGAGTTAGAATAAGGTATCCCAATCTTTACAGCCTTTAGTATTGTGCTGGCTAAAATCGAGCAGTTACTAGCTCAACAACAAGATTTTGACCTCCGTTGTAATCAAACAAGTTTTTGGGAGCTACAAATTCAGCAAGGCAAAGCCATTTGCTAGATTCTCAGCAATTTATCTCATTGTAAGCTTCGATCGTTTTACTAGCATTCTATCCCCTCAATCGTGTCGGAACTGGTTTCGCAGATTTATACTTACTATCGCACTGAAAGCCCAACTCAGATGGCGGAAACCGCAAAACTACAGCAGGAGACTTTAGAGATTTGGGGTTTCCCACCACAAAATATTTATCAAAGTGATATCCCTAAAGTGAAAGCATATGAGGGAAAGCTCCCAGAAGGAAGAAGAGGAATTGAGTTCACTACAGATATTCCGCCAGATTTGGGCTGTCGTCCTGGAGATCCGCGATGGAGTGGGCCGAGAGCAGGGGTGACGGTTGAGGATGGGTGCGCTAAAATTAAGGTGCTGACAGTGACTAATTATCAATTATAAATCTTAAAATAACTGGTTTAGCTGTCAATAGATTTAGCAGATATTACCGCTAATAAACTTATGGATAGTAATATGTCTAAAAATTCACTAATTAGATTTGATGAATTTTATCGCGAAACCGAACCGATTGCGGTAATTAAGCTACTACCACGAGAATTAGAACAGAAGCATAGAGAACTGAAGTTTCAGAAAGGTTATGACGATCTTGACTATTTAAAATATGTAAGATTGGAAGTTATGCCCGATCTTACCATCGCGCTGATTAGTCACGAAAATACACCAATTCCTGGAACCGATATTTGTGTTGTTCCCGGTCAGCTAAATATCATATTGATTCTGATAAATACGATCGAAAGGCTGGAGTTATCCGATCGAGATATATCATGGATTCATCCCGATTACGATCGGGAGTTTCAGCAGTGGCAAAGAAATCAACAGAAGTTTCGTGGATTGCCATCACTCATGAATTAAACTTAAATAGAGCGTGATGTTGGAGTTTGCGAGTAGTCTGGTAACTTGGTATTTTCGTTTTTAGCCACAAATATTAACTGATTTTGAGTTAAGTTTTTACAGGTTGATAGATCGGCACCGTTGAGATTGGCAGCATTAAAATTATCATCAGGCATAACATAGCGTGGATCTTCTTGATATTCATCAGGATCTGGACTGTCATCTAGATGAGCATTCTTGAGATCGGCACCCTTGAGATGAGCATTGCTCAGATCGGCTCCTATCAGATTGGTAAGAGAAAGATTGGCATTATTGAGATCGGCACCATTGAGGTTAGTATCCTTGAGATTAGTGCCACTAAAATCGGCGTTACTAAAATTGGTATTTTGTAGCTCTACTCTTACTAAATTAATTTTTCTCAAGTCGATATATTTATTGTCTGGATCTCGATCTACTTTTCTTCTACCTATTACTGTAAGAGCAGCTTGAATATCTATCCCTACTGGATCGGTACCATTGAGCGGACGTTTTTCTCGAATAAAAGCACTCAGAATCTCAACGATCGTCCAGTGATATTTAGCAGAATCAAACGCAATTTGTTCTAGTGCATAAATTCCACCGAGTCGAACATCGATTTTATCACTCCCTAAATGCTTGATAGATTTACTAAATCTCTCGGTAACTTGTTTATCTTCAGTAACTTTTAGGTTTTTTTGTCCAACTTTCAGATTTTCTTCTCCAATCTTCAAATTACGGTATCCTACATAAGCTGTGATACCCACAATTACACCACCGAGAGCTTGTACTATCGTTGTATATACTCCGTTTTGAATCGCAGTTTTATCTTTCTCAATTACCAATATATCTTTCTCTAATTTTAGTCTCTCTTCCAGTTTTAATTTCTCGTCACTAGATGAAGGTCGATCGATCTCTTTTTTGAAATTTTCAATTTTATGTTGTAATAAATTAACGTTATCCTGTTGAAATTTCCAAAGCAGAGTACCAGTTATGATGATGAGTAATATGACCGCAGGTATTGTCAACGATTGTACTTTATTCCACAATCGATCGATCTTTTGTTTCGATTCCATGATGTTACGGCTTCAAGGGCGATTGACTATTGCTGTAATACTTATATATTATTGTTCCCCGTAACTCGATCTAAATAACACCGCCTATCTTGCAAGTCAGCAAAATAATTTCCTACAATTAAGATGAAGATTGAGATTACGCCGAGGTCTTGAGATTGATGCCCAATACCTGAGTATAAGCTCCCCGTGCTTGCGTCACCCCGATCGTCCGATCGGCAGCTTCAATCATCGGACGACGCAGACTCACTACTAGGAACTGGGCTTGATTAGCTTGCTTGCGAATCATCTTCGACAGGCGTTCCACATTCGCCCCATCGAGGAACATATCCACCTCATCAAAGGCATAGAATGGCGATGGGCGATAGCGTTGGAGGGCGAAGATAAAACTTAGAGCTGTCAGGGATTTCTCACCCCCAGACATCGAGGAAAGCCGCTGTACTGGTTTACCTTTGGGGTGGGCGACAAGATTTAAACCACCGCTGAAGGGATCTGCGGGGTTTTCGAGTTGAAGGAAGCCGTCGCCATCAGAAAGTTCGGCAAAGATGTTTTGGAAGTTAGCATTTACGGCATCAAAGGCTTCGCTAAAGGCTTGGAACCGCAGGGTGGTGAAGTTCTCAATGCGGAGTAGGAGTTCCATGCTTTCAGCCTCTAGGGTACCAAGTTTGTCGCTGAGTTCTTGGAGGCGGTTGTTGGTTTCTTCGTAGGCTTCGAGGGCGAGCATGTTGACGGGTTCCATTCCTTCCATCCGTTTTTGGAGGAGGCGGATTTGGGATTGGAGGGAGGCGAGATATTCGTCGGTATGGGATTCAGGGGGAAGTTCGGGAAGTTCGGCGGGGAGTTCAGTGCGTTGGGTGGCGATTTGGATGATGAGGTTATCGATTTCGGTTTGGCGTTGTTGTTGAAGTTGGGTGAGTTTTTGTTGTTCCCATTGCAGTTCTTGGAGGTTGAGGTGGAGTTGGCGCAGTTTGGCTTCGGCTTTGTCGCGTTCTTGTTTATCGGTACCGAGTTCTTTGTCGAGGATAATTAGGGCGGCTTTGGTGGAGGCGATCGAGTCTCCAATTGCGGTTAGTCTAGTAGTAATATCGGCTAACTTACGATCGAGTCCCCCAATCTGTTCGATATATTCACTAGTCCGGCGTTGATTTTCGGAAATTTTTTCAGTTAGGATACTGCGCTGTCGATCGATTTCTTGAAGTTTTTGCTCGAAGGCGGTTAAGGCTTGTTGACGTTGGTTGAGTTGTTGTTCCTGAACTTTGATTTCGGTCTGGATGGCTTGCCAATCGCTGTGTACGCCGGATTTTTCGAGTTCGCTGAGTTCGGCGTGGGATTCGGCGAGGGCGGCTTCTTGGGCGGGTAGGGCTTGCTCCAGGGCGGTGAGGTTGGTGATGGTGAGATCGAGATCTTGTTGGTTTTTAAAAATCTGCTGCTGAAGTTGGGTTTGTTGGGTCGTTAATTGCCCGATTTCTTGGTGATTACGATCGAAATTGAGTTTGATTTCCCGTTGATTTTGGCGGGTATCGCTGACGGCTGTACTCAATTGGCGTAGTTCGATGTTACTTTTATTAACTACTTCGATGCTGACTTGAAGGATCTGCTCGATTTCGCCCAAACGTTGTTGGAGGGTGCGAACTTCGGCGGATTCACTCGCATCGGCGGTACCAAAGTGGAGGGTGGATTTTTGAGATATATTACCCCCTGTCATCGCCCCACTGGATTCGAGCAATTCGCCATCGAGGGTAACGATCCGATGTCTGCCTAATAAACTTCTTGCTCGATCGAGTTTATCAAATACTAATGTTCCACCAAATATATAGTTAAATATCTGCTCATACTCGCGATCGAATTCCACCAAATTAACAGCATAATCGATAAAACCGTTGGTCGATCTGAGTGCAGCATTTTCACGTAATGGTTGAGCATTAATCTTATTTAATGGTAAAAATGTCGCTCGTCCACCGCGGTTTTGTTTGAGGATTTCGATCGCGCGAGAAGCTACACCATCATCCTCGACGACTAAGTTACCGAGTCTGGCTCCAGCGGCAATTTCTAGAGCTAATTGATAAGCCGGATCGACATTTCCTAATTGGGCAACTAAACCATGCACACCAGCGAGTTTGGCTTCTTTAATAATTTTAGTCGCAAAGCTACCTTGAGCCTCTTGTTGAACTTGGTTTTGAGCTTCTAATTTATCAACGAGCCGCTGTTTATCGCGCTGTTCTTGTAATAACCGTTTTTGGGTTTCGAGTTGCGTATCGACATTTGCTTGAACGGCGGTGAATTTCTGTTCTAAGACTGCTAATTCGCCAGTCGATTGGGCAAGTTTATTTTCTAATTCCGAAACTTTATTTTTATTTGCTGCTAACTCAGGATCGATCGTTGCTAACCGTTCGGTTTCTTCGACAATTTTCGCACACAATTGATTGCGACGTTCGGTGAGTTGGGCTTGTGCCGTGCGTTGTTTGCTTAATAACTGAAGTATCGTTTCAATCTGGCGACTAACTTGAGTTTGTTCCTCTACCCATGCCGTCGATGCAGACGCGATCGAGCTTGCTTTTTCTTTAGTTAATTCTAACTGATATTTTGCTTCATCGCGATCGGTAACTGATTTTTTTAACTGCTTAGTTTCTAGTTGCTGTTGTTCGGTAGTTAAGCGATGAAATTCTTGCTCATAATTAGCTAACTGTGTCGCCGATTGCTGTTGATTGGTATGGGTATTCGATCGAGTTGTTGTCAGCTCTTCTTTTTGCTGTGCTAGTTGCCGCTGTTCTGCCTGTTGGGTTGCCAATTCTGCTTGAGCAGCTAGCAGTTTTTCTTCACCCAATGCACGCACACAAGCATTCAATCGTTCGACTTCGGTAGTCGTCATTCCGATTTCCCCCTGTAAATCGATAACTTGTTTGTCTAGCTCACCAAGAGCTGATCTACCTTTACCTAAATCTGTTTGAATTGTGACCTGCTTTTGTTGAAGATTCTGCCACTTTAACACTACTTCTTCAACTGATTTCTGTTGAAACTCCGTCCGCAGTCTTTGGTACTTTTCTGCCTTAATCTTATCCTGCGCTAACTTATCCCGTTGTACGACTAATTCGGTAGCGACAATATTGCATTTTTCGACCTTTTCCTTGACCTCATCCAGTGTACCCTTAGCTCGATCGATCTTGCGATCGAATGCCGCTACCCCCGCCAACTCATCGATAATCTCCCGCCGCTCCTTGCTATTCATCGAGATGATGCTGGTGACATCCCCCTGCAACACGACATTATAGCCCTCGGGATAAATCCGTAGCGCATTCAATTGCTCGTGCAACTCCGCCAGGTTGCAAGCCTCGCCATTAATCGAATAGTTGGATGTATAACCACCCTGAGCATTCACCCGCAACCGCCGCGTCACCACCCACTCACTCGCCAACCGTTCTTTGGGCGGAGCTGGCGACAGACTACTAATATCAACAATCTCAATTTCCGGTGCTGGCTCATCCTCATTCTCCAGATCGAAAGTCACCGTCACAATCGCTTCTGAGGCACCTTTAGTATTGCGGTCGTGATTTACCAAATCCGGCAACCGTTCCGCCCGCATTCCCTTGGAACTAGCCAATCCGAGGCAAAATAACAGTGCGTCGAGAATATTTGACTTACCCGAACCATTCGGCCCAGACACCACGGTAAATCCAGGTAAGATCGGGACTTTTGTAGTACCACCGAAGGACTTGAAATGGGACAGTTCTACCTGTTTGATGTGTACCATAAGTTCTAGCTGCATCCCTTGGCGGCACGAGTCCGCATTTTCCCAAGAGATTATCTTAGCAGACTCTCGTCCGTTTGTGGCTTTGAGGGTTTCGATCGAAGATAATGTAGAATAGGCTCGAACAAAATTTGAGGATAAATAATTGCCGACACTGAGCCAGATGCTTCAAGCGATCGTATTATCTCAATGGCTATCGAACTGCTATCGACCGATTTACTTATTTCGATACGATGAGGAGCGGAAGGAGATATTTATTGTGGCTGGAGAGGAAGA
>JBBRVB010000198.1:0-7549 GCA_038247275.1 Chroococcales cyanobacterium
GTCAGAATATCCTCAGCTTTGGCACTACACCAGCCAATATCGGCGTATGGCTCACGACGGTAGCCGACCATCGAATCTAGCGTACTAGCTGCTTTATACGCCATTGCCAAGGGCACAGCCCCAACTGCGGGGATAAATAACCCAACGATCGCGTAAAACAATGGAGCCATTACGCCATCGATCGCATTTTCGGTGACAGTTTCGAGGATGGCGCGATGGATTTCGGGGATCGTCAATTTAGCGGTATCTCTGCCCACATACATGCTGAGTCTCGATCGAGCCAGATCGAGATCTCCCAAATCGATCGCCGCCAATACATCCTCAGCCGCACGCCGCAAACTTCTACCTGCAAAACAACTGGCTAAGGCGATCGATTGCACGCCAATACTCAACCACGGATCGATCGACTGACAAGCATAAATTACCAGCCAACTAATTGCCGCCGTACTGAGGATTAACCCCCCAAATAACCCCACTCCGGCAATCCGCCGCAAGTAGGGTCGCTTCAGATACTTGAGCGCAATCTGCGTAAATCGATCGATCGCCCAGCCCATCACCTGAACGGGATGCAGCCAGCCCCACGGATCGCCGACGAGATAATCTAGGTACGCGGCGATGATGAGAGGGTAGAGGGTAATGGGTAATGGGTAATGGGTAATGGGTAATGCGACCAAAATTAAATTTAATGGCTGGGTGTTGATGTTTGAGGGGCGATCGCAGGTGTTGGAGTGTTTCCTGTGCTGGCTTTTTCGACTGGGGCGGGGTTGCTGGGGCGAATGCCATCGATCGAGATGAGAGATTCCATAATCGATTTGACGACCGGTGCGGCGACATTACTCCCAAAGGCTTTTTCCTTACCTTTGGGTTCGTCGATTGCGGCAAATACAACGTAGCGATGTTGACCATCGACGGGTAAAATACCCACAAAACTGGTAATTTTCTTGTTATCGTTTTTATAGCCGCCCGCAACAGCTTTTTGGGAAGTGCCGGTTTTGCCAGCAATCCGATAGCCCGGAATTTGGGCTTTCTCGCCAGAACCACTAGTGACGACGCTTTCCATCATCTCTAGTACAGCTTGGGCAGTGACGGGAGAGAAGATCTGACGGGGTGCGGGATGCCCGGGTTTATCCTTGCGAATGCCCTCACTATCAAATAAGCCCTCGACAACGTGCGGCGTTACCAATTTACCGCCGTTGGCAATGCTCCCAATCAGTGTCACCAACTGAACTGGTGTCAGCGAAAATCCCTGCCCAAAGGCATTATTCGCAGGATAAATCGGGGTGGTGACAAACTCGCGCCGACTGCGAAGTTCGCCTCTGGCTTCTAATGGGAGATCGATCCCAAATCTTTGCCCCAAGCCAATGCGTTGGAGCCAATCATAGTAGAGATCTGGTTTGAGCCGCTCCATGATGTTGACCATGCCGACATTACTCGAACGCTGGAGAATTTGGGCGATGTCGATCGTGCCATTGCCTTCTTTGTCAGCATTACGGATTGTATACCGACCCACAGTGATGCTGCCACTATCATTTACGGTAGTTTTGGGAGTAATAATGCCATTTTCCAAAGCAATCGCCACCGCAATCGGTTTAAAAGTCGATCCTGGCTCGTAGACATCCGAAACAGCCGCATTTTGCAGCAGCGTAGCCGCACGCGCGGCACCGACGATTTTGCTGTATTCCTGAACGTCTCTACCACACTGATTGGGATTGTAGGTTGGTTCGACGACCAAAGCTCGTAAGGCTCCCGTATCCGCGTCCATAACGATCGCCGTACCACGATTGGCGTTCCATTCCTTCATTTTCTGGGATAAGGCTTCTCTGGCGGCGCGTTGTAGCCGCAGATCTACCGTCAATTTGAGCTTCAAGTCATCAGTATGCAAAAAATCTGGAGTCACGCGATCGGGTAAAATTACGCCTCGATTACCACCAGTTTTCGTGAGTTGATAATTGACTAATTTGCGTTTTAATAGTGATGATTGACTTAATTCGACCCCACCTTGAGCTTTCCGCTTCCGATCGAGACAGCCCAAAAATTCTGCCGCCAGGTTGTTTTGAGGATAAAATCTGGTGTAGTCTAAATCACCCTGGGTGACATCCAAGCCATCGAGTTTCAATGCCTTAATCCGATTGCCGACATTTTCTGGCAATCCAGCGGCAATAAACACGCCCGTCTTGCGTTGCTGAAATTTCTGCACTAGTTGCGGTACGCCAAGCTTTAAGATCGGATCTAGTCTTTGCGCCACCTCTAGAGGAGTAAGTTGGACTTTACGCCCATTTTTGGGCAAGCCTTTGCCAAATAAAACTTCACTAAATCTGACGGGATGGGCATAGAAAGTATAGCTGGGTCGATCGATCGCGATCTGATTATTCGATCGATCGACGATCGTCCGCCGGGGGACAAAGGGACGCTTGCGGACACTCTGCTGCTGAGTAGCTCTGGCTTGTAAGTTGGGTGCGGCGATCGTCTGAAGCCAAACCAATCTCACTAGTAACCCCAACGAACTCAGCCCCAGCACCAGCCAGACTCCAGCTAATCGCAGATGCGGATGGTTTAGATCTACCGATCGGATCGGTCTGCGTCGATTAGTGTCCAATTGCCTCGACTTGTTCCGGCGAATATTGCTCATTTGATTAACACATTGGTAATAAAAAGCACAGAAAAATTTATTATTCGCTTGTATCTTAACGAAAATCTAACATTTGAGTCGATCGATCTGACAAAATCGGTTAGGATCTGAACACGCTGCTATCGTCGATTTTAAAATAAGTTTCTAAAAAGCTCGATAAATCAACATTTAGGATCGATTCCTCAGCCAGTTTAGAGCATGTCCAAGTAATCGAATTGCTAGCTTGTTTTCGGTTGCTGGTGATATATTTGCTCTCAAGAGCAGTTTTTGAGTATCTGTGCAGACAGCAGATCTAAGCTATTGTTGATTACAATATCCACAAACCTGGTTGTTACAAATGAAACAGCAAAGTAGTTCAATCGTAACTCTAGCACTAATATTAGCGGCTGGTGGTACTAACCTCAAAGCTATTGCCCAAACTGCTGCCGATAAGTTCCCCTTGCCCGCATCAGTGGCAGCGGGGACGACAGTGCAGATCGATGGCTCCAGTAGTATGCAAGCTGTCAATCAACGACTCAAAGAAAAATTCCTCAACCAGTTCCCCAGTGCGGATGTCACTGTTCCCACCGAGTATCAGGGTAGCGATAGCGGTGTCAAAGCCATCGCTGAAGATAAAGCTGACCTGGCGGGGATCGGTCGATCGCTCACCACCGCCGAAAAAGCGCAAGGACTAACTGCTAAATCGATCGGCAGAGCCAAAATCGCCATCATCGTCAAAGACGCGAACCCATACAAGGGCAATCTCACCCTCAACGATTTCGCCAAAATTTACCGAGGGGAAGTGACCGATTGGTCGCAATTACCCAGTGCCAAAGGTGCCAAAGGTAAAATCAAAGTCATTGACAGACCCGACAACAGCGATACTCGCCGCGCACTTGCCAACTACGGAGTTTTTCAAAATGGTCAGCTCAAAACTGGGCGTAATGCCCAGCAGCTCACCGAGGACTCGACTCAAGCAGTCATCGATAAATTAGGTGACGATGGGATCGGCTACGCACCCGCCGACCAAATCAAAGATCTGCCTGGGATTAGAGCCGTCGCCCTCCACGGAGTGCAACCAGACAACCCAAAATACCCATTTTCACAGCCATTAGCCTACGCCTACAAAAATAAAGGTGGCAAAATCAGCGAGGGTACCAAGGCATTTCTCGGCTATGTGAGCGATTCAACTGGTCAACTCGCCCTCACAGAAGCAGGAGTAATTACCGCAACTACCGCAGCCGCAGCAGATCCAGCCAGCACGACGACTGGCACCACGGGCACCACGGGTACCACGGGCACCACCGGAGCTACCAACCCAGGCAGCAGCACAACTACAACTAGAACTGATACCACCACTACGACATCTGGCAAACCGGGCGAAAAAAGTGGATTACCTTGGTGGTTGCTATTACTGCCGATCGGTGGTTTATTATTATGGCTGTTCGGACGGAAAAAACCGAGCGAAACCGTCACACCAGTTACGTCGCCACCGGACATTACGACACCGAGCATCAAACCTTTATATCCACCACCACCAACTCGGGCAACTAGAAATGAGGGGTTATCTGGCGATTTATCCGGCGACTTGTCTTCCAACTTAGGCGGTTATCGTCCCTCTGGCGACTTGCGATCGGGTGACTTGCGATCGGGCGATCTGTCCGGAACTTTACCCCCACGCCCGACCTTCGACACCCCCAATATCAACTTTAATGGAGTCGTCGATTCGGTTAACGGCCAACCCAATGACATCAACCTCACCGGCGAAGCCGCGATCGCTAGCGGAGCCGCAGCAGCAGCCACACTGGGCACAGGGATCTTCGGTCGAGTTGAAGACCATACCAGCGAAACTCATTCTCCCGAGATCGACCTCTCCAACCCCCTGGAAGGGCTAAAAGATAAATCTTCCAATCTGATGCCAGATTTGGATCTCAGCAGCCCTCTAAATGGCGTTAAAGGCAAGATCGGTGAATCGAGCAGCAATTTGACTGGTGGTGTGGATCGACTATTGGGCGATCGCGACGACTACTCATCAGATCTCAGTCTGGAAATCCCCGATAATCTAAACAACAATTTAGACGACATTTCCGCTAAAACTGGCGATCTCAATCCACCCAGTGCAGGAATATTCGATCGAGTCGGTGATTTTCTCAAAGATGGCGGTGGGGCTGCGATCGCTGGTGGTGGAGCTGCAATTGCCGATAGTACTGGTAAATCCGGCAGTGATTTCTTTAGCGGTCAAAAAGATCTAGATTTATCAGACGATCTGTCACTAGAAAGTGGTAATAATGACGATCCATTTAATTTTGGAACGCCATTGGAGCCAGCAACAGACCAGGTTGCCGAGCTAATTCCTGACTTCAACAGCAACGATCCGTTGGACTTTGGCAATCCTTTGGAGGAACTTCAATCCAAAGCTGGTGAGTTAAAAGATAATGCCACCGATCTAATTCCCGATTTTAATAACGACCCATTCGACTTTAGTGGTCTTCTAGACGGCATCCAATCCACGGCAGGTGACTTCCGCCAAGATGGCGACGCATTGGGCGGAGCTGCCTCATTCGGTGGTACTACCTACCAACCAGCCGCAGAATCCAAACTCAATCCAGAACTGGATACATTCGATCGCGATTTGGACGCAATCAACCTCGACGATTTGGATGAAGATCCTTTTGCTGGCTTGTCAGATCTCTTAGGTGAAGAAACTGGCGACATTAGCAATGAAGATGCCACTCCAGAACCGAGTGGGTTTATGAATAACTTCAAGGATAAAGCAGCCGATTTACTCGAAAATAGTAAAGATTTTGGTGGTGCGGCTCTAGCCGGTGGTGCAGCCGCAACAGTTGGCGCAGGACAAGCAATCCAATCTTTCTTCTCCAGTAAAGACAATGCCACAGAAGATCGCGGTGAAATGTCTGGTCATCTCTACAGTGAAGGTCAGATTACCCTGGTTTCACCGAGTCCCACTCAAGCCTACGCTCACTGGGAAATTCCCGTTCGGTTGAAACGGCAGTTACGCGAACAAGGCGGTCAAAGATTGATGGTTCGTCTTTATGATGTGACCAATTTTGACTCCAATATCGAGTTACCAGCCACTTTCCAAGAGTTTGAATGCAGTGATTCAGCCTGGGATCTAGAACTACCCATCAGCCAAAGCGAACACCGTTATCTAGCCGAAATTGGCTATGTAACAGCAGATAACCGTTGGTTAATGTTAGCTCGTTCCACTCCATTATGGATTCGCGCAAATCAAAACTAGCTAGTAGCTACTAACTATTGCTAAAAAGCAGCAATTTCCCAACCGGAAGTTGCTGCTTTTTAGATTTTTAAAACCTAAAACCTAAAGCCTAACTGATTGTTTCAATCGCAATAATGTTGCCGTCTGATAAAGATTGAGCGGTAGTAATGAAACGCCTTCTAATCGAGACTGTACCCAGCCTTCACCCCAATGCCACTCATGATAACCATCCACAGCTTGACTGAGTAGCAACCGCAAACATTGGTTATTGACTAGATCTACTTGAGATCTGACTTTCAACAGACCAAAACTCGTTTCAAATTTGGTACCGACCGTTAGCAAATCTTGACTAGCAAAATTTACTTGCTGGGGAAACAGCCACTTTTTTAGGGCTGAAGGTGATAATAACCGATCGCGAATCGTGCTCGCTGTAGCTGGAACTTCAATCCGCAATTCACTTCGCTGGAAATTTCCGAACATGATGAGATAACACTTAAGGTATGGATTTAGCCAGCTAGCGCAATGCCCGCGTGAGAATGCTGGAGTTTTGCGGAATCACGAACACCGGCACTGTAGTTATATCCTAACGCTAAATCAATTCCGAGCTACTAGCTTGCGGTTCATTGTTGCTAGCGGGTACTATTTACACGATCGATCGTATGAAACCCTCACACCTCATTACCATTATCTGCGCTTTGGCACCAGTCGCCCTCTCATTTCCAGCGCGTGCAGACCAAGCCGTCGTCAATGATAGCGTTCAAACTGCCATCATCAGTGGCAGTAACAATACAGTCGTCCAAAATAACAATACGAGCATTCGTGGCGACGATCGGAGTGGCAACAGTGGGACATCAGTCCGCAATCGCCAAACTGCCGATGTCGCCGGCGATAATAATAATGTCTATCAAGACAACCGCACTGACATCCGTTCCCGGCAACGCAGTCGCTAAGACGATCGCAAGCGATGTAGTCGGTACTGCTCGATCTATGCAATCAGAACTCAGTCAATGCATCTACCTATTTTTTACCGGAAGTAAGTTCTATGTTTTATCGTCAGTTTACACTAATCGCGATCGCCACATTATTGCTGTCGCCCAATTTAGTTAATGCTAATGAGATCGATGGAGATCGAAACTTATTGGCGGGAAACATCCAGATCCTCAATACTCCCAATGGCACCGTTATCCGAACTCCCAAGATTCAGGTTAATACTTCTAAATCTTCACCAGGGGTAATTAACCGTCGGACGCGGCGCACTCGCACATCAATTCGGCGCACTCGTTCTGCCGCACCCTTGATTTTCAATCGGAAGGTAAATGCGGATGTGCAGATTATCAGAACGACTACCGGCTCAGGTAATAATTCCATCATGCGAAGTTCGACAATTCGCAGTTCGTCGAATGGTGGTAGCACCCAAACTAGATCGCAATCTAGCAGCGCACAACAGCAATCAAGTCAATGTAGTGGTAGTGGCACTGTAGTAAGTCAATCGACATCGACTGTAAATGGACGCACTGTTAGTTCTGAGTCGCGGACAAATTGTAACTAGTTAGTCGATAGTGGCTGGTGACTAGTCGAGATTAAGATTTCCAGCATCACACCATTCGATCGGTCGGAATTTTACGGCGATCGAATTTTTCGGTATAATCAGTGGCTACTGCGATCTACTTATACCCTATGTCTCGATCGAATCCTGAAGCCGA
>JBBRVB010000199.1:0-7532 GCA_038247275.1 Chroococcales cyanobacterium
CTATTTTACACGCGATCGACTGCGGCTGGATATGATTGGTTGGCAATGGAGGCAGCCGGAATTTTAGCGCGGATAAATCCTACGGATAAATTTCAGAGCTATTATCAAAAGCAATCGGGAATATTGCAAAAACAGATCGGTATTACCAATCTATCAAAATTAATTGAACCCCAAGAATTGTGGGAGCTTTCACTCGCCGCGCTGACTAAATTACAACCGACAAATGCAGCGGCTACACCCGATCGAGCTACACCCGATCGCCGCTTAGTTTGGGCGATTATTATGTATGGGAGTAGCCATCACATCCAACCTCGCGAACAAAGTCGCAATGCTAAAGGCGAGTGGAGTAAGTGGCGCAATATCGCGCTCAAACGGTTGAAAAGTGCAGACGATGACTATCTCACGCCTGAAGATCTGCGAGTGTGCAGCCATCTGCAAAGTTACGACCATAATGGGTGGGGACACTCAGATTATCGATTTGGCGATCGGGCGATCGTTGCTTTAATCGGACATCCCTTGGTATTTTGGGAAGACAATCCCAAGGCGCGGATTGAAGTCATCGGTGGGGAACCAGAACTCAAGATTTCGACGGTTAAAGGCGACCGCATTGTCATCTCGATGTATCCCGAATTTGAACCGGGCAAACATGTCGTAGTCCAAAAAGATAGCCCTTCGCGGCTCAAAGCGATCGAGATTACCGACAACCATCGCCGGATTGCGGAGATATTGGGCAAACAGAACCGCCTAGAAGTGCCGCTAGTAGCTAAAGCTAGAGTATTAGAGGCGATCGGGAGTATTTCGAGTATCGTCACCATCCATTCCGATATCGGCGGCGGTGCCATCGATGTCGAGGAAGTTCCCAGCGATCCGCAACCCTATATCCATCTGCTACCCAGTGGGATCGGTTTGAGAGTTACCTTGCTCTCGCGTCCATTTGCCCCCGCAGGCCCCTATTACAGCCCCGGTACGGGTGGGGAAACGGTGATTGCCGAGATTGAAGGGAAACGGCTTCAGACCCACCGCGATCTGGCAGCAGAGCGGCGATTTGCGAATGCGGTGGTGGCATCGTGCCCGACTTTGGAGCGGCTGGATGAACAAAGTGATGAATGGTCGATCGAAGATCCGCAAGAGTGTCTGGAATTACTGCTAGAATTGCAAGCTGTCGCCGATATTGCGATGGTAGAATGGCCCGAGGGCGAGAAAATGCGCGTCACTCGTCAAGCTGGTGTAGGCGACTTCAAGCTGCGGATTCAGCGGGAGCAGGATTGGTTTGCAACGAGTGGCGAGATCCAGGTAGATGAAGATCGGGTGCTGGAATTGCAGCAGTGACTCGCATTGCTCGACGGCTCTCCCAGTCGATTTATTCCCCTCGGTGACGGTCAATTTTTAGCCCTGACACAGGAATTTCGGCAACGATTGGATGAATTGAGAGCAATTTCCGATCGACACGGGAAGGGGTTGAGAATGCATCCCCTAGCGGCGTTGACGATGGAGGATTGGCTCGATGATGTCGGGCAGCTCAAAGCTGACAAACATTGGCAAGCACATATCAAGAAACTGCGGGAAGCCGAGAGCTTGACACCCGAATTACCCTCGACTTTGCAAGCCGAATTACGCGATTATCAAGTGGATGGTTTTCGCTGGTTGGCGCGGTTGGCGCATTGGGGCGTAGGTGCCTGTTTAGCCGACGATATGGGCTTGGGCAAGACGCTGCAATCACTAGCGGTAATTCTCACCCGCGCCGCCAAAGGTGCGACGCTAATTATCGCCCCGACATCGGTATGTATGAATTGGGTAAGCGAAGCGGAGAAATTTGCCCCGACGCTGAATCCGATTCAATTTGGGAGCGGTAATCGCGAACAAACTCTAGCAGAACTCCAACCGCTGGATCTAGTGGTGTGCAGTTACGGCTTATTGCAACAAGATGATGTCGGCGAAATGTTAGCGAAAATTGAATGGCAAACGATCGTCTTAGATGAAGCCCAATCGATTAAAAATTTTGCCACCAAACGATCGCAAGCCGCGATGAATCTCCAAGGTGGATTTAAACTCATCGTCACGGGGACACCAATCGAAAATCATCTCGGCGAACTGTGGAATTTATTCCGGTTTATCAATCCTGGCTTACTCGGTTCGCTCGATAGTTTCAATCAACGCTTTGCTAATGCCATTGAGCGGGATGGCGAACGCAGTAGCCGCCACCAACTCAAAAAGCTGATTCAACCCTTTATCCTCCGCCGCCTCAAATCCCAAGTCCTCACCGAATTACCCTCCCGCACCGAGATTACGCTCCAAGTCGAACTAAGTAAAGAAGAGATGGCATTTTATGAAGCCCTCCGCCAACAAGCAATCTTCAAACTCACCGATAGCGATGCACCAGCCGGACAAAAACACCTCCAAGTATTAGCCGAAATCATGAAATTGCGGCAAGCTTGTTGCAATCCCAAATTAGTTACCACCGATATCGCCATCCCCAGTGCCAAACTCCAACTATTTGGCGAAGTCCTCACCGAACTAATTGAAAATAAACATAAAGCCCTCGTATTTAGTCAATTTGTCGGTCATTTACACCTAATTCGCGACTATTTAGATTCCCAATCGATCGCGTATCAATATCTCGATGGTAGTACCTCCGCCCGCGATCGCAAAACCCGCGTCGATGCCTTTCAATCAGGTGCAGGCGATGTCTTTTTGATCAGTCTCAAAGCTGGCGGTACCGGACTAAATCTCACCGCTGCCGACTATGTGATTCACATGGACCCCTGGTGGAATCCCGCCGTCGAAGATCAAGCATCCGATCGCACCCACCGAATCGGACAACAACGCCCAGTCACCATCTATCGCCTCGTCGCCCAAAATACGATCGAAGAAAAAATCGTCGAACTTCACAAATCCAAACGCGATCTCGCCGATAGTTTACTTGAAGGAGCCGATGTCAGTGCCAAAGTTTCAACAAGCGATTTATTGCGCTTAATTAATGAATAATCAAGATCGCACTTTTCGCTATCCACTATCCACTATCCACTAAAAAACTAGTAACTTTGTTTTGACGCAAGATGTGAGATTAGAGGGTATCAATCAGAGCGGGAGTTAGTTCCGTGACTTGATCGAGTACGATCTGCGCTCCTGATGTTAGCAGGCTGTGGCGGTAGCTATCGATTTGAGAGCTATCGCTGAGAATGTGGGGTGGTAGGACTCCCACGCCAATAAACTTTCGATCGTGGGAAATAGCGGCTGGATTGGTTCTAGCCTGGACGATCGTGTGCATATCTGCGACTGTATCGCCAACATAGACGATCGATTGGTGCTTGGCTAGTAGGGACACTGCGCCCAACCGTGCTACGACCATCAATAGTCCGGTGGGATCTGGCTTGCCGGGTGCATCCTCCATCGCCACTAAAATGGGCGCAGACAAGCCCAATCGCCGCTCTAGGATGTAACTAGCAGATCCGCTGGTAGCACCGCTAAAAAAGCCCCAGGGAATGTGTGCCGCAGTGAGGGAGTTGAAGTAGTCAAGACTTGCTAAGAGGGGTTCGTCGCAGATATAACCATTCCAATTGACTGGATCGGTGCCACGATATTTGGTTTGAAAATAAGCAACGATACTGTGATAGTCCAAATTTAGCTCAGATCGAAGTTGTCCTTGGCTTTCAAAATAACGATAAATTAGCTCTTGTGAGCCTTCCCAGTCGTTGTTCCAGATCCCTTCGCCTTTGAGCGTATCGATGTCGATGGCACTAGGACGGTAGGCACCATCGGTAAATGCGGAAACTGTATCTGCCAAAGCACGACGGTAGGAATTGCCCACGTCCCGAATTACCCCATCGATATCAAATATGACGATCGCGCTCATGCTCTGTGCTACCACTAAATTAATTCAAAATTTACCATATTCTCTGATCTGCTACTGCTACCGACAAGTCAATAAACCTCCTGCGAAAGTAAAAATATAATCTTTTTTGGTATTTTCTTGTCTCTTTTTCATGTTGGGTTCCCCGATAAGCGGGAACCGCTGTTTTCATCTGAAATCCCGCTGTCTTGAACAGGTGCTCTACTTGTGGTTTCCCTGAGTAGAGCACCTATCCCCTATTCCCTATCCCCTATTCCCTATCCCCTATTCCCTATTCCCTATTCCCTATTCCCTATTCCCTATCCCCTGCCCTCGGCTAATTTAGATCGCCAGCTAGCGCAGACAGGTGATACAATAATGGATTGTGTGCCAAAGTATTAAGCAAATATGACCGAAACCATTACCGAAACCATCACCGAAACCATTACCGAAACCATCCCGGTAACATTATCTAAATTTATCTTAAAGGTGCTGTGGTTAGATGAAAACGTTGCTCTAGCTGTAGACCAAGTAGTTGGTAAAGGGTTGAGTCCCCTGACTGCTTATTTTTTCTGGCCGCGTAACGATGCCTGGGAACAGCTCAAAGCTGAACTAGAAGCCAAACATTGGATTGCAGAAATCGATCGAGTGGGTATTCTTAATCAGGCTACTGAAGTAATTAACTACTGGCAAGAAGAAGGTAAAGGTCGTCCTCTACCTGAAGCTCAACTCAAGTTTCCTGAAGTTATTTTTACTGGTAGCAATTAATTCGATCGGGTGGGTATTGGGCGATCTGCTGCGACAGATTCAAGCAATTAAGTGCTGAGGCAGTTTAAGCTGTCGATCGTTTAATTAATATCCAGCTACACCCTATACCCTACGCCCCTCTCCAAAAATCTCAGATCCAATCTAAATTTCATTCAGTTGACAGTTGACAGTTGACAGTTGACAGCGATCTCTACCTAAAAGGAAGAGGATGGGAGTAACGAATAGTTTTCTTTTAATTTCTCCCTAAAAGGGAGATGTTGTAAACCAATTCTTTCTGGTAAGGGAATCTGATTTGATGACTCGACTGGTTTGGCATGGAGTGGCACCAGCCCCCAATTCATCACAGTAGATGTCTGTCCGAAATTTAGCATCAGCTGTGATGATTATGGATCGGCTCTTGGTCGATCGCTCGGATCGATCGAGTTAACATCTGAAATGAAGATCGATCTGCCGTTCTAGATTAGTTAAAGTTGTCGAGTTATCTAAATTAACATCTGCTAGAGCGATTTTGTCGGTGAGTGGCATTTGACTCTCGATGCGGATAATTGCCTCTGCTTTTGTGAGCAGATCTCGGGTGACGATCCGATTTAATTGGGTAGCAACATCGCAACTAACTACCCAAATCTCTGTCACCAAATCGGTCATTTGAGCCTCAAATAATAGGGGAATTGCTAGAGCGGCAATGGTATTTGGAGCGAGGTTATTAATTTCAGCTTCAAAGCAAGTGCGGACATAGGGATGGATTTGAGTTGCCAACCACTGTCGCTCAGTGGCATCGCTAAAAATAATCTCACCCAGACGAGGACGATCGAGTGTCCCATCTGGTTGTAAGATATCAGCACTGTAACGCTGACTAATTGCCTGCAAAATTGGCGAACCAATCGCTACAGCCGATCGAGCATAAATATCTGCATCCCAAATCGGTAAGTTATATCGTGAGTGCAAGTAGTTGGTAACGGTACTTTTTCCAGTACCAATGCCACCAGTAATTCCAATTAAACGCATGAGTTCAGTTGACAGTTGACAGTTGACAGTTGACAGTTGACAGCGATACGGGAGGTTTCCTCCCATATCACCTACCTCCTCTACCTAAAAGTAAGAGGAATAAAAAAATATTGTCTGACGATCGCCCCAACAGGCACAATAGGATAGATACCATGCCAATATCCTTGTAATGATTTTCCCCAGTTTCGATCGATTCAGTCAGCTCGCAAGTCAAGGTAATTTTATCCCCGTCTATCAAGAATGGGTTGCAGATTTAGATACTCCTGTTTCGGCATGGTATAAAGTGTGTGCCAGTCAACCATACAGCTTCTTGATGGAATCTGTAGAGGGCGGCGAAACTGTCGGGCGTTATAGTTTCTTGGGCTGTAACCCCTTATGGGTGCTGGAAAATCGGGGCGATCGCACGATGAAAACTCACCGCGATGGGACTGTCACCACCTTTACAGGCAATCCGTTTGAGACTTTGGCTGAGTGCTTAGAGCCTTATCAACCCGTCAAACTGCCGCAACTGCCGGGAGGGATTGGGGGCTTATTTGGCTTCTGGGGCTACGAATTAATCAAATGGATCGAATCTAGAGTCCCGATCCATCCAGCTACTGCTGACGACTTACCAGACGGCTTGTGGATGCAAGTCGATCATCTGATCGTCTTCGATCGAGTCAAGCGTAAAATTTGGGCGATCGCTTATGCCGATCTGCAAGGTTGTGACGGTAATCTAGAACTCGCCTACACTCAGGCGATCGATCGCGTCAAAACCTTAGTCGAAAAACTCCAACAGCCACTTGCCCCCCAGATCCTGGAATGGACTCCGCCCCAACCTAGTGCCGCTCTGACTACCCTCCCGGCTGAATACACCAGCAACACTTCCAAAGCCAAATTTTGTGCCCATGTCGAGGCAGCCAAAGCACACATTAAAGCTGGCGATATTTTCCAAGTGGTCGTTTCGCAGCGGCTATCTACGACTTATACTGGCGATCCGTTCGACTTATATCGCTCGTTGAGCTTAGTCAATCCCTCGCCCTATATGGCTTATTTCAACTTTGGGGATTGGCAGATTATTGGCTCCAGCCCAGAAGTAATGGTGAGAGCCGATCGCGATCGGGATGGTACACTCAAAGCCAATCTCCGTCCGCTAGCAGGTACTCGCCGACGCGGACAAACCCCCGCTGAAGATGATGCCCTCGCCCAAGAACTACTTGCAGATACCAAGGAAGTCGCCGAACATATTATGTTGGTGGACTTGGGACGTAACGATCTGGGACGAGTTTGCGCCAATGGTACGGTAGTTGTCGATAAACTGATGACGATCGAGCGATATTCCCATGTGATGCATATTGTCAGCAATGCCGTCGGCCAACTCGCACCAGATAAAACCGCTTGGGATTTACTCAAAGCCTGTTTTCCGGCGGGTACCGTCAGCGGCGCACCCAAGATTCGCGCCCTCGAAATCATCCACAATTTGGAAGGCTGTCGGCGTGGGGCTTATTCGGGGGTGTATGGTTATTATGATTTTGAAGGACAGCTAAATACGGCAATTACCTTACGGACGATGGTAGTTCGCCCTGACGGTGCCGGAAATCATCTCGTATCGGTACAAGCAGGTGCTGGCTTAGTTGCCGATTCCGATCCGGTAGCAGAATATGAGGAAACTCTCAATAAAGCCAGAGGTTTACTCGAAGCAATTCGCTGTTTAGCGACGGATTTGCCCGCCCGCTCGCACCCCAAATCTGAAGGCTAACCAAAGCGGAGGGGATTTGAGCAACTGCCCAAAAACTTCGCTCTCTTGATTAAGTGCGTCACTTTTCGCTGTCAACTGTCAACTGTCAACTATTAACCAATACCTGCTGTTCGATTTGTCTAACTACCGTCAACGCTGAATAACTGACTCCCGCCGTACCTTCGCCGGGATGGGTGGAGTCACCCACCATCC
>JBBRVB010000200.1:0-7502 GCA_038247275.1 Chroococcales cyanobacterium
ATTGCTTGTTAGACTCTTCTAATTGTGCTGGAGTAAGGTAATCTATTCTCGCTTGCCGGATATTTTTATAGTTGTCTATAGCAGCATCTCTCTGTACTTGAGTCATTTTCGAGAAGTTTAATACTCTCGGCTGTTTACCTTCGCGCTTTTCAAAAATTTCTGCCATACGCTCGGTATTATCTACCACTTTCTTGCGATTATCTAAGCAATCCAAGAAGAATCGTGTGAAATCAATCTTAAAAAGGAAGGAACGTTTAAATAAACCAATGTAGTCTAGCAAATTTAGATTGCTAACTTTAGAGATATCATCACGCAGTTGACTAGCACAAGAGAAAAGTACGTCGCGCTGATGGGGACTTAGGTTAAGCCAAAAAGAAAAATCTTCAGATTTTTCAGCTAACCATGCGATATTATAGCTAGCTTCAGCCAATATTAGCGTCTTGGCGATCGAATCTAGATCGCCAAAGCTCGAATCCTGATGAAATTTACATAGCAATTCTTCGATTTTGCTGTCGCTCCACCCATGTCTGGATTTAGCCACGCGCAGAATCTTTCTAGCGGTAGCTAAAGTTCTCACAGAACCTTCCAACCGATCGGAATCAATATCCTCAGCAATGTTTGACTCATCCGTGAGTATTGCGCTGGGATGAAGAAATCTCAGTTCAGGAATGGCGAACAGTTCTCTAGGAAAAGTAGCGATTGTCATGTAGTTAATGCGGTCGATATAGATCTCAACTTTACTAATTCGTAAACTGTCTGTCAATTGACGATCGCCGTAGATTGAGAGATTGCTGACGATCGCGCAAATAAAAGGAACCGTCTAAAATACTATGCCATCATAAACTCGATCGATTTCCAACCTAAAATTCACACTCTTGAGTTCTACTACATCTCCAGACTCATACGAACTCAAATCCCAATTGCCCAGAGTATTCCGTTGATACACATCCAGCCCGATCTTATCGGTACTAACTAACACGTATTCTCCTAAAGTAGTCAGTTGACGATACAAAGCAAACTTCTCACCTCGATCGTAAATCTCCGAGCTTGGCGATACCACTTCGACAATCAGGCAAGGATGAGTGATGAAGTTATTGGCACTGCGATCTTGGACATCACCGCTAACACTCAGATCTGGATAACAGAAGGCATTAGACTCCAATATTTGCACCTTGACCTTGGCATTAAATACCCGACACACCGTACATTGCAAATGCGTTTGGAGCATATTGTCAAAGTTTGTCGCAATTTGTTCGTGCTCGACATCACTAATCATCGCCGAGATTCGACCATCCACGAATTCGTAACGCAACTCCTGTTGCGCCTCCCACTCCAGAAATTCGATTGGAGTAAACTGTGGAAAGTTTTCGTTGGCAGAACTTGTCAAGATTGAGTCAATTATTCAAGGTTCCGAACATAAGTATACCATGTCGATCGATTGGGCACTCTAGAGAGATAAACAATCGATACAGTGAGATAGGGCAAAATGACTAAGTTACTAATTGGGGTGGGGTCATTTGGCGGCACGATCGTGGGGAGTTATATTCCCAGCCTATGGGGCGAAGATTCCTTTTCAGTGATGGGGATTGTGTTTAGTATTATCGGCGGTGTGGTGGGCATTTTATTGGGCTACCAACTCGCCAAACGGTTGGGATTTACCTAACTCGACTCTTGCCGATTACGCCTGAATAGTTAGGATTAGATAAATGACTTATGGAACCGGATCGTGCAAACTCGCAAACTTGGTAATCGAGGACTGGTAGTTTCCGCTCTGGGATTGGGCTGTATGGGGATGTCAGGGGTTTATGGGGCGGCTGATGAGGTAGACGCGATTACCTACGGTAGGCTACGCCAACGAGACTATTCATCAAGCGATCGATCTGGGTTGCACTTTCCTCGATACGGCAGATGCGTATGGGAAGGGGCACAATGAAATGCTCATCGGTCGAGCAATTAAAGATCGTCGCGATAAGGTAGTTATTGCCACCAAATTTGGACTCAGCGATGTCAGCACTGGCGGATACACCATCCCCGTCAATGGTCGTCCAGAGTATGTCCGATCGGCTTGTGAGGCTAGTCTGCAACGATTGGGAGTAGAGACGATCGACTTATACTATCAACATCGGGTCGATCCGACAATTCCGATCGAAGACACCATTGGCGCAATGGCAGAGTTGGTCACAGCCGGAAAGGTGCGATTTTTGGGCTTGTCTGAGGCATCCGCAGCGACGATGCGCCGCGCTCATGCCGTACATCCAATCGCTGCTTTGCAAAGCGAGTATTCCCTTTGGAGTCGCGATGTGGAAGCTGAGATTTTACCGACTTGTCGCGAATTGGAGATTGGCTTTGTGCCCTGGAGTCCCCTCGGACGGGGCTTTCTAACTGGGCAAATTCAGACTTTTGAAGATTTAGACGCAAATGACTGGCGACGCGTCTCACCGCGATTTCAGGGCGATAATTTTGGGCGTAATCTGGATTTGGTCGCACAGGTCAAGCAAATGGCCGATGCTAAAAATTGTACTCCCGCTCAACTGGCGATCGCGTGGTTGCTCCAGCAAGGTGACGATATCGTGCCGATTCCCGGTACCAAGCGCGTTTCCTACCTCCTCGAAAATTTGGGTGCAGTAGATGTCAAATTAACCGATCTCGAACTCGATCGCATCGATGCCATCTTACCTCAAGGAGCCGCATCCGGCGATCGTTATCCTGCCGCCATGATGCAAATGGTCAATTTATGACTCCAACTTGTGCCCACAACTGGCACAGAATTTATCAGTTGGCTTGACAGGAGTCCCACATTCAGTACAAAACCGCTTTTGAGTGGTGGTTGTCCCTGTATCGACTGCCACACTCATTGGCGGCGATGCCGATGCCGTAGTGGACGTGAAGGTAGAGCTACTAGTACTAATTGTCGATTGTCGCTCGTTACTCAAATCGCGTTGGTGGACACTATTACCATCAATCTGGAGCGTATATTCCCCACTGGGAGTGGTAATGGCGATCGATCCTCCCGTTGGGGTCATTGTCAGCGTTGGTGGTGCGATCCAAATGCCGGTCGTGAAACTATTACAAGTACGCTGTTGCCCTCCCGTACTAATTTTCACGACTGTGACGACGGTTTGTGCACCTTCGTTATCTACAGAGATTTGATGCCCAGTTGCCAATTTCCAGTTATACATCATCAGCTATTCGATCGACAGCGCAAGCTGGCAGTTATCGCTGCCAATATCTAAATTGTAGCTGCAAGTGCAGACAGGGTGGCAATTCTTTCCCAGCGCATCCGAGCCAAGGAGATCGGTTTCAATTTGGTGACTACCTCGATCTTTACACCTTTAGGACTAATTGCATTTTTTAAATATGGTACTAAAGACAGAGTTCTTTGACAACCAGCTTTGCTAAATTGGTAATCAATCAGCCGATGATTTAAACCCGTCGCACCGAAAACATAGCTATCTTCCAACTACAGGAGTTCAAACCCATGAAACCATCATCTTCGATCGCCTTCATCAGTGCTGGCATCCTTGCCACCATCGTTTCTGTTGTATCAATGACTTCCCCCGCTACTGCTCAAACGACCCCCGGTATCGGTACTCAAGGTACAGGCACTACCACTACTACTTACGAACAACGCAATGATGACAATACCGGTCTGTGGGGACTGACTGGTTTAGTCGGTTTATTTGGACTAATGGGGCGACGCAAAGAAGAAGATCGCACTACAACCCGTCGTGATGATGCACCTGTCTACCGCGATCCTAGTATCCGCTAATCTTACTAATTGTATCGGTGTAAGCTGTAATTAGTATTCATCAGAGCGGTAGATTGTCAATGTTGAAGCAGGAAACTGTAGTGTCAAAGAGAGTGAGTATCCAGATTGTGTATATTCATTCTCTTTTGATTTTACAGATAAATATGCGTTACTTGCTTGGGCGCATCGGGAGTAGTTTATCGCAACAGATAGGCTTCGCGATCTTTAATTGCCGATCTGGTAGTATCCCAAGTAAAGCAAATTGACTGAAGCGACTCAAACGTAAGCCGATCGAATCGGAATTTTTGGTAAAGAAGTCCGGCTGCGATCGATTGTAATAGTTTGCCGCGATCGAGTCAATCAGCATTTGCTGTAGCAGCTAGTAAATCGATTTCAAAAAATCAGATCGCTCGTAAATAATCTAACTCGATCGAGACTATCGATCGACAATGACCTTTGAAGCTGACTGTAAGTAGTCGGATCGATCGATACTATCTTTTGGTACTTGTATGGACTCATAGCTAGATATATTTACTGCGGATATTGAAAATCACCAATTATGTTATCGATTAATTGAGCGATCGAAAGTAACTCTATCTCTCGCCATCTTTTACCGATAATTTGTAACCCGATCGGTAAGCCCGTCTGAGTACGCGCGATCGGAATCACTACCGCCGGATGTCCGCTGAGGTTGAAGGGGATAGTGTAAGCTCCATTTGCCACGGCGTGGGGATAGGATCTGCCATCGA
Organism: Chroococcales cyanobacterium; assembly: GCA_038247275.1. GTDB lineage: Bacteria > Cyanobacteriota > Cyanobacteriia > Cyanobacteriales > Chamaesiphonaceae > Chamaesiphon. The sequence goes on from JBBRVB010000200.1 coordinate 4,498, forward strand.
TATCGACTGCACTCCAGGCTGGGCGATGGGTAAAAGCTGGTGTCGCTGCGACAGGGACGATCCAGACATCCCAAGGCTCCAAGGCTGCATCCAGATCCGCGATAACTCGATCGCGTGCTGTCAATGCTTGAAAATAACCCTTCAAAGTCGGATTTAACAGTTCGGGTAAAAAGCGACTGAAATCGCCCAATTGACGCAGTTGGCGATCGCCTTGAGTCGCCGTCCGCCATAATAATTTAATATTGCTTCGCAGCGTATATCGATCGATCGGTTGGGCGTATTTATTCACATAGGCAGACATCTGCCCGTATAGTCCAAAATTAGCAGCTAGATCGAAGTGAGGAGGCATCCAGCGATCTACTTTTGCACCTGCCGCAGTTAACTTCTCGGCACTGGCTACCATTGCCGCTTTTATTTCTGCTGCTACGGGGACTTCTACCCATTCATCACTCCAAGCAATCTGGAGATGGGCTAGCGATTTAGTCGTCGGTAAATCGAGTGAAATCGGCGGTACATCTGGTTGGCGCGGATCTGCACCCGCAATTAACTCAAAGCACAACCGCAGATCCTCAACAGATCGCGCCAAACAGCCCACCGTCATCATTTGCCGCAAACATTTGGGCAGCCCTGGGACTTCAGGAATCGATCCCGCCGTCGAAATCCGGCGATCTGTGGGCTTTAAACTATACACGCCACAAAAATGAGCGGGTTGACGGAGCGAACCCCCAAAATCGTTACCCAAATCTAAAGCTGAAAATCCAGCCGCCACTGCTGCCGCACTACCGCCAGAACTACCCCCAGCAGTATATTCTGGTTGCCAAGGATTATTTGCGCGCGGAAACAGGGAATTAGTCGTTTGAAAGTCTCCTGCTAACTCTGCTGTATTAGTTTTACCCAAGACGATCGCACCAGCCGATCTCAATCTCGCGACGATCGTCGCATCTCGATCGGGAATATAATCTTTGAGCGGGACATAGCCCGCCGTCGTCCGCAATCCTTGCGTTTCAAAAATGTCCTTGACGGTAATTGGTACGCCATGCAATGCACCCCAATTTTCACCTCTAGCTAGGGCTGCATCGGCTTCCTTGGCTCTGTTACGAGCATTTTTGGCATCTAGGGTACAAACTGCGTTGAGCCGGCTATTGTGGCGAGATATCCGCTCTAAGTGCGCTTCGATAACTTCTACAGTTGAAACCTGTCGATCGCGGATTGCCTGGGCGAGTTGATGTGCGGTGGTACGGGTAAGATCGTTCATTAGCAGCAATCTTCTTTTCTCAATTAAGTTAATTATATTTACTTTTAGTTAATTACGTTAACTTAATTTCAGCTTGTGACTAAAAAAATGGGTCGTCCAATTAAATCAAAATCCCTCACTCCGCAGCACGTCATCGATGCAGCGATCGCCTGTCTCGATCGAGAGGGTGAATCAGCTCTAGGGGTAAATCGAGTGGCGCGGGAGCTAGGGATCAAACCGCCAGCTATTTACAAGCATTTAGATGGCAATACCGGATTGCGCCGAGCTGTAGCCGTGCAAATTTGGCGCAATTATTTAGTCGATTGTCACCAACAGACAGCCGGATTGACGGAAACGCGATCGCTTTTTCTCATCGGCGCAAGAGCCACCCGGAACTTTGCCAAAGCCTATCCCGCTCGATACGCGGTGATGACTGGCTATCAACTGCGCCCGACAGATCCAGTAGAGGGCGAAATCGTGCGACAGTTTCTCAGTTTATTTCAAAACGTCTTTCAATTAGCTCAATTGAGTCAAGATGCCCTCGTCGATACGATGCGAATGGTAAATGCGGCGATCTATGGGTTTATTATCAGAGAACAATCGGAACTAATGACACTCGATCGCGATCCCGATATTAGTTATGAAGTGATGCTAGATGCGCTCATTGTCGCGATCGATTATATCGCTGCAACATCTCGATCGATCGAAAATTTACCTACCGGACAATAATCTAAACCACTAGCGATCGATCTTGCCAGAGGTGAGTTTTTAGGAGGATGGGGATGTCTTGAGGTTGGAGCATAGAATCTATCTTGGTTACTTCTATTCTATATTCGCAAATTGAGAATAGGTGGACGTTGATAATTTCATAAATTTGGTTACTTAATGACCTGAATTCTGTTGTTGTAATAGGGCAGATTCACGATCTTGGTAGTCAACAAATGAGCGCAGGATACTTGCCATCGGTTTAGATTTGGTTAGTTTTTGTAAGTTATAATAATTGAATCACTCAGATATATTTTAGTGGTGAAGCTATGTTGACAGTTATCAATACAGGTGAAGAGAGAACATTTCTCAAAAATATTAGTTGGCAACTATACGAAAATCTCCTTACCGAAATCGGTGATGCTGGGAAAGCGCGATTGAGCTATTACCAAGGAAATTTGGAATTTATGTCACCATTATTTGAGCACGAGCATGGAAATCGACTCATCGAGCGGTTGGTGTCAGTAATCGCCGAAACAATCGATCTCGATTATGCCCCCTGCGGCTCGATGACGATTAAACGTCCAGATCTCGCAGCAGGGAAAGAACCAGACTCCTGTTACTATTTTGCCAACGAATCAGCAGTACGCGGCAAGACTAAGTTAGATTTTACTCAAGTTCCACCACCAGATTTGGCAGTAGAAATCGATATTACCAGCAGTTCGCTCAACCAACTCGCTCTATATGCCACGTTAGGGGTTGGGGAGGTATGGCGATATGATGGAGCAGGATTAATATTCTATCAATTGCAATCAGCTAAATATGTAGTGGTGGATCGAAGTCTGATATTTCCGATGTTAGCTCCACAGAGAGTATTAGAGTTTCTATCAGATTGTCAAGCAGACGGCATAAATCAGGCGGTGAAGAATTTGCGTAAGTGGGTTCGAGAGCATCTCTAACTGAAAGATGAGATTGGTTGTTTTCCAAAGAGATGAACGGCACCAGGAATTTTAGCTAAATCTGCGATCGATTGCGATTTTAATGGCTTTTCAAGTATTATTTAAGG
>JBBRVB010000201.1:0-7461 GCA_038247275.1 Chroococcales cyanobacterium
TATTAGTCGGTACTGCGACATGGTACCGCCGTCGTGCTGGATAGAGTGAATTAGTCTTGCTCATTAGCAGAATATAGATCGCGATCGAACTTGATGACGATCTCCAGTGAATGGGGAACAAATTAATTAGGGATTCGGTCGCTGTAAATCTCGATGGTGGTGCTGGTTTCCGATGCTAAATTTAGTTACATTTAGCACATCCTCAATCGGGATCGGGCATTAATTGATTTCAGATCCCTGTTGGCGATCGAGCCTAATCTAGTCCCAGGGATAAGGATGTCGATCCTGCCGTGAAATTGACAACCGATCGCTGTATACTAACTGTGAACTGACAAGCAATGTTTGTCTGATTCAAGCAATCCCCGTAATGTGATTATTTATGCCTATTCTCGATCGCCAAGGTAGATTATTTGGTAAACTTAGCCTCCTCGATCTTGGTGCTGTCCTAGTAATACTATTTGTGGTGGCAGGGATTTTTATTTCGCCAGGGAGTTCGGGACGTATTAACGGTCAGGAAAAGCCCCAAGCCGTAGAAGCAGATGTCATTGTCAGAGGGCTAAACGTCCTCAATCCTGAGTCGCTGATGACTCAGTTCAGTCCGGGTAATAAACTGAGTTTTGTCATTCGCAATCAGCCCGCCGGACAAGTAGATATCAAATCAGTGCGCCAACTCGATCGAACTATCGCCGTTCCGCAAGCAGATGGTTCGCTCAAAGCCCTCAAAGACCCTAGACCTGACTCCTTTAGTCTGGATATGATCGTTACGGTCACTGGGAAAGGTCAAAAAACTAAAGAGGGGCTGGTACTAGGCAACACCAAAATGAAGATTGGTTCCTCAGTCGAAATCGACCAGCTCAATTACAATTTCAACGGGACTGTGATTGACATTCGCTACTTGGATAAATAGTCCGCGTCAGAGCTTAAAGTCCAACTAGATCCGCTCGCCCAACGATCGCCAAAAGTGGCTCTTCACGATCGATCCGAATCTTGCTCCGCCAACAGCCGTGGTACCACTATCAAAAAATAATTCCACCACAGCACGATGAAGATCGCCACTGGCAAAGTCAACCAGATTGCTCCAAACAGCAACCAACTACTCGCAACGATCGTTGTCCCAGTCAAAATAATCGTCCACGGCTGACACCACCAAGGTTTGTGTGTCCAGATATTTAGATCCTTACTCATAACTATTATCCGCAGCGTCTCCGAGGTGATGTGTGATATCCAACTAGATTAGAGCAATTAGCATCGGCTTGCCAAAATTGATGACCGCATTTAAACATACAACGAGCGAATTTTTTGTGTAAAGATATCCAGCCCGATCTCCATCAGACTGGTATCGTAGTAACAGGGCAAATGAGATCGCCGTAGAATTTTTAGATTTTAGTGAGGTTGAGTGATGGCAACAGTGGCAACAGGGGCATTGCTGTGGCAGCGATATCAGGATTGGTTGTATTATCACGCTGGATTGGGTTTGTATGTAGACATCAGCCGGATGCGGTTCGATGATGCGTTAGTTGACCAACTACAACCCAAATTTGTCAAGGCATTTGCCGATATGCGCGCTCTAGAAGCTGGCGCGATCTCCAACCCTGACGAACACCGGATGGTCGGACATTATTGGCTGCGAAATCCAGATCTTGCGCCTACCCGAGCAATTGCCACTGAAATAACGACCACGATCGATGCGATCGCGAGTTTTGCCCAAAAAGTCCACTCTGGAGCCATCCATCCCCCCCAAGGCGGCAAATTCACCGATCTCGTCGCGATCGGCATTGGCGGATCGGCATTGGGACCACAATTTGTATCGGCAGCTTTAGCGGCTACTGATGCACCCTTAAATATTCATTTTATTGACAATAGCGATCCAGCCGGAATCGATCGCGTCCTGAGTCGGATTCACCACCGACTCAATACGACCCTAGTTGTGGTCACATCCAAGTCTGGCAGCACCCCCGAGCCTCGAAATGGGATGATTGAGGTGCAGACTGCTTATCGTGCCCAGCAGCTCGATTTTCCTGGCTATGCCGTAGCAGTTACCGGCGTAGGTAGTCATCTCGATGGTATTGCTGAAGCCGCAGGCTGGATTGCCAGATTTCCTATGCCCGATTGGGTTGGCGGACGCACTTCCGAACTATCTTCGGTGGGCTTACTCCCCGCCGCTCTCCAAGGTATCGATATTCAGGGGATGTTAGCTGGGGCGAAAGAAATGGACATCGCCACCCGCACCCCAGATATCAAAACCAATCCCGCCGCCTTACTAGCACTGGCGTGGTACGCATCGGGAAATGGTAAAGGGGAAAAAGATATGGTGGTCTTACCCTACAAAGATAGTTTGCTCTTATTTAGTCGCTATCTCCAGCAATTAGTCATGGAATCTTTGGGTAAAGAAGACGATCTCGATGGCAATAAAGTCTATCAAGGTATCGCCGTCTACGGTAACAAAGGCTCGACAGATCAACATGCCTACGTTCAACAACTGCGGGACGGTATTCCCAACTTTTTTCTGACGTTCATCGAAGTATTACACGATCGCGAGGGCAATTCTCCCGAAATCGATCCGGGTGTCACTAGTGGTGACTATCTCTCGGGCTTCCTCCAAGGCACTCGTCAAGCCCTGTATGAAAATAACCGCGACTCGATCGTGGTCACGATTCCGAGCGTTACGCCTCAGACGGTCGGTGCCTTAATGGCTTTGTACGAGAGGGCTGTGGGCTTGTATGCCTCGATCGTCAATGTCAATGCTTATCACCAACCTGGGGTAGAAGCCGGCAAAAAAGCGGCGGCGGTAATTCTGCAATTACAAACAGACGCACTCCAGGCTTTGAAATCGACAATAGCTCCGATTACGCTTGCCGAACTAGCTGCTAAAGCTGGCGCACCCGATCGCGTGGAGGCGATTTACAAGATCCTCCGCCATCTCCATGCGAACGATCGCGGCGTTACGTTTACTGGTGATGTGTCCAAACCTGGGAGTTTAAGGGTTGGTTGGAATGGGTAATGGGTAATGGGTAGCGAAAAGTGCGGTCTTGGGGTTTCCCCAAGTAGAGCACCTTTTCAAGACAATGGGTAATGGGTAAAAGAATAATTCATAATCCCCCAGTATCCCAGTCAACTATTACAGCGGTTCGTAGGTATGCGAGGGACACTTTATGCTGTATCCCTTTCTGAATCAGGCTTGTACAAATAGCTGTACTCCATCAACCCTCAAACTGCTGTAACTATCAACTGTTTATCGAACCGAACTCACGTTTTGTTAGCAAGTGCGAGATCTGTATTGGTATGGTGGGAGATCGATCGAGTCTAGATCGATCGAGTTGGATCTTAACGATCCTGGTTTATTGTATGGGGCGACAGTTTTTACGACTTTTAGAACGGATCGATTGTCTACAGGTATTTTTGAGCTGCACTGCGAACGCTTGCGATCGAGTATCACAGATTTGGATTGGGTTCAGCCGAACTGGAGCCAAGTTCGATCGGGTGTAGAGTACCTAATTCCGCATTTTCCAGTCCTGCGAGTCACGATCTTTCCTGACGGACGAGAATTAATTACTGGACGAGATTTACCGCCCAATTTAGCGACTTGGCAACAGGAAGGCGTAACGGTAATTATTGCCGATCGCCAATTTACAAGATCGTTTCCCCAACATAAAACCGGAAATTATCTCGCACCCTGGTTGGCTTTAAAACAGGCACGCGATCGCCATATTCAAGAAGCCATCCTCACCAACGATCGCGGCGACTGGCTAGAAACTACCACCGGGAATCTCTGGGGTTATCGCGATGGCTGCTGGTATACACCGCCGCTAAGTGCTGGAATTTTGCCTGGGGTGATGCGATCGCAAATCCGATCGTCGCTCAAACAGCAAAATCGATCGGTGCTAGAAACAGAGTGGAATCTAGAATGGGTAAAGGGTTTAGAAGCGATCGGCTATAGTAATTCAGTGATTTGTTTTATCCCGATTCATACTGTTATCACTCCAGTGGGTACTCTAAAGTATATTGCTCAACATCCGGCGATCGCGGAAGTTAGCAGTTGACGAGCGAATTAAGAGGTACATGAAAGCATCCTCCAAGACTCGATCGATTATTTGATGCACCTCTCTGACTGGCTGCTGTCGGAGCGATCGATCCTGTGCCATTCGGTAATCCACCTCACCCCACTTAATAGTCCGATCGCTCCTTTGGGTAAGATGTAAGATAGAGTCCAGCACTCAGTCATGAAGTGGTTGGCGGTGATTTAATGGTGGCAGGGAAATAAACGATCCCCAGTCTCCAATCTCTACTACTTTATAGATCCTAAATCTCAACTTTATTTGTAAACCCCTATCAATAAGATGAGAGAAAGGTTAACATAAGTTAATAGAGATAAACATAAATCACATTATTGCAGATGTGCGATCGACGGGGAACCGGGGCGCACCAAGCAGATGGCGCAGACTGGAGGAAACGACGGTTGAGCAATTGGATCGAACCAAGCCCCCGTCACAGGTTACCAGTCACCAAATACTAATATAGGAGAACCTTCGAGTGAATAATAAGCGGTGGAGAAATGCCGGACTATATGTACTGCTGGCAGTTGTGGCAATCGCTCTGGCAACTACCTTCTTGGATAATAAGCCAGCCCAAGTCCAAAAAACTCTGAAATATAGCCAGTTTATCCAAGAGGTCAAACAGGGTCAGATCGAGAATGTGGGCTTGAGTGCCGATCGATCTGTGGCGAAGGTACAATCCAAAGATGGTACGAAAGCGACCGTTAACTTACCTCCCAACGACAACCAACTTATCAATATCCTGACGGATAACGTCAAGGGCAACATTTACGTCCTCCCCCAGAATGAGGAGAGTCCCTTGTTCCGGATCTTGAGCAGCTTATTCTTCCCAGCATTGCTGCTGGTTGGTTTATTCTTCCTCCTCCGTCGCGCTCAAAGTGGACCTGGTAACCAAGCGATGAACTTTGGTAAATCCAAGGCTCGCGTCCAAATGGAACCCCAAACCCAAGTCACTTTTGGGGATGTCGCCGGTATCGACCAAGCGAAACTAGAACTAAATGAAGTTGTAGATTTCCTCAAGAATGCCGATCGTTTTACCGCCCTCGGTGCCAAGATTCCTAAAGGTGTGCTGTTAGTCGGCCCTCCAGGTACAGGTAAAACCCTCCTGGCTCGTGCAGTTGCTGGCGAAGCTGGCGTACCATTCTTCAGTATCTCTGGTTCGGAGTTTGTGGAAATGTTCGTCGGTGTGGGTGCATCCCGCGTCCGTGACTTGTTCGAGCAAGCCAAAGCTCAAGCTCCTTGTATCGTCTTCATCGATGAAATCGATGCAGTGGGTCGTCAACGGGGCGCAGGCTTGGGTGGTGGTAATGATGAGCGGGAACAGACCCTTAACCAATTACTGACCGAGATGGATGGATTTGAAGGCAATACGGGGATTATTATCATCGCCGCTACCAACCGTCCTGACGTACTCGATTCTGCACTCTTACGTCCAGGTCGTTTCGATCGTCAAGTAGTTGTCGATCGTCCTGACTACGCTGGTCGCCTCGAAATCCTCAACGTTCATGCTCGTGGTAAAACACTTGCCAAAGATGTCGATCTCGAACGCATTTCCCGTCGGACTCCTGGCTTTACTGGTGCCGATTTAGCCAACCTCTTAAACGAATCGGCAATCCTCGCCGCCCGTCGTAGCTTGACCGAAATCTCGATGGATGAAGTCAACGATGCGATCGATCGCGTATTAGCTGGTCCAGAGAAGAAAGACCGTGTGATGAGCGAGAAACGCAAAATATTGGTTGCTTATCATGAAGCCGGTCACGCCCTCGTGGGTGCCTTGATGCCCGACTACGATCCCGTTCAGAAGATCAGCATCATTCCTCGCGGTAATGCTGGCGGTCTAACTTGGTTCACGCCGAGCGAAGATCGGATGGAATCTGGTTTGTATAGCCGTTCCTACCTTCAAAACCAAATGGCTGTCGCCCTCGGCGGTCGGATTGCTGAAGAAATCATCTTCGGTGAAGAAGAAGTCACCACCGGTGCTTCCAATGACCTCCAACAAGTCGCTCGTGTTGCCCGTCAGATGGTAATGCGATATGGGATGAGTGAGAAACTCGGCCCCGTTGCTCTCGGTCGTCAACAAGGTAACATGTTCCTCGGTCGCGATATCGCCTCCGAACGGGACTTCTCCGAAGAGACTGCGGCAATTGTTGATGATGAAGTCAGCCAATTAGTAGCAGAAGCTTATAAGCGTGCGAAGGCTGTATTACTCGGCAACAAGCATGTCCTAGATAAACTAGCGAACATGTTGGTTGAAAAGGAAACTGTTGATTCGGAAGAACTCCAGGATTTACTTGCTACCAATGATGTCACAATGGCAGCAATCGCATAATTCGATCGATTTACCTAATTAAAAGCCCACACTGCGCATTTATTCTCAGTGTGGGCTTTTTGTTGAGGTGGATAGTGTATCCTTCATGCTATTTAGAGCGACCATAATCTGTTGAGATTTTACCTCAGAGGCTAGCTTATCGATCGTCCAATCTTATTGAGATATGATGGTAGAGTGCCAAAAGATTGCTGGAGATGATAGATGCAAACAATCCTTTTAAGTCACGAAGAAGTTGGACAAATTGCCAAGCAACTGTACGAAAACAGCATCCGCCAAAAAGTAGAATCAGCCGAAAACATTGGCAAAATGGTGATTATTGACATTGAGACGGGTGATTATGAGGTAGACAAAAACGGTTTACACGCATCACACCGTTTGAACGAACGACATCCAGATGGACGGCTATTTGGACTACGGATTGGTTACAATGTTGCTGCTTCATTAGGTGGCGTGATGGAGCGCATCAGTAAGTGATTTCTGGTACCGTAACCGATGGACATGCAACTGTTATTGTCATGTTTCGCATTCCCAATCGATCGGATGTACCGATTGAATTTGTCGTAGATACTGGATTCACCGACGAACTTTGCTTGCCACCAGAAGCAGTAGCTTTGTTAGGATTACGGCTTAAATATGCCATGCCTGTAAATTTGGCTGATAATAGTCAAGTTACATTACCCGTTCACGAAGCAATTATTCTGTGGAATGGAGAAGAACGAGAAGTCCGCGTACTGGCGACAGGAAGAAGACCGTTACTTGGCACTGCGCTACTAGAAGAATATGAACTTGTAGTGCAGTTTACCGAAGGCGGGATCGTGACAATTGACGAATTGTAGGCGAGCTCTAGACACATAGAACTAAAACCTCTCAAATAGTTAGATGTCATTGAATTAAGGGCATCCTTAAGGAAGATGCGTTAAATGACGCAAAACTTTAGAGGAAATTTTAACCATGACTTCAAATGAAGCATCTGCGAAAGATTCAAAGCAGGAATTCACTCAAACCCCCTTACCTCAGTTAGTTGAAGCTACTCCAGTAGAAATACATAGTGTTTCCAAATGGAGCAATTTGATTAAATCA